>NZ_CP077087.1:5940000-6240000 GCF_014268495.2 Pseudomonas monsensis | reverse complement strand
ACAGATCATCGTCTGTTCCGGCCACGATTATCAGACCCTGCTGGCCGAGCCGATTGCCGCGCTCGACCCGCAAATCTGTCGCCTGCAAATGCTTCGCGCCAAACCGCAGATCGAACTGAACCTGCAACACGCCTTGCTCACTGGTTTGAGCTGCGTGCACTACGGCGCCTTCGCCGATCTACCGCAGGCGGCAGCGGTGCAGGCGCAGATCCTGCGCGAACAACCGCACCTGCACGACAACGGCATTCACCTGCTGATCAGCCCGACGCCGTATGGCGAGCTGATCATCGGCGATTCGCACCATTACGGCAGCGACCCGTCGCCGTTCAACGCCGAACAAGTGGACAACTGGATGCTGGAACTGGCCGAGCAGACGCTGGGCTGCAAGGTGCACGTGGTCGAGCGCTGGCAGGGCGTCTACGGTGCCCGCGGGCCGGGACCGTTTTCGTTCCTGCGCCCGGCACCGGGGCTGAGTGTGGCGCTGATGCACACCGGCGTCGGCATGAGCGTCGGCCCGGCGCTGGCCGAGCGCAACATCGCGCAGTTGCTGGAGGAAATCTGATGACGGAGCAGCAGCAAGTCGTCGCCCGGGTGTTCGGGTTGTATGAGCGTTTCGGCACTCGCGATTACATCGGCGAACCGGTGTCGCAGATCGAGCACATGTCCCAGGCCGCCGAACTGGCAATCGCCGAAGGCTTCGATGACGAGGTGGTGCTGGCGGCGTTCTTCCACGACATCGGTCATCTGTGTGCCGAGGGCGCCGAGAACATGGGCGGGTATGGCGTGGTCAGCCATGAGCGGCTGGGGGCGGATTATTTGCGTGAGGCGGGTTTCAGCGAGCGCCTGGCGCGGTTGGTGGAGTATCACGTGCAGGCCAAGCGGTATCTGACGTTGCGTGAGCCGGGGTATTTCGAGCGCTTGAGTGAAGCCAGTCGCAAGACACTGGCGTATCAGGGCGGGGTGATGACGGAGGCAGAGGCGGACATGTTTGAGCGCGATCCGTTGTGTGCTGTCAGCCTGCGGATGCGGCAGTGGGATGAGTTGGCCAAGGAGATAGCGGTGCCGGTAATGGATTTGAGTGTGCTAAAGCGCAAGGCTGAGGTTTTGTTGTCGGCTGAGTGATTGCAACCCTCACCCCAGCCCTCTCCCGGAGGGAGAGGGAGCCGATCTTCATGCCTTTCAAACCTGAGTTCGACTGGATGTCTCAGGTCGATGTATGACCCGAGAACACCACTGTCAGCCCCCTCTCCCTCCGGGAGAGGGCTGGGGTGAGGGTCGGCGTCTAAAGCTCAAGTACCTTTCCCACCAACGCCTCAATCTGCTCCTGCCTTTCCGCCTGATTCAACTTTGCATGCGGATTCAACGACGACCACTGCGGATGCGCCCGTGCCTTGCTCAGTGCCTCGGGCAGCTTGCCCTCGCGCCAAGTCTTGTCCTGCGGGGTGGCGACCTGAACCGCCTCCATCGCCGCGTGTCCGCGTTGATCGAGCGCCAGCAACAGCTGCCGCTGACGCAGCGCCAACAGCCGCAACACGCCGTCATCCACGGTCAATTCCCGCTGGCCCTTGATCTTGCCGAGCAAGCGACTGCCATAACTGCGCGCCGTTTGCAGCGCGCCGCCAGCGATCGCGCCGGCCAAAGCGGCTGCACCGAGCGTAATCCCGCCCACCAGCAAATCCACACCAGCCCCGGCCGCGGCGCCTGCCGCAATCCCGCCGCCGACGCGAACCCCCAGTTGCTTCAAGGTTTCCGGGTTGAACAAATCATCGCCCCAACGCCCATCCAGCAACGGCAGATCACTGGCCGCTGCGTCTTGCGGGCGAAACGCGTAGAGCCTGAGCAACGCTTCGACGCACTTCTGTTCACGCTGACGCACGGCTTTGCGCAGTTCGCTGATCGCTTGCTGTTCCTGTTCGGCGGCGCTGACCACACTGCGCCGGCACGCCGCGCAGTCGATCAGCAACTCGGCAATCAAACGCGCCGCACTTTGCTGGCGGGCGAGGCGCTGGGCCTGTTGATCGGCGATCAGTCGTTCCAGTTGCGGACGAGCATTTTCCAGTAGCAATGCGAGGCTTTCATACAGCCGCCGCTCGCCGTCCTCCGGCGGTGCAACGCTGTCGAAGCGCACCAGCGCATGCAGGCCGAGCCGCGCCAACGCTTCGCGCCAGTCCGGCTCGCGATGGTTGGCGCTGCTGACGAAATTCAGCACCGGCAGCAGCGGCTTGCCACAACTGGCGAGCACTTCCAGTTCGTCGCGGTATTTGGCCAAAACCGGTTCGCGGGCGTCGATCACATAGAGTCCGGCGTCGGAGGCGAGCAATTGCCGCAGCACTTTCGCTTCCTGTTCGAAACGCTGGCGTGCCTCGCTGCCGTCGAGAAACCGTGTCAGGCGCGCCGGCCCGTCGAGGCGTTCGCCGGGGCGTTCCAGGCGTTCGAGGAAATCCAGCAGGGCGATGGCGTCTTCCAGTCCCGGTGTGTCGTAGAGATCGAGCAACGGCTCGCCGTCCACCGACAACCGCGCACCCTCGACATGCCGAGTGGTGCTCGGCCGATGCGAGACTTCGCCGAAACCGACGTCGCGGGTCAGGGTGCGCAACAGCGAGGTCTTGCCGACGTTGGTGTGGCCGACCACCGCGAGTTTCAGCGGCGCTTTGCGAGCATCAGTCATGACCGTTCTCCAGCCAGTTCAACGGTGCGCAATCGGCGAACGGCAGCTCAAGCTGTTGCAGCGCCACGTGCCAGTCGCCGAGGCGGGCGCTGTCCAGCGCTTCACCGGGCGGCGCTTGCAGCAACCAGACGCGGGTGGCGCTGGCGTTGCGTGCCAGTTCGGCAATCAACGCGAGGCTGCCGCGATCCGGCGAGCGCCGTGGATCGCAGGCGATCAGCAGGCGTGCCGGGGGGAAGCGGCTGAGTTGCTCGAGGAGTTTGTTGCGCGATTCACGGCTGTCGAGGATGCCGGCGTTGCTTACGGTTTTTGGCAGGGCCGGTGGCCACGGGCGCTGGTCGTCGAGTTCGATGGCCACCAGCAGGGCGCCGTCGCTGGCGTGTTCGCTGACGTGGCTTTCGACCCGATGCAATTGTTCCGGCGCCGCGTCGTTGATGCCAAGGCGTTCGCTGGTCGGCATCAGGCGTTCGCGCAACTGGGCGTAGCCGGGCAGCTTCAGGTCCAGGCTCAGCGCGGCTTTGCCACGGCTCCAGCGCCAGAAACAGAACACGGCCAGCAGCAGGCGCGGCAGCACACCGTAGACCACCAGCACGCCCACCAGCCAGGTCGCCCAGGCCTGTCGCGCACTTTCGATGTCCAGCGCGGCGTCGCCGCTGGCGCGGATCATCTCCACGCTCGGCACGTTGAAACCGAGCAGCGCCGGCAGCGCGCCGAGGGCCTGGGTCATGTTGATGAAAGTGTCAGCGCTGAGAATGGTGGTTTCCCAGACGAAGCCGTAGCGCCGGGTGGCCATCAGCGTCAGCAGCAGCACCAGCGCGCTGAGCATCGCCAGCAGCCACAAACCGTTGACCAAGGTGCCGAGGGCCCAGCGGTTGAGTTTTTTGCGTTGCAGCATCAACAGCAGAGCCGGCGCCAGTTGCGCGGCTTTGGCATCCCGGGCGAATTTTTCGCTGAGCCACAACCACAAGCGGCCAAGGGTGGCGCCGTGTTCGCCGGCAAAGATCAACCCCAACGCCCAGCTCAGCAGCAGAATCACGTTCAACCCGAGCAGACTGCCCAAGGCCCAGAACACATTGACCGGTGTCTGGCTCAACGCGGCGAAGGCCAGACCGGCACCGCTGAGCACTGCGAAGATCAGCAGCAGTACCAGCGCCAGGCGTGCGCCTTGCAGCCAGTGAGTGAGCGCAGCGCTCAGCCCGTCACGCTCGGCCAGCCACAACGCCCGGCGTTGAATGCGGCTCGGCAGATCGCCGCCGGCCGCGCGGGCCAGACGATTGGCTTCCAGATCCTCCAGCGGCCCGGCGTGTTCTTCGCGCAGGCGGATGGTTTCGCTCAGCCAGAGGTTTTGCAGGGGAGTCAGTTCAGTCACGCGCCATTCCGTTGCTCAATTGAGCCGTGAGCATAACCGCTGTGGCGCTTATCGGGTCAAGCGAGGCTCTGGTATCCTCGCCGGCATGACTAAATCACTCCCCCTCAGCCTGATCGCAGCCCTCGGTGAAAACCGCGTGATCGGCGTCGACAACAGCATGCCCTGGCACCTGCCGGGGGACTTCAAATACTTCAAGGCCACGACCCTCGGCAAGCCGATCATCATGGGCCGCAAGACCTGGGATTCGCTCGGTCGTCCGCTGCCGGGCCGCTTGAACATCGTGGTCAGCCGTCAGGCCGACCTGGTGCTGGAGGGGGCAGAGGTCTATCCGTCGCTGGAAGCTGCGGTGGTTCGCGCCGAGGAATGGGCGAAAGCGCAGGGCGTCGATGAGCTGATGCTGATTGGCGGTGCGCAGTTGTATGCGCAAGGGCTGGCGCAGGCCGATCGTCTGTACCTGACCCGTGTGGCGCTGAGCCCGGAAGGCGACGCGTGGTTTCCGGAGTTCGATCTGAACCAGTGGACGCTGGTGTCGAATGTGCCGAATCCGGCGGAGGGTGACAAGCCCGCGTACAACTTCGAAGTCTGGGAGAAAAGATAGCTTCAAGCTTCGAGCTGCAAGCCACAAGTGAAAGCGGGAATGCTCTTCTTGCAGCTTGCAGCTTGCAGCTTGCAGCTTGCAGCTTGCAGCTTGCAGCTGGCTAGCTCGCTAGCGCCGCATGCTCATCCGCATCCAGCAGCGCTTTATCTGTCTGCTGCATCACCTGACTGGTAATCGCGCCTGCGGTGATCGAGCCACTCACGTTCAACGCCGTACGACCCATGTCGATCAGCGGCTCAACCGAAATCAGCAACGCTACCAGAGACACCGGCAAGCCCATCGCCGGCAGCACGATCAGCGCGGCAAACGTCGCGCCGCCGCCCACACCGGCCACACCGGCCGAGCTCAGGGTCACAATCGCCACCAGCGTCGCGATCCACAGCGGATCCAGCGGATTGATGCCCACGGTTGGCGCAACCATCACCGCCAACATCGCCGGGTACAGACCGGCGCAACCGTTCTGGCCGATGGTTGCGCCGAACGAGGCGGCGAAACTGGCCACCGACTGCGGAATACCCAGACGACGGGTCTGCGCTTCGATGCTCAGCGGAATGCTCGCCGCGCTGGAGCGGCTGGTGAATGCGAAGGTCAGCACCGGCCAGATCTTGCGGAAGAAGCGTAGCGGGTTGATCCCGGCGGCCGACACCAGCAAACCGTGGACCACGAACATCAGGCCGAGGCCGAGGTACGAGACCACGACGAAACTGCCGAGCTTGATGATGTCCTGCAGGTTGGAACTGGCGACCACTTTGGTCATCAGCGCCAGGACGCCATACGGGGTCAGCTTCATCACCAGACGCACCAGACGCATCACCCAGGCTTGCAGGGTGTCGATGGCGTTGATCACTTTCTGACCTTTCTCGACGTCATCCTTGAGCAGTTGCAGCGCCGCCACGCCGAGGAACGCAGCAAAAATCACCACGCTGATGATCGAGGTCGGTTTGGCCCGAGCCAGGTCGGCGAACGGGTTCTGCGGAATGAACGACAGCAGCAGTTGCGGCACATTCAGGTCGGCGACCTTGCCGGCATAGTCGGTTTGAATGGTTTGCAGGCGGGCCATCTCCTGAGTGCCGGCAACCAGGCCTTCGGCGGTGAGGCCGAACAGGTTGGTCAGGCCGATACCGATCAGCGCCGCAATCGCGGTGGTGAACAGCAGGGTGCCGATGGTCAGGAAGCTGATCTTGCCCAGCGACGAGGCGTTGTGCAGACGCGCCACCGCGCTGAGGATCGAGGCGAATACCAGCGGGATCACGATCATTTGCAGCAACTGCACGTAACCGTTGCCCACCAGATCGAACCAGCCGATCGAGGCTTTCAGCACCGGATTGCCGGCGCCGTAAACGCTGTGCAGCGCAACGCCGAACGCCACGCCCAGACCCAGCGCGAGCAGGACTTTTTTCGCCAGGCTCCACGTGGTGTGGCGGGTTTGCGCCAGACCGAAGAGCAGGGCGAGGAACACCAGCAGATTGAGGATCAGCGGCAGATTCATGAAGACTCCGATAAGACTTGTGCCAGTCGCATTCTTGAGCAACTGCGAACCGGCAAGCCTAACAGTTTGATTTCCAATGAATTAATACCGAAATCGCAGGTCGTCCGTCGTTTTTGGAATAAGCCACTGTCGCTCTCGGCAATGCAACTGGCGTTGAGGAGACGTAAGCGGTCGCTGACAGACGAGGACTGTCACACTTATTTGTTAGCGTCGATGTCTTTCAGTCAGGGAGAAAACGCCGATGAAGTTCGCACCGAAAATGCTCGCTGTGGTTCTTGGATTGGGCTTGGCCGCTCACGCATTCGCCACCGATCTGAAGCACTGGCCGGCGGATCAGGCCAAGGCACTGGACGCGATGATCGCGGCCAACGCCAACAAGGGTAACTACGCGGTGTTCGACATGGACAACACCAGTTACCGCTACGACCTCGAAGAGTCGTTGTTGCCGTTCATGGAAAACAAGGGGCTGATCACTCGCGACAAGCTCGATCCTTCGCTGAAACTGATGCCGTTCAAGGACACCGCCGACCACAAGGAAAGCCTGTTCAGTTACTACTATCGCCTGTGCGAAGTCGACGACATGGTCTGCTACCCGTGGGTGGCGCAGGTGTTCTCCGGCTTCACCCTCAAAGAGCTGAAGGGCTACGTCGATGAGCTGATGGCTTCGGGCAAACCGGTGCCGGCGACTTATTACGAAGGCGATGTGGTGAAGAAACTCG
Organism: Pseudomonas monsensis; assembly: GCF_014268495.2. NCBI lineage: Bacteria > Pseudomonadati > Pseudomonadota > Gammaproteobacteria > Pseudomonadales > Pseudomonadaceae > Pseudomonas > Pseudomonas monsensis. The sequence goes on along the minus strand of NZ_CP077087.1, from coordinate 6,233,160 downwards.
ACGTTAATCCGCCGAAAGTCTTTACCGGTCAGGCTGAGTTGTACAACAAGCTGATGGAGAACGGCATCGAGGTCTACGTGATGACCGCCGCTTCCGAAGAACTGGTGCGGATGGTCGCGGCCGATCCGAAGTATGGCTACAACGTCAAACCGCAGAACGTCATCGGCGTGACCACGTTGCTGAAGAATCGCGAAACCGGCGAGCTGACCACTGCGCGCAAGCAGATCACCGCCGGCAAGTATGACGAGAAGGCCAACCTCGGCCTCGAACTCACCCCGTACCTGTGGACCCCAGCGACCTGGATGGCCGGCAAACACGCGGCGATCCTGACCTACATCGACGAGTGGAAAAAACCGGTACTGGTGGGCGGCGACACCCCGAGCAGCGACGGCTACATGCTGTTCCACGATGTGGATGTGGCCAAGGGCGGTATCCACCTGTGGGTCAACCGCAAGGACAAATACATGACTCAGCTCAACGGCATGATGGCCAAGCACGCCGCGGCGCAGGCCAAGGAAGGCTTGCCGGTGACGGCGGACAAGAACTGGGTGATCGTCAAGCCTGAAGACATCCAATAAAAGCAGCTGATAGCGGGGAGCCGCAAGCTGCAAGTAAGAGCCGCGTTGCTCTTTCTTGCCGCTTGTAGCTCGCTGCTTTGAGCTTTTTTAGATCCCGTCGAGCATCGCCTTGTTACGCACCGCACCCTTGTCGGCGCTGGTCGCCAGCAGGGCGTAGGCCTTCAGCGCAGTGGTCACTTTGCGTGGACGCTGCTCGACCGGTTTCCAGCCTTTCTTGTCCTGCTCGACCCGGCGCGCAGCCAGTTCTTCATCGCTGACCAACAGGTTGATCGAGCGGTTCGGAATGTCGATCAGCACTTTGTCGCCGTCCTGCACCAGACCGATCGCGCCACCGGCCGCAGCCTCTGGCGAAGCGTGGCCGATCGACAGACCGGAAGTACCGCCGGAGAAACGACCGTCGGTCAGCAGCGCACAGGCTTTGCCCAGGCCTTTGGACTTCAGGTACGACGTCGGGTAGAGCATTTCCTGCATGCCCGGGCCGCCTTTCGGGCCTTCGTAGCGAATGATGACGATGTCGCCTTCCTTCACTTCGTCGGCGAGGATGCCGCGCACCGCGCTGTCCTGGCTTTCGAAGATCTTCGCGTTGCCTTCGAAGACGTGGATCGACTCATCGACGCCGGCGGTTTTCACCACGCAACCGTCGAGGGCGATGTTGCCGTACAGCACGGCCAGGCCACCTTCTTTGGAATAGGCGTGCTCGAAGCTACGGATGCAGCCGTTTTCCCGGTCGTCATCCAGGGTTTCCCAACGGGTCGACTGGCTGAACGCGGTTTGCGTCGGAATGCCCGCAGGACCGGCCTTGAAGAAGTGGTGCACCGCTTCATCGGTGGTCTGGGTGATGTCCCACTTGGCGATGGCTTCTTCCATGCTGCGACTGTGCACGGTCGGCAGGTCGGTGTGCAGCAGGCCACCACGGGCCAGCGAACCGAGGATGCTGAAGATGCCGCCAGCGCGGTGCACGTCTTCCATGTGGTACTTCTGGATGTTTGGCGCGACTTTGCACAGCTGTGGAACGCTGCGCGAGAGACGGTCGATGTCGCGCAGGTCGAAATCGATTTCGGCTTCCTGGGCGGCAGCGAGCAGGTGCAGGATGGTGTTGGTCGACCCACCCATGGCGATGTCGAGCATCATCGCGTTCTCGAACGCCTTGAAGTTGGCGATGTTGCGCGGCAGCACGGATTCGTCGTTCTCGCCGTAGTAACGCTTGCACAGCTCGACAATGGTGCGGCCGGCCTGCAGGAACAGCTGTTCGCGGTCGCTGTGGGTGGCCAGGGTCGAACCATTGCCTGGCAGCGCGAGGCCCAGGGCTTCGGTCAGGCAGTTCATCGAGTTGGCGGTGAACATGCCGGAGCACGAACCGCAGGTCGGGCATGCGCTGCGTTCGTACTCGGCGACTTTCTCGTCAGAAGCGCTGGAGTCGGCGGCGATCACCATGGCGTCGACCAGGTCGAGGCCGTGGGAGGCGAGTTTGGTCTTGCCGGCTTCCATCGGACCGCCGGATACGAAGATCACCGGAATGTTCAGGCGCAAAGCGGCCATCAGCATGCCCGGGGTGATCTTGTCGCAGTTGGAGATGCAGACGATGGCGTCGGCACAGTGGGCGTTGACCATGTACTCGACGGAGTCGGCGATGATCTCGCGGCTCGGCAGCGAATAGAGCATGCCGTCGTGGCCCATGGCGATGCCGTCGTCGACGGCGATGGTGTTGAATTCTTTCGCGACGCCACCGGCGCGTTCGATTTCACGGGCCACCAGTTGACCGAGGTCTTTGAGGTGCACGTGGCCTGGCACGAACTGGGTGAAGGAGTTGGCAATGGCGATGATCGGCTTCTTGAAGTCGTCATCTTTCATCCCGGTGGCGCGCCACAGTGCGCGGGCGCCGGCCATGTTGCGGCCGTGGGTGGATGTTTTCGAGCGGTAATCTGGCATGGAGCACTCCGGGCGGCTAATCAGGTATCAAAGGGGAGTGAGCTTCTATTGACGTCTGGAACACTCAGAAATGGCCGTGTGTCCGTGAAGTTGCCGATGACGTTGCGGGATCGCCGCTGGTCTCAGCCTGAGCTCATAAACCCGCCGGGGGATGAATGGCGATGAATCAGCCGATTCTACACCGCTGGCGTCCGGAGGGAATGGCGCAAAGCATTGTTCCAGTGCCGACGGTGCGTGTGGCATGACGACCGGCAGGCTCAATCGCCGCCCGTGGAGGTGATGGCACTGCGGTCGAGCACTCTGGCGCGACGGCTGATCCGCCTGTTCAACGCCAGTGCGATGCCACTGAGCAGGACAAAACAGTAGCCGAGGGTCGCTTGCAGGTTGCTCGGACTCAGGCTGATCAGCGCGCTGATCAACCCGCCACACACGAAGATGATCGTGCTGCCGGCCGAGGCCGATGTCCCGGCTATTTCCGGGAACAGGGCCATGGCTCGCGAGGTGGCGGCCGGGCGCGCAATGGTGGTGCCGGCGGTGCAGATCAGCATCGGAATCAGCACCGTGGCCGGCGAGCGCGCGAAGTGCTGCGCCAGAAACAGCATCACCAGCCCCGCCAACAGGATCAGGCTCAATCCGGCGACGATCTGTTGTCGCGCATTGATCCGTCGGCTCAAAAGCGTGGCCGCGATACCACCGAACACATACGCCGCGCCGTAGATCAGCAGAATCAGGGAAAAGTCATAAGTCGTCAGTTGCAACTGATCCATGAAAATCAGCGGCGAAATCACGATGAACGAGAAGTGACAGGCGAAGGCGAATGCCGAGATCAGCCAGTAGCTGACAAACTCGAAATCGCTCAGCACTCGCCGGTAAGCCCTGACAAAACCAAGGTGTGCTGCGCTGGACGTCGGGCGACCGCTGTCCAGAAACAGCCAGGCCTTGATCATCACCAGTGCCGACAGCGCGGTGAACACCCAGAAGCTGCCGCGCCAGCCAAGGGTGGCCTGCAGGAAGGCGCCGGCCAGCGGCGAGAGCGAAATGAAGATACCGGTGGCCGTGACCATCAGGATTCTCAAGCGATCCCGTTGCTCGCCTTCGAACAGATCCTGAACCAGGGCCTGAGATAACACGAAACAACCGCAGCCCAAGGCTTGCATCACCCGGAAAATCAGGAACAACGAATAATCTGCGGTCATCACGCAACCGATGGCGCCGAGCATCGACACGCCCAGGCCGCTGAGCAGCAAGCCCTTGCGCCCGATCCTGTCGGACAGCGGGCCGATCAATAGCTGCGCAAACGCGATTCCCACGGCAAACAGGCTGATCGACAGTGCGATGTCCGCCGGCGTCCGGCTAAAGTGCGCCGCCAGTGCCGGGAATGATGGCAGCAGAACGTCCAGGGGAAATACGCCGAGCAGTACCATCGCCAGCAATAGGCCGACAGCCCCGCGACGCTGGCGAGAGGTGACCACGGATGTGCCTTCAGTCATCGATCAGTCCTGCCTTGGCAAAAAGTGTCTGGTTATGGGGCAGCGCAAAAAAACCGGCTTTGCGCAGTGCATCCAGGGTCGCCACGCAGCCTGAGCGTGCACGTGCACGACTGGCCTGCGCCGTGGCCAGGCCACTGACAATCAGGGTTACGTCGCGGTCGGCGATGCCGGCATCGCGCAGGCTCTGTCGCAGCCAGGGTTCATCGGTCTCGAAGAACATCCCGATGATCTCCAGCAACGTTTTGCTGGCGAATGCGCGCTGGCGACTGTTCATCGACAGCCAGACGTAGTGGAACACTTCGGCAAAGTAGCGACTGTGGCGGGCTTCGTCGGCCAGGTGGTCACGCAGCATGTCGCTGACGCTGGACACCAGACTGTCGCGGCAAACGTCCAGCAACTCCCGGGCAATGATGGTTTCCGAGACGAAACCGAGCAGCAGCCATGCCAGTGCGCGGTGCTTCTGCGGTGTGCGGGCGATCAGTGCGTTCATGCGGGTGATCCGTTGCGGCATCACGGGGCGTGCGCTGAACCCGTAGACCCCGGCGATCTGCTCCGCCAGACGGTTGGAGAACAGCGCGTGATAACCCTCGTCGGTGTAGAGCTGCAGCGCCGCGTGTTTCATCGCCTGAGGTACGTAGACCGGCAATTCCCGGTGCACGATCACCTCCACCGCACGATTGACGATGCGGTGCTCGAGCAGCGTGGTGTAATCGAGAAAGTGCACCAGATGGCTGGCGGTCAACCGGTGCAACGTTTCGCGTCCTGCCGCCTTGATCGCGGGGTGTGCCAGATACGGCAGGAAGGCCGGTGGAAACCAGTGGCGGCTCTGCAACTGTTGCTGCACGTCTTCCGGCAGTCGGTAGTCGTGAGTGCTGCTGCGCACCGAAGCCCGGTTCTCCCAGTCTCCGAGGGTGAATTTGAGTGCCCATGACACGGGTGCCTCGTGCGGATCGGCAATGAGCAGCGTCATGCCTGCACCTCGCGCAAAAGCGTGCGCATTTCTTCACACATCACCTGGCCGTCGCTTTTACCGCAGCCGACAAAAAACAGCGGTTGTTCGGCACTGCCCACGAGGTTGAGCAGCGTTTCGACCTGGGCGTCTGCAAACGCACCGGTCAGCCAGGTATTGAAACCTGATGCCGTGGCGACCAATTGAAAGGTTTGTGACAGATGGCCGGCTTCAATGAATGCCATGCGATAGGCGCGCGAGTGTCCATATTTCCACCAGAGCCGATCGAATCGCGCCGTGATGAACAATCCCAGTGGCAGGTTATTGATGAAGTGCTGGCCACCGAGCAGGTCGCCCAGTGCCGCTTCAGGCAGTGGATTGACAAAACGCAGGCTGTGCTCGGCGGGGTCATAGGCATACAGGCCGGGAGTCAGGCCTTCGACATTCTGTACCAGCAGAAAACCTTCACACGCATTCAGACCTCCGCCGGAAGGGCTGCTCCGGCGTGCGTCGAGACCTTGGGCGACGGTGTCGTCCTCGTCTTCCCCGCGCTCGTTGAGATAGCCAAGGGAAAGGTACAGCAATGTGCCGACATCATTCAGTGTCATGGCTGCGCCGGTAAAGGTGCGGCAGGTTTTACGCCGCAGCAATGCGTTCGCCAGACTGTCGTTGCTCAAGACATTCCGAGCGGGCAAGGCAATGCGTTGCCCGGTTCCAGACTCCGGACGGGCCGCCGCCGGTGCCGGGGTGGCCAAAACGTCATCGCAGTGCGCCAGATACTGTCTGGCCCATTCATCAATATTCCGAGGTGTGTGTTCGCAGGGAATATTCTGAGTGCCGATATGATAAATCTTTGACAGTTCATCCCAGCCCCATGTTGGGCTGTCTGTTTTTGATACGGATAGAATGCCCGCATTTAATAGTTGTGTGTCTATTATGTTTTGCGCGTCGAACAGGTTGGGGTTGCTTATTAGTTGGGCGAGGCGCGAGGAATAATCAAGATCAAGTTCGTGCTGGGTATGGTCTTTGTAGTTCCAGACTATTTGCCCGGGTGAGCGCGGCAATATAAACAGGTAAGGATTGATGTGCATGAAGTGGCTTCACTCTGGATAAAAACGATAAGGACGCCGGGTGCCGGCACTTCCCGGCGTCCTGACTTACTTAGCGGGTTTTATGGGCAACCAGAAAAGCCAGGTTTGCGAGTTTGTTTGTTTCCAGAGAAATACTTTTCATGATGTGAACTCCTTGTTCGATTTAGTTAAGTCACCTCGTGGTGACAACTTCATAATAGTTTGTAATGGATTATTCGCAAGAGGATATTAAGTAGGAATATTCCAGTAATTTTGTCGGAGCGATCTTTAGCGAGGATTAGAGTTGTAGGGTGTTTTTTAATAATTAAAAGACGTAAGGAAATGTCCTGCATGTATTCAGGAAAGAAAATGTAGGAAGTCGCGAGTGTCGAGGATGGACAGCACTCGCGGAAAGAGTGCCGGAGAACGGCATAAAGTAAACGGGGAGCCTGTTGGCTCCCCGGTGTCGATCAGCTGTTTGGCAGCAGACGGCAGGTGATGCTCTTGATATAGCGGGTTTCGGCGATGGCCGGGTGTACCGGGTGATCCGGCCCCTGACCGCCACGTTCCAGCAACTGGATGTTGCGATCCAGGTGACGGGCGCTGGTCAGCAGGATGTTCTGCAGGTCGTCTTCCGGCAGGTGCATCGAGCACGAAGCGCTGACGAGGATGCCGTCCTTGTTGAGCAGGCGCATGGCTTGCTCGTTCAGACGACGGTAGGCGCCTTCGCCGTTTTTCATGTCTTTCTTGCGTTTGATGAAGGCCGGTGGATCGGCAACGATCACGTCAAAGCGCTCTTCGCTGGCCTTGAGTTCTTTCAGGGCTTCGAAGACATCGCCTTCGATGCAGGTCATCTTGTCGGCGAAGCCGTTCAGCGCAGCGTTGCGCTCGACACCGTCGAGGGCGAACGCCGAAGCATCGACGCAGAACACTTCGCTGGCGCCGAATGCGGCCGCCTGCACGCCCCAGCCACCGATGTAGCTATAAAGGTCGAGCACGCGTTTGCCTTTGGCGTAGGGGGCCAGGCGTGCGCGGTTCATGCGGTGGTCGTAGAACCAGCCGGTTTTCTGACCTTGAATGACGGGGGCTTCGAACTTCACGCCGTTCTCTTCCAGCGCAACCCATTCCGGCACCAGGCCGAACACGGTTTCGACGTAGCGGTTGAGGCCTTCGGCATCGCGGGCAGCGGAGTCGTTCTTGAACAGGATGCCGCTTGGCTTGAGGACCTGGGTCAGGGCCGCGATCACGTCATCTTTATGCGCTTCCATGGTCGCCGAGGCGATCTGCACCACAAGAATGTCGCCGAAACGATCAACGACCAGGCCTGGCAGCAGGTCTGAATCACCGTAGACCAGACGGTAGAACGGCTTGTCGAACAGGCGCTCGCGCAGCGACAAGGCGACGTTCAGGCGATGCACCAGCAACGACTTGTCCAGGGCAACCTTGATGTCGCGCGACAGCAGGCGCGCGCAAATCAGGTTGTTCGGGCTCATCGCAACGATGCCCAACGGCTTGCCACCGGCGGCTTCGAGGATGGCCTGGTCGCCCGCATTGAAACCGTGCAGTGGCGTGGCCGCCACGTCGATTTCGTTACTGTAGACCCACAGATGGCCGGCGCGCAGGCGACGGTCGGCGTTGGCTTTGAGGCGCAAGCTAGGCAGGGACATGACGTCGCTCCGGAAAAAAGAGCGGGAGTATACCGTGTTGGGGCTGGTGCCGGGATTGGAGTGCGATGAAACGCAGATGGCCTCTTCGCGAGCAAGTTCGCTCCCACAGGGGATTTATGACCGGCACAGACCAGTGTGGGAGCGAGCTTGCTCGCGAAGGCAGTCCTGAGAGCTACGCAGACAGCGCGTTGATCAGCTCCTTGTTGAACGCCGGAATATCATCCGGCTGACGGCTGCTGATCAGGTGACCGTCCTTGATCACTTCTTTATCGACCCAGTTGGCCCCGGCATTCACCAGGTCATCCTTGAGCGTCTTGTAGCTGGTCATGGTCTTGCCGTTGACCAGCCCGGCGGAAATCAGCAACCAGCCGCCATGGCAGATCACCGCGATCGGCTTGCCGGCGGAGGCGCCGGTCTTGACCAGATGCTGGGCGTCCTGGTCGATACGAATGGTGTCGGAGTTCTGCACGCCGCCCGGCAGGACGATCGCGTCGTACTGTTCGCTGCTGGCGCCTTGAAACGTCTGGTCGACTTTAAAGTCGTCCGCCGGTTTGTCGTGGTTCCAGCCTTTGACCTTGCCGGCCTCGGCGGAAAGGATGTCGACCTGAGCACCAGCCTGTTCCAGGGCCTGCTTGGGGCCGGTCAGTTCGACCTGTTCGAAACCGTCTGTTACCAAAATGGCGACGCGTTTGCCGTTGAGAGAAGTAGCCATCGTTAAGCTCCTGAATCGTCGGGAAATTGCCGCCGCAATGGACTGCAATCGTCCATCGGGCCTTACAGACTCCGAAGCCGGGGCGAGAATGAAAGTTCCTGACAATTGCCCACTGGTGTGTCGTCGAGCGGTTTTTAGAGGTTAGAATCGCCGCCTGTCCCAGAGTGTGTACTTATGTCCCAAGAGCTGACCACCGAACAGATTCAACAATCCCTGCAAGGCATCAGTGTGCCGGCGCAGCCGCAGATCATGGTGGATCTGCAAATGGAGCAGTACATGCCCGACCCGGACCTGGAGGTGATCGCCAAGCTGATCGCCCAGGATCCCGGCCTGTCCGGTTCTCTGCTGAAAATCGTCAATTCACCTTATTACGGCCTGAGCAACAAGATCACCTCGATCCAGCGCGCGGTGAACCTGTTGGGCAGTCGTTCGATCATCAACCTGATCAACGCGCAGTCGATCAAGGGCGAGATGAACGACGACACCATCGTCACCCTCAACCGTTTCTGGGACACTGCCCAGGACGTGGCCATGACCTGCCTGACCCTGGCCAAGCGTGTGGGCACCCAGGCTGGCGACGAGGCTTATGCATTGGGCCTGTTCCACGATTGTGGCGTGCCATTGATGCTGCAACGCTTCCCCAACTACATGTCGGTGCTGGAAAAGGCTTACGCCAATGCCAGCGCCGAGTGCCGCGTGGTGGACACCGAAAATGCCGAGTTCAACACCAATCACTCGGTGGTCGGTTATTACACCGCCAAGTCGTGGCGTCTGCCGGAGCACGTCAGTTCGGCGATTGCCAATCACCACAATGCATTGGCGATCTTCAGCGACGAGTCCTCGCGCAACAGCCAGATGAAGAATCTGCTGGCGATCCTGAAAATGGCCGAGCACATCTGCGCGTCGTACCGGGTGCTCGGCAACCAGGCCGAAGACCAGGAGTGGAACAGCATCGGTGCGCTGGTTCTCGATTACGTCGGCCTGTCGGACTACGACTTCGAAACGCTCAAACAAACGATTCGCGACCTCGGCGCGCATTGATCCGAGGACGCCATGCCTGAACTGCCGGAAGTCGAAACCACCCGCCGGGGCATTGCCCCCCACCTGGAAGGCCAGCGGGTCAGCCGGGTCATCGTGCGTGACCGCCGGCTGCGCTGGCCAATCCCCGAAGACCTCGATGTGCGCCTGTCCGGGCAGCGCATCGTGCTGGTCGAGCGGCGCGCCAAGTACCTGTTGATCAACGCCGAAGTCGGTACGTTGATCAGTCATTTGGGCATGTCGGGCAACCTGCGTCTGGTCGAGGTCGGCTTGCCGGCGCTCAAGCATGAGCATGTCGATATCGAGCTGGAATCCGGGCTGGCCTTGCGCTACACCGATCCGCGACGCTTCGGTGCAATGCTGTGGAGCACCGATCCGCTCAATCATGAACTGCTGATTCGCCTCGGGCCGGAGCCATTGACCGATCTGTTCGACGGCGAGCGCCTGTTCCAGCTGTCGCGCGGGCGTTCGATGGCGGTCAAACCGTTCATCATGGACAACGCGGTGGTGGTCGGGGTCGGCAACATTTACGCGACCGAAGCGCTGTTCGCTGCCGGCATCGATCCACGCCGCGAAGCCAAGAGCATCTCGCGGGCGCGTTATCTGAAACTGGCGATCGAGATCAAACGCATCCTCGCCGCCGCCATCGAGCGCGGCGGCACCACGTTGCGTGACTTCATTGGCGGTGACGGGCAACCGGGGTACTTCCAGCAGGAGCTGTTTGTTTATGGTCGTGGCGGTGAACACTGCAAGGTCTGCGGCACCGGCCTGCGGGAAGTGAAGCTCGGTCAGCGCGCCAGTGTGTTCTGCCCGCGCTGTCAGAGCTGAGGTAAACCGTTCGAAAACATCCTACGGTCTATAGTGAGTTGTCTCACTGCCTAGCCCGAAGGATCGTGCCATGAAATCCCTGCAAGTCCTCTGTGCCGCACTGCTGCTGTGTTCCAGTCTGGCTGTCCAGGCCACGGAAACCGGCAGCGGTGATCCGCGTTACACCATCCAGAACCCACCGGCCTACGCCATGCTTGGCGACTTGCTGATCGCCCGACCTTTGCTGGTGGTGGCGACGGTAATCGGTGCGGGGGCGTTTGTGGTGTCGTTGCCGTTTACCGCGCTGGGTGGCGGAATTGGCGAGGCAGGGCAGGCGCTGGTGGTTGACCCGGCGAGGGCAGCGTTTGTGCGGTGTCTGGGGTGTGTCGGGGAGGGCTTTGAGCAGCGCGAGTAAGCTGATCCGGGTTTTGCGGTGTTGCCGATGGCCTCATCGCGGGCAAGCCCGCTCCCACAAGGTTTTGGTGTTCACACAATTTTTGTTCCACCACAGAACCCTGTGGGAGCGGGCTTGCCCGCGATGGCGTCGCCAGCGGCGCTGAAGAACTCAGGCCTTGCCGGTAATCTTGCGGTACTTCTCCATCAACTCTTCTTTAGTCTCCGGATGGGCTTCGTCCAGCGGTATGCAATCCACCGGGCAGACCTGCTGGCACTGCGGCTCGTCGTAGTGGCCAACGCACTGTGTGCACAGGTTCGGGTCGATCACATAGATCTCTTCGCCTTGGGAAATGGCGGCGTTCGGGCACTCGGGTTCGCAGACGTCGCAGTTGATGCAATCGTCGGTGATGATCAGGGACATGCTAACTCCAGCCGGGGCGGCAGGCCCGGGCGCAATAATCAATGCGCGCAATTGTGCCGCATTGGCGCCCGCAGTGCACGCGGGCGCCGTTTGAACGGTCGTTACTTCTTGAAGCGCAGGGTCAGGGCGTCGGCCACGGCCGGGTGGACGAACTTGCTGATATCACCGCCCAGCGCAGCGATTTCCCGCACCAGCGTCGAGGAAATGAACGAATAACGCTCGGACGGTGTGAGAAACAGGCTCTCGACGTCCGGCGCCAATTGGCGGTTCATGTTGGCCAGCTGGAATTCGTATTCGAAGTCCGACACCGCGCGCAGACCACGCAGGAACACATTGGCGTTCTGCTCTTTGGCGAAATGCGCCAGCAGCGTCGAGAAACCGACCACTTCCACGTTCGGCAGGTGTTTGGTGACCTCGCGAGCCAGTTCGACCCGTTGTTCCAGCGGGAACAGCGGGTTTTTCTTGGGGCTGGCGGCGACGGCGATGATCACGTGATCGAACAGGCGCGAGGCGCGTTCGACCAGATCGCCATGGCCCTTGGTAATAGGGTCGAAGGTACCTGGGTACAACACTCGGTTCATCGCGTCGTCCTGGCGGGAGTCCGTTGGGGAGTCGGATGGTATCGCAGCCGTCCCGGTCGGCCAAGTCGCCTGTTGGGTAAGAAAGCACTATAGACGACGCGATAAACCGGTTTTTTCACGGATTTCTCAGCCGATCAGCGAGGGACGTCGCCAATTGTGCAGTCAGTCCATACACCGACAATTGCGGGTTGGCGCCGATGCTGGTGGGGAACAACGAGCCGTCGTGAATCGACAGATTGCTCAGTTGATGATGCCGGCCAAGGCTGTCGGTGACTGCGTTTTTCGGGTCTTCGCCCATCGCGCAGCCACCCATGACGTGGGCACTGCCCAGGCGTGTGCGGTACAGCTCAAGGCTCAAACCGTCGATCAAGGTGCGCGCCTCGGCCAGGGTTTTCACGTAACGCGCATCGGCGTGCATCGGCATCACCGCTTGCGCGCCGCCGGCAAACTGGATCTCGGCCATGCTGTGAAAGGCGCGGCGCAAGCCTTCCCAGGCGTAAGGCGAGACCTGATAGTCGAGCACCGGCGAGCCATCGCCGCGCAATTCGACATTGCCGCCAGGGCTGTCCGGGTGGAAACCGTCGCGCAGCAGCGCCAGCATCGCGTGGGTGTGCGGCAGATCAGCCATGTGTTCGGCATTCTGCGTGCCGAAACCGCCGAGCAACGTCGCCGCCAGCGCCGGCTGCAGCGGCGGCACTTCGAGTTTGTAGCCCATCGGCCCGCTGGTGCCGTCCCTCCACTGGAAATGATCCGAGTAAATCGACTGCGGCGCACCGTAGAACGGGTTGATCACTTCGTCGAAACGCCCGGCGGACATGTTCACCAGATGCAGGAAGGTGCGTTTGCCGAGGCGCTGATGCGGGTCTGGCGCGTCCGAGCGCAAGAGTAGGGCCGGGCTGTTGATGCCGCCGCCGGCCAGCACGTAATGCCGCGCCTTGACCGTAATGGTGCGCCCGGTCGGTGCGACGCAGCGTTCGTCCATCGCCACGCACTGCAGGCCGGAGACCTTGTCGCTGCTGATCAGCAGTTTTTCCGCGCGAGCCAGGTAGAGCAGCTCGCCGCCCTTTTCCAGGGTCGCCGGAATGGTGGTGACCATCATCGACTGTTTGGCGTTGGTCGGGCAGCCCATGCCGCAATAGCCAAGGTTCCAGCAACCGCGCACGTTGCGCGGAATCACGTGCCAGCTGTAGCCGAGCTGTTCGCAGCCCTTGCGGATCACGTCGTTATTGGCGTTGGGTGGCACCCTCCAGGGTGCCACACCCAGACGTTGCTCCATTTTCTCGAACCACGGCGCCATCTCGGCAGGGCTGTGGCCTTTGACGTTGTGTTCCTTGGCCCAGTGCTCGAGGGTCGGTTCCGGGGTACGAAAGCTCGAGGTCCAGTTGATCAGTGTCGTGCCGCCGACCGCGCGGCCCTGGAGGATAGTGATCGCGCCGTCCTTGCTCATGCGGCCGATACCTTCCTGATACAGGCTGCTGTAGGCCTGGTCTTCGAGCATTTTGAAATCGGAGCTGGTTTTCAGCGGGCCTTCTTCGATCAGCAGCACCTTGTAGCCGGCGGCGCTGAGGATTTCCGCGGTGGTGCCGCCACCGGCGCCGCTGCCGATGATGGCGACGTCGGCTTGCAGCGTCAGGTCGTCGGTCAGTTGTGCGCCGTTATAGGTTTTCCAGCCACGGGCGAGGCCTTCGCGGAACGGGTCGGGTACGGGCATCGATCAGGTTCTCTTTATTATTCTGGCTGTGGTGGTGAGGCGGCTGGCGCCTTCGCGAGCAAGCTCGCTCCCACATTGAAATGCATTCCCTTGTGGGGGCGAGCCCCGGTTTCAGACGGCAGGCGGGCCGGGGTAGCCGCAGTGCGCCCAGGACTCGGCGCGGGTGTACCAGGCCATCATCACCATTTGCTGCAGGGAGCTGTGGCCCATGCGCAGCAGGCTCAGCGAGCTGTTCTGCCAGCGTTCGAGAAAGTGACGCATGGCCTCGGGGCCGGCGTTTTTCCAGCTGCCCCAGATTCCGGTGAGCGGCCCGCGCGTGACGGCCATGCCGAGCACGTCGAACAGTTGCCGGGTGAGTTTGAGCATTTCCGGCGACAGGTGATCGAGGCTGTAGTCCAGCGACTTGAGGGTGCCATCGACGGCGCCGGGCATTTTTTCGCTCGCCACGGCGCCCTCGAGCATCACTGGAATCAAGGCGCGCAGAAACAACAGATCACCGTCGCGCAATGCGGCGAACCCGTTGGCGGTCACGCTCGACGAACAGCCACTGAGGCTGGCGCCGAGTCCGGCAGTGGCAAGAAACGCGGTGGCGCCGAGGCTGAACTTCAGCAGGCCACGGCGCGACAGCGCAGGTGTTTCAGTCAGGCTTGGGTGCATTGTTTTTATTACCCGGCGGTGACAAGGGCTTAGCGGATGAACAGCTTCTGGATCAGTTTCTGAATCGATTTGCCGTAGGGCGGGTAAATCAGCCTGGACGCATTGAAGCGCTGCTTGATCAACACACCTTTGGCTTTACTGAATGTGAGGAAACCTTCATGGCCGTGGTAATGGCCCATGCCTGACGGGCCGATGCCGCCGAATGGCATATCGTCCTGCGCCACATGCAACAGGGTGTCGTTCAGGCACACGCCGCCGGAGTGGGTTTCGTGCAACACGCGGTGCTGTTCGCGTTTGTCGTAGCCGAAGTAGTAAAGCGCCAGAGGACGTGGTCGCTGATTGATGTAAGCGAATGCCTGCTGCAGATCCTGATACGGCACGATCGGTAGCAGCGGGCCGAAGATTTCGTCCTGCATCACGGTCATTTCGTCGCTGACATTCAGCAACAGGCTGTGCGGCATGCGTCGGCCCTGACCGTGTTCGAACAATGGAATCAGCAACGCGCCTTTGCTGGTGGCATCACTGATGTAGCCATTGAGGCGTGCCAGCTGGCGTTCATTGATGATCGCCGTGTAATCCGGGTTGTCGGCGAGGGTCGGGTAAAAACCCTGGACGGCCTGGCGATAGGCTTCGACGAACCCGCCGACACGGTCTTCCGGCACCAGCACGTAGTCCGGTGCGACGCAGGTCTGCCCGGCATTCAGGGTTTTACCGAAGGCGATGCGTTCGGCGGCGTCCTTGAGCGGTACGTCGTGGGAGACGATGGCCGGCGATTTGCCGCCCAGTTCCAGAGTGACCGGCGTGAGGTTTTCGGCAGCGGCGCGCATCACGTGCTTGCCAATGCTGGTGGCGCCAGTGAACAGCAAGTGATCGAAGCGCAACCGGGAAAATGCCACGCCGACGTCCGCCTCTCCGAGCACCACGCAGACCAGGTCTTCAGGGAATACGCGGGCGAACAGTTGCTTGAGCAATTGCCCGGTCGCCGGGGTTGATTCGCTGAGTTTGAGCATCACCCGGTTGCCCGCCGCCAACGCGCCGACCAGCGGGCCGATGGCCAGATAAAGCGGGTAGTTCCACGGCACGATGACACCGACGACGCCGAGCGGCTGGTACACCACTTTCGCCGAAGCCGGTTGGAACGCCATGCCGACCTTGCGCCGCGAGGCCTTCATCCAGCCTTTGAGGTGGCGGCTGGCGTAATGAATGCCATGCAGGCTCGGCATCAGCTCGGCGAGCAAGGTTTCATCGGCGCTGCGATGGCTGAAATCGGTGCTGATGGCGTCGATCAGGGCCTGACGTTCGCTGCTGAGCAAATCGCGCAAGCTCTTCAGCCATTGCTGGCGTTGCGCGGCGGGGGGCATCGGGTTGGCGGCGTAGGCGGCACGTTGCGCGGCGAACAACCGGTCGAGCGCTTCAAGTGGCTCTTGCAAGGTTTGCAGGTAAGCAATATCGGCAGTCATTGAAGGCTCCGGTTTTATTATCGTGAGGACTTTCTAGAGTCTATGCTCTAGAAAGTCAAATGACTTCCTTGCGCAGCTTTGTTTTATCCCGCTCCGGATAGGTCGTAAGATGCCTGTCACCGCACTCTGAATTAAAGCTCAAGCCATGGCCCCACGAATAAAAACCAGCGAGCGCATCGTGCAGAACAGCCTGGAGCTGTTCAATCAGCAGGGCGAGCGCAGCGTCAGCACCAACCACATTGCGGCCCACATGGAGATTTCTCCGGGCAATCTGTACTACCACTTCCCCAACAAGCAGGCGATCATCGCCGTGCTGTTCAGTGAGTACGAAGCCCTGGTCGACAGCTTTCTGCGCCCGCCGCAGGGCCGCGCCGCGACGGTGGAAGACAAGCGTTTCTATCTCAAGGAATTGCTGTCGGCGATGTGGCGTTACCGTTTTCTGCATCGCGATCTCGAGCACCTGCTCGACAGCGACGCCGAGCTGGCGGCCCGTTATCGGCGCTTTTCCCAGCGCTGCGTGATTCAGGGCGCCGCCATTTACGAAGGTTTTGTCGCGGCCGGGATCCTCAAAATGGATCGCGTGCAGATCGAATCCCTGACCCTCAATGCGTGGATCATCCTGACGTCGTGGGTGCGCTTCCTGTGCACCACCCGGGAAAACTCCAATCACCTCAGCGAACAGGCCGTCAAACGCGGCGTGTATCAGGTGCTGGTGCTGGAAGCCGGGTTCGTCACCGATCAGGCGCGCGAGCAGGTCAACGCATTGTTCGAGGAGTTCTACGTGCCGCTGGCCCAGGCCCTCGAAGACGTGAAGTAAACCGTACCGCCGACATCCCACAGGAGTCCGTCATGCCGATTGCGCAACTGATCAGCCCCGTCGCACTGGATGCCCGCAAGGAGCAGCCGGGGCTGGTGATTCTCGATTGTCGTTTTGCCCTCGAAGACCCGGATTACGGTCAGCGCAGCTACGCCGAAGGGCACATTGCCGGCGCGCATTTCGCCGATCTGGAACGTGACCTCAGCGGGCCTGTGGTCAAGGGCGTGACCGGACGTCATCCGCTGCCTGAGCCGGCGGCATTGATCGAGCGACTGCAAGCGTGGGGCATCAATGCCGACAGCGATGTGGTGCTCTATGACGACGGTCCCGGTGCCTACGCGGCGCGGGCGTGGTGGTTGCTGGCGTGGCTGGGCAAGCGCGAGGGTGTGTTCATCCTCGATGGCGGACTCAAGGCCTGGCACGGTGCGGGGTTACCGCTGAGCCTGGATGCACCGGCGAACAGCCGTGGCCATTTCAGCGGTCAGCCGGACATGGGCTTGCTGCTCAGCGCCGAACAATTGCAGCAGCGTCTCGGCCAGCCGGCGCTGACGCTGCTGGATGCGCGGGCCTTGCCGCGTTTCAAAGGGGAAGTGGAGCCGATCGACCCGATTGCCGGGCACATTCCCGGTGCGCAATGTGCGGCGTTTACCGAGAACCTTGGCAGCGACGGGCGTTTCCTGCCGGCGGACCAGCTCAAGCAGCGGTTTGCCGCCAAACTCGGCGATCGCTCGCCAGCGGCTCTGGTGGCGTATTGCGGGTCCGGGGTGACGGCGTGTCACAACCTGTTTGCGTTGTGCCTGGCGGGGTATCCGTTGGCTTCGTTGTACGCCGGGTCGTGGAGCGAGTGGATCAACGAGCCTTCCCGAGGCATCGCCACCGGCGAGTGATCCCCACGAGGTTCTCCCGGCAGGCTCACGCCTACAGCGGTTGTTCGGTGTTTGATGGTATTTGTCTGGCACTGCGATACGCCGCTGGCCCCACGCCGTACACCTGCTTGAACTGCCGACTCAGATGGCTCTGATCGGCAAACCCCAGTTGCATGGCAACTTCCACCGGCAGACAGCCGCTCTGCAACAGGCCGCGCGCTGTGGCGATGCGTTGTTGCATCAACCAGGTGTGCGGCGGCATGCCCGTGGCGCGGCGGAACACCCGGGCAAAATGGAACGGCGACAGATTGACCGCCGCAGCCAGTTCCTCCAGCGACGGCGGTGCAGCCAGTTGCGCATGCAGCAGCTCCTTGGCCAGCACCACCGCGCGATGTTCCTTGCCCGGTTTGCCGCTGATCTGCACCGCCGCGTGGCGCTGCAACAGCAGCAGCATCATCTCGCGCCACACCGTCTGCTGTTGCAGGGCGGTGGCGGGGCTTTCCAGCAAACGGTGCAACTGGCAGAAACCGTTGACCAGATCCGGGTCGCGGTACAGCGTCGCGCCGAAGGCCGGCATCGGTGCGGTCGGCAGTTCCAGCTCTTCAAGCAACGAAACGATCTGCCCGGTATCGGGATAAAACGCCCGGTACAGCCAGCCGTCCTCGGTGCCTTTGTGACCGGTGTGCAACTCATCCGGGTTGATCAGCACCAGCGTGCCGCTGCCGGCCAGGTGTTCGGCACCGCGATACCGGTAGCGCTGGGCGCCGGCCATGATCATGCCGATCACGTAGCCGTCGTGGACGTGGGGGGCGAAGCGATGGTCGATGTAGCGCGCCGATAACAGTTCGACCCCGGCCAATGGCGCGGTTTGCCAGAAACGGATCGATTCGCCCGTCTCGTTCATGGCGTCACACGGGCCAGCCATTGCGGGATACGCCGTTCCAGGTAGTAACCGGGCTGACGGAACGTGCCATCGACAAAGCCGACATGCCCGCCCTTGGCCTGCAGTTCGAATTGCGTGGTGGCGGACAGCTCCTGCGCCGAAGGCAGGCTGTGGGGGAAGACAAACGGATCGTCGGCGGCCTGAATGATCAGGGTCGGCGTGCGGACTTCACCGAGGAAATAGCGGCTCGAGGCGCGGCGATAGTAATCCTCGGCGTCGGTAAAACCGTGCAGTGGCGCGGTCACCCGGCCATCGAAATCCCAGAAGGTACGCATGTTTTCCAGCGAGCCGAGGGCGGCCAGCGCGGCGAGGCCATCCTCGCGTCCGTCATGCTGGAATTGCCGTTGCTTGTTCTTGATGTAGGCGACCATCTCGCGCATGAAGTGCGCCTGATAGACCCTGGAAAAGCCCTGGCCGATGCGGTCGGCGCATTGATCGAGACGAAACGGCACCGACACGGCGACCGCACCGAGTACGCCGCTGTCGCTGCCGGTTTCTCCCAGATGCTTGAGCAGCACGTTGCCGCCGAGCGAATAACCGACTGCATACAGTGGCGCCAGCGGCCGTTTGGCGCGCAGGTGTCTGATGGCTTCGGCAAGGTCTTCGCTGGCGCCGGAGTGGTAACTGCGCGGCAACAGATTCGGTTCGCCCGAGCAGCCACGCCAGTTCAGCGCGACACTGGCCCAGCCTTGATCGGCCAACGCCTTCTGAATGCCTGCGACGTAAGGTGAATTGGAGGAGCCGGTCAGCCCATGCAGCACCAGCACCAAGGGTGCCTCGGCACTGTGCGGGCCATGCCAGTCGAGGTCGAGAAAGTCGCCGTCCTCAAGCCATAAGCGTTCGCGCTCGCGTTCGATATGCACGGTTTTGCGCCACAGCGGCCCCCACAAGGTTTGCAGGTGCGGATTGCCGAGGCCGAAGGCCGGGGTGAAGCGTTCAGTTTCCAGAGGGCACACACCTTTTGTGGCGAGGGAGCCAGCTCCCGCGCCACAGGGTTCTTCAATACTTTCAGTTAACTGCCATGCGTTGCCACAACGCGTAATAGACCCGCCCGGATTTCTGCTCGCGGTGCAGGCGCCAGTTGCCCGGCAGGCCCAGGGTCGACGGCGCGGTTTCGCTTTCAGTGTAGATCCACGAATCGGGCGCCAGCCATTCGCGCTCTTCCAGCAATGTGCAAACGGCCGGCAACAGGTTCTGGTTGAACGGCGGATCGAGGAACACCAGGTCGAACGGCGTGGCGACCTGGGTTTCCAGGTAGCGCAAGGCGTCGGCGGTCTGCACCTGGCCGTTGGTGCAGCGCAGGGTGCCGAGGTGTTCTTTCAGGCTGGACACCGCGACATGGCTGGCGTCCAGTGCCTGGCCCATGGCCGCGCCACGGGACAGTGCTTCGAGAAACAGTGCGCCGCTGCCGGCGAACGGATCCAGCACCTTGGCCCCGGCCACATACGGCGCGAGCCAGTTGAACAGGGTTTCACGCACGCGATCCGGCGTCGGGCGCAGGCCCGGCGCGTCGGGGAAGCTCAGTTTTCGGCTGCGCCATTCGCCGCCGATGATGCGCAGTTGGTTCACGCCGTTGTGCACGTTTTGCGCAGGTTTTTTCGGTGTACGAGTTGCCATTAATGCTCCGGAACCCCGAGCGGTTGCTCGGCAGGTTTATCAGATGGGGCCGGTAACGGCTTTTGCGGCACGGTCGGGCCAGCGCTGACGATGACCATTTTGTCCGTGCTCAGGTGTTTGTTCAGGGCGTCGCGCACCTGGTCTACAGTCAGGCTCTGGGACTGTTTCATGAAGTCGTCCAGATAACTCAACGGCAGATTATAGAAGCCCATGGCGCCGAGTTGGCCGACGATGTCGGCGTTGCTCGCGGTGGACAGCGGGAAGCTGCCGGCCAGTTCGCGTTTGGCGTCGTCGAGTTCTTTCTGCGTCGGGCCGGTTTTCAGGTAATCGGCGAGTACGTCCTGCACCAGTTTCAGGGTGCCTTCGCTCATTTCCGCGCGGGTCTGCAGGTTGATCATGAACGGGCCACGGGCCTGCATCGGGCTGAACGCCGAATACACGCCGTAAGTCAGGCCGCGTTTCTCGCGCACTTCGCTCATCAGGCGCGTGCCGAAACCACCGCCACCGAGGATCTGGTTGCCCATCGACAGTGCCGCGTAATCCGGGTCATCACGGTCGATGCCCAGTTGCGCGAGCATCAGGTTGGTCTGTTTGGACGGGAACTCGATGTGGCCGGTGCTGGCCTTCGGTTCTTGCGGCGCCGCGATCTTCGCCAGGGCCGGGCCTTTCGGCAGGGCAGAGGACACTTGATTGGCGATGGCCTCGGCGTCGGTGCGGGACAGGTCACCGACCAGCGCGATGACCACATTGCCGGCCGCGTAGGCTTTGGCGTGGAACTCACGCAGTTGTGCCAGGGTGATCTTCGGTATGCTTTGCGCGTTGCCGTCACTCGAATGCGCGTACGGGTGGTCGCCGTACAGACGCTTCATCAGTTCAAGGGTGGCAAGTTTGCCGGGGTTCTGTTTCTGGTATTCGAAACCGGCGAGCAACTGGTTCTTGATCCGCGCAAACGAGTCTGCCGGGAAGGTCGGCTTGCCGACCACGTCGGCGAACAGCTTGAGTGCCGGTTCACGCTTATCGGCGGCGCTCAGGCTACGCAGCGAAGCCAGCGCCATGTCCTTGAAGGCACCGTTGCCGAAATCCGCTCCCAGACCTTCGAAGCCCTGGGCAATTGCACCGACGTCTTTGCCGGCGACACCCTCATTGAGCATCGCGTTGGTCAGCACCGCCAGCCCCGGCACGTTGCCGTCCTGACTGCTGCCGGCAGCAAAGATCAGGCGCATGTCGAACATCGGCAGCTCATGGGCCTCGACGAACAGCACCTTGGCGCCTTCGGCGGTGTTCCAGGTCTGTACGTCGAGTTTGCGGCTGGCCGGGGCCTTGCCGTCGAGTTCGGTCAGCGATTGCAGTTTCTGGCTCGACTTGGCGTTGTCCAGTGCTTCGCTGGCATGGGTCCCGGTGTCGGGTACCAGATAAAACGCGGCGGAGCCGATGACTGCCACGGCGATCAGGCCAAGCAGCAGGCGTGGGGATTTGCGCTTACTCATGAGTCGTCTCCAGTGGCAGGACGTGGGCGACGCTGAGACGTTCGCGGGTGAAATACAGCTTGGCGGCGTTCTGGATGTCTTGCGGGGTCACGCTTTCCAGATCGGCCAGTTCGGTGTCCATCAGTTTCCACGACAGACCGACCGTTTCAAGCTGACCGATGGCGGTGGCCTGGCTGGTGATCGAATCACGTTCGAAGACCAGGCCGGCAATGACCTGCGCACGCACGCGCTCCAGTTCTTCGGCGGACGGCGCGGTGGTCTTCAACTGTTCCAGCAGTTTCCACAGACCGGCCTCGGCTTGCGCCATGGTCTTTTTCTTCTGGGTGTTCGGCGTCGCCGACAGGGTGAACAGGCTGTCGCCACGGGTGTAGGCGTCGTAGCTCGACGAGCCGCCGGAGACCAACTCTTCGCCGCGCTCCAGTTGCGTCGGGATGCGTCCGCTGTAACCGCCGTCAAGCAGCGCCGAGATCAGGCGCAGAGCGTTGACCGAGCGTTTGTCTTCGGCTGTGGCAATACTTGGCACATTGAAACCGAGCATCAGGCTGGGCAATTGGGTCTGCACGTGCAGGGTGATCTGGCGTTCGCCGGGTTCGGCCAGTTCCAGCGGCTTTTTCGCCGGTGGCACGTCGCGTCTGGCAATCGGGCCGAAATAGCGCTGGGCGAGGGTTTTGACTTCGTCCGGAGTGACGTCGCCGACCACCACCAGCGTGGCATTGTTCGGCACATACCAGGATTGGTACCAGTGGCGCAGCTCCTCGACCTTCATCCGGTCGAGGTCGGCCATCCAGCCGATGGTCGGCGTGTGGTAGCCGCTCGCCGGGTAAGCCATTGCTTTGTAGCGTTCGTAGGCCTTGGACATCGGCTTGTCATCGGTGCGCAGGCGGCGCTCTTCCTTGATGACTTCGATTTCCTTGGCAAACTCGTCAGCCGGCAGGCGCAGGTTGGCCATGCGGTCGGCTTCCAGCTCAAAGGCCACGCCCAGACGGTCGCGGGCCAGCACTTGGTAATAAGCGGTGAAGTCGTCGCTGGTGAAGGCGTTCTCTTCGGCGCCGAGGTCGCGCAGGATCAGCGAGGCTTCGCCGGGGCCAACCTTTTCGCTGCCCTTGAACATCATGTGCTCGAGCGCGTGGGACAGACCGGTCTGCCCCGGGGTTTCGTAGCTGGAACCGACCTTGTACCAGACTTGCGACACCACTACTGGCGCGCGATGGTCTTCGCGCACGACGACCTTGAGACCATTGTCGAGGGTGAATTCATGGGTCGGTTGCGGGTCGGCCGCCAGGGCCGAAAGGGGCAGGCAGACTGTGCTGAGCAGCAGGCCAGCAGCGCGGCGGGCTAGAGCATTCATTCGTTTTTTAACCTGTTGGGCTGCCCGCTTGGTCTTAGCCTAGGCGGGCGAGGAGGTGCTAGGATACTGATCCGTTTTACCGGCGACCACGCCTATCAGGTTTTCAGGCTTGATACGGCTGTATAGGTTGGCGGCAGAAAGCTGCGGTTTATCGACTAGACTTCGCTTTTTCGCCGATTTTGCCGGTTGAGTCCTTCGTTTATACGATTCTTTGGGGTGCCGCTGGCGCCTCGACAACATGTTGCGCGTGAACAAGCTGGATGAAACACAGTCTGTTCTGCATCGAATATTTATTTGCCGGGGCGCCCTTATGGCGCGTCGCTACCGTGAGATAGCCGTCCTCCATGTTTGGTTCCAACGACGACAAGAAGACCCCAGCTGCGGCTGGCGAGAAGAAAAGCCTGTTCGGATGGCTGCGTAAGAAACCGCAGGAACCCGTTGTCGAACAGCCGCCTGCGATTCCTGAACCAGCCCCCGCGCCGGCACCCATCGTAGAAGAAGAGCAAGCTCCGATCGTTCTGCCGATCGCTGAGCCGGTGTTGCAACCGGTTGAGCCAGAGCCAGAACCGGAAGTGCCTGTGGCAGGCGGGGTGTCGCTGACGCCGGCCGCCGAGCCGTGGCTGACCTTGCCGGTGGCGGAAGAGCCGGTGGCGCTGGTTGAAGAAACTGCGCCGCACGTGACGCCGCCGATTCCTGCGCCTGCTGCGTTTGTTCCTGAAGCTGCACCGGCGCCGGTGCTTGAGCCCGTTGCCGAGCCTGCGCCGGCGGTGGTTGCTGAACCTGTTGCGCCTGCGGTCGTTGCCCCGGTTGTTCAACAACCTGCACCTGCACCTGCACCTGCACCTGCACCTGCACCTGTCGCCACTGTGCCGGTTGCGGTGCCAGTTGAAACGCCGGTCGAAGCGCCACGCACCGAAGAAACCAAGGCCGGCTTCTTCGCCCGCCTCAAGCAAGGCCTGTCCAAGACCAGCGCCAGCATCGGCGAAGGCATGGCCAGCCTGTTTCTCGGTCGCAAGACCATCGACGACGACCTGCTCGACGACCTCGAAACCCGTCTGCTGACCGCCGACGTGGGCGTCGAAGCCACCACGCAAATCATCCAGCGCCTGACCCAGAAGGTCGCCCGCAAAGAATTGGCCGACGCCGACGCGTTGTACAAATCCCTGCAGGCCGAGCTGGCGGCGATGCTCAAACCGGTCGAACAACCGCTGAAGATCGTCTCGCAGAACAAGCCATTCGTGATTCTGGTGGTCGGCGTCAACGGCGCCGGCAAGACCACCACCATCGGCAAACTGGCGAAGAAGCTGCAACTGGAAGGCAAGAAAGTCATGCTCGCCGCCGGTGACACCTTCCGCGCCGCGGCCGTTGAGCAACTGCAGGTCTGGGGCGAACGCAACAAGATCCCGGTCATCGCCCAGCACACCGGCGCCGACTCGGCTTCGGTGATCTTCGACGCCGTGCAGGCCGCCAAGGCCCGTGGCATCGACGTGCTGATTGCCGACACCGCCGGTCGCCTGCATACCAAAGACAACCTGATGGAAGAATTGAAAAAGGTTCGCCGGGTGATCGGCAAGCTCGACGCCGACGCGCCGCACGAAGTGCTGCTGGTGCTCGATGCCGGTACTGGCCAGAACGCCATCAACCAGGCCAAGCAATTCAACCAGACCGTCGAACTGACCGGCCTGGCGCTGACCAAGCTCGACGGCACCGCCAAGGGCGGGGTGATTTTTGCCCTGGCCAAGCAGTTTGGCCTGCCGATCCGCTACATCGGCGTCGGTGAAGGCATCGACGATTTGCGCACCTTTGAAGCCGAACCCTTTGTCCAGGCACTGTTTGCCGAGCGGGAGCGTTCATGATTCGTTTCGAACAGGTCGGTAAGCGCTACCCGAACGGTCACGTCGGCTTGCATGAGCTGAGCTTTCGAGTCCGTCGTGGCGAATTCTTGTTTGTGACCGGTCACTCCGGTGCCGGTAAATCGACCTTGCTGCGCCTGTTGCTGGCGATGGAGCGTCCGACCAGCGGCAAGCTGCTGCTGGCCGGGCAGGATCTGAGCACCATCAGCAACGCGCAGATTCCGTTCCTGCGCCGGCAGATCGGCGTGGTGTTTCAGAATCACCAGTTGCTGTTCGATCGCACGGTGTTCAACAACGTCGCGTTGCCGTTGCAGATTCTCGGGCTGTCCAAGGCCGAAATCGCCAAGCGTGTCGATTCGGCGCTGGAGCGCGTGGCGCTGTCGGATAAAACCGATCTGTACCCGGGCGACCTGTCCACTGGTCAGCAACAGCGCGTCGGCATTGCCCGGGCCATCGTTCACCGTCCGGCCCTGCTGCTGGCGGACGAACCGACCGGTAACCTCGACCCGCGTCTGGCGGCCGAGATCATGGGCGTGTTCGAAGACATCAACCGGCTGGGCACCAGCGTGCTGATCGCCAGTCACGACCTGGCCCTGATTGCGCGCATGCGGCACCGCATGCTGACCCTGCAACGCGGCCGCTTGATCGGCGACGGGGAGGCCGGGGTATGAGTGCAACACGCAGTCCGAAGGTTTCCG
The DNA here is from genome assembly GCF_014268495.2 of Pseudomonas monsensis. NCBI lineage: Bacteria > Pseudomonadati > Pseudomonadota > Gammaproteobacteria > Pseudomonadales > Pseudomonadaceae > Pseudomonas > Pseudomonas monsensis. The sequence goes on along the minus strand of NZ_CP077087.1, from coordinate 6,208,065 downwards.
AGCGCGTAGCCCCGAAAGCCGCCGATCCGCAGCCACCGAAGAAGAAAAAACACGACGAAGACGACGGTCCCGACTTTGCCACGCTGTTTCGCGCCTGGGTCGAAAGCCATCGCGCCAGCCTGCTCGACAGCCTGCGGCGTCTTGGCAAGCAGCCGATCGGCAGCTTCTTCACCTGCATGGTGATGGCCGTGGCGCTGAGTCTGCCGATGGGCCTGTCGCTGTTGCTCAACAACGTCGAGCGTCTGGGCGGCTCGTGGCAGCGGGCGGCGCAGATTTCGCTGTACCTGCAACTCGATGCCAGCCCGGAGCAGGGCGAGTCGTTGCGCGAACAGATCAAAGGCATGCCTGGCGTGGCGGATGCTGAATATGTCGGTCGTGATCAGGCGCTGGAAGAGTTTCAGCAACAGTCCGGCCTTGGCGAAGCCCTGCGCGAACTGCCGGAGAACCCGCTGCCCGGCGTGGTGCTGGTGACGCCGAACGAGGTCGACAAGCCGACCCTGGAAGCATTAAGACAAAAACTTTCCGAGCTGCCCAAGGTACAACAGGCGCAACTTGATCTAGTCTGGGTCGAGCGTCTGGCCGCGATCCTCAAGCTCGGCGACCGGTTTGTCTTCGGTCTGACGGTGCTGCTGGTTTCTGCATTACTTTTGGTGATAGGCAATACCATTCGTCTTCATATTGAAAACCGCCGAATCGAGATCGAAGTGATTAAACTCGTCGGCGGCACTGACAGCTATGTGCGACGTCCCTTCCTTTATATGGGTGCGTTGTATGGTTTCGGTGCAGGGCTGTTGTCCTGGGGCGTATTGGCGTTTGGCCTGAACTGGCTGAACGATGCGGTGGTTGGACTGGCCGGCTTGTACGGCAGTGATTTCGCGCTGGCCGGAGTGCCAGTTGCCGACGGTCTGTCGCTCTTGCTTGGCGCGGTGCTGTTGGGTTATATCGGTGCATGGATTGCAGTCGCGCGTCATCTCAGGGAGCTGGCGCCGAAGTAGAATCTTTTTTGCGCGTGATTGGCCTTGTGGTTTTTTGGGAACTTGTACCTGAGTTCCCGGTCAATTTTTCGCAGTGCTGAAAGGCACGAGTATGTAAGTCGGAGGTTTTTTCGCATGACCAATTCTTTGCAACCTGCGTATGCGCTGGTTCCGGGTGCGAACCTGGAAGCCTATGTACACACCGTCAACAGCATTCCATTGCTGACGCCGGAGCAGGAGCGTGAACTGGCCGAGAGTCTCTATTACGAGCAGGATCTGGGGGCGGCTCGGCAGATGGTGCTCGCCCACCTGCGATTTGTCGTACACATTGCCCGTAGCTATTCGGGCTACGGCCTGGCTCAGGCTGACCTGATCCAGGAAGGTAACGTCGGCCTGATGAAGGCCGTGAAGCGCTTCAACCCGGAAATGGGCGTGCGTCTGGTGTCGTTCGCCGTGCACTGGATCAAGGCGGAAATTCACGAATTCATTCTGCGCAACTGGCGCATTGTGAAAGTCGCGACCACCAAGGCCCAGCGCAAGCTGTTCTTCAACCTGCGCAGCCAGAAGAAACGCCTGGCGTGGCTGAACAACGAGGAAGTCCACCGTGTGGCGGAAAGCCTCGGCGTCGAGCCGCGGGAAGTGCGCGAGATGGAAAGTCGCCTGACCGGCCATGACATGGCCTTCGACCCGGCCGCCGAAGCGGACGACGACAGTGCTTTCCAGTCGCCGGCCAACTACCTGGAAGACCACCGGTACGACCCGGCGCGTCAACTGGAAGATGCCGACTGGAGCGACAACTCCAATCACAACCTGCACGAAGCGCTGGAAGTGCTGGACGAACGTAGCCGCGACATCCTCTACCAGCGCTGGCTGGCAGAAGAGAAAGCCACGCTGCACGACCTGGCGCAGAAGTACAACGTGTCGGCCGAGCGGATCCGTCAGCTCGAGAAGAGCGCGATGAACAAGCTCAAGTTGTCGATCGCCGCATAACCGGCGCTCAGGCAACAAAAAAACGCCCCGATCAGCGATGATCGGGGCGTTTTCATTTCAGGCTTCACACAAAACCCATGTGGGAGCGAGCTTGCTCGCGAAAGCGGAGTGTCAGTCACCGCCACTGCTGAATCCACCGTATTCGCGAGCAAGCTCGCTCCCACAGGGGATCTTCAGCGTTATTCAGACCAAGGCGCCCGGCGCGAATCATCAAGCCCCAGCAGATAACTGGTCCCGCCCAATTGACTCATCTGCTGCCGAATCCACCCGGCCCGGCGCGACACATAAGCCGTCGGATGGCTTGCGCTCCAGACGCGGGGGTTGGGCAGAACGGCCGCCAGATAACTCGCCTGCTGTCGTGTCAGCGACTTCGCGCTTACGCCAAAGTGATGGCGGGCCGCAGCCTCAGCGCCAAACACCCCGTCGTCCCACTCGACGCTGTTGAGGTACACCTCAAGAATCCGTTGCTTGGGCCAGAACACCTCGATCAGCGCGGTAAACCAGGCTTCCAGGCCTTTGCGCAAATAGCTGCGACCCGACCACAGAAACAGGTTCTTCGACACTTGCTGGCTCAAGGTGCTGGCGCCGCGAATCGAACCACCCAGCTCGTTATGCGCCAATGCGGCCTGGATCGCACTGAAATCAAAGCCCCAATGCTCCGGAAACTTCTGATCTTCACCGGCCATGACCGCGACTTTGAGGTCGTCGGAGATCTCGTCCCACGGTTTCCACGTGCGTTGCAGGTCGATCGGTTCGCCGTCGACCCAGGATTCGACTTTGCGCTCGACCATCAGCGCCGTGCCGGGCGGCGGCACGAAGCGGAACAGCAGGACCAGCACGACGCTGCCACCCGCGAACCAGAGCAGGGCCTTCGTGAGGCGACGGAAAATTGTACGCAGCATAGAGATGGCTTGGCCGAACCCGTGGAGCGGGCCATTATACAGACCCTGCCGATCGAGTCTGACTGGAGTTCCCAATGCTGCGTGGCTTTTTGATGCTGGCCGCTTTTTTCGGTTTCACCGGGGTCGCCTTGGGTGCCTTCGCCGCCCATGGCCTGAAAAACCGCCTGACACCCGAGTATCTGGCGATCTTCCATACCGGCGTCACCTATCAACTGGTGCACACTCTGGCGCTGTTCGGTGTGGCGCTGCTGGCCACGCAGATTCAGGGCCGACTGGTCACTTGGGCCGGCGTTTCCTTCACCGTGGGCATTCTGCTGTTCTCCGGCAGCCTGTATGTGTTGACCACCACCGGCATCAGCAAGCTCGGCATCATCACGCCGTTCGGCGGCCTGGCGTTTCTGGTCGGCTGGTTGTGCCTTGGACTTGCCGCCTGGCGCCTGCAGTAAACCGCTTGACGCTTGGTGCTGACCTTTAGGTCATGATCGGGCTAGAATGCCACCCCCTAAAAATGATGGCGGCCTAGCGCATGCGCATTCAGTTGAACGGCGAATCCCTTGAACTGCCCGACGGTGAAACCGTTGCGGCCCTGATCGCCCGTATGGACCTGACCGGTCGCCGGGTGGCAGTCGAACTCAATCTGGATATCGTCCCGCGCAGCCAGCATGCCGACACCGTTCTCAACGACGGCGATAACGTCGAAGTGGTGCACGCCATCGGCGGCGGCTAATCGCCCGGTTCGCAAGGGCACAGAATTCTGCAAGACCCTCACCCCTAAAGAGGACTCCCCATGAGCATCGTTCGTAGCGACAAGCCTTTCGTCCTGGCCGGTCGTACTTACCAGTCGCGTTTGCTGGTCGGCACCGGCAAGTACCGTGACATGGAAGAAACCCGCCAGGCCATCGAAGCCTCGGGTGCCGAGATCGTGACCTTCGCTGTGCGCCGCACCAACCTGGGCCAGATCGAAGGCGAGCCGAACCTGCTCGAAGTGCTGTCGCCGGAGCGCTACACCTTCCTGCCGAATACTGCCGGTTGCTACGACGCCATCGAAGCCGTGCGCACCTGCCGCCTGGCCCGTGAGCTGCTCGATGGCCACAACCTGGTGAAGCTGGAAGTGCTGGCCGATCAGAAAACCCTGTTCCCCAACGTGATTGAAACCCTCAAGGCCGCAGAAACGCTGGTCAAGGAAGGCTTCGACGTGATGGTTTACACCAGTGATGACCCGATCATCGCTCGCCAACTGGCGGAAATCGGCTGCATCGCGGTGATGCCGCTGGCCGGTCTGATCGGTTCCGGTCTGGGGATCTGCAACCCGTACAACCTGCAGATCATCCTCGAAGAAGCGAAAATTCCGGTGCTGGTGGATGCCGGTGTCGGTACCGCTTCCGACGCCACCATCGCCATGGAGCTGGGTTGTGATGCCGTGCTGATGAACTCGGCCATCGCTCACGCCCAGCAACCGGTAATGATGGCTCAAGCCATGCAGCACGCCATCGTTGCCGGCCGTCTGGCGTACCTCGCCGGCCGCATGCCGAAAAAACTCTATGCCAGCGCCTCTTCGCCGCTGGATGGTCTGATCAAGTAAGAGCCATTGATGACTGAATCGAACGACACGCCTATCCAGACGGAAGAAGGCGACGAGCGCCAACACCGCCGCATCAAGAGTTTCGTGATGCGCGCCGGGCGCATGACCGAAGGCCAGCAGCGCGGTCTGGACCAGGGCGCGCCGCTGTACGTGCTGCCGCTGGCCGATGCGCCGGTGGATTACGACCAGGTGTTCGGCCGCTCGGCGCCGCGCTCGCTGGAGATCGGTTTCGGCATGGGCCACTCGCTGCTGGAAATGGCCGCGGCCGCGCCGGATCAGGACTTCATCGGTGTTGAAGTGCACCGTCCGGGTGTCGGCGCGCTGCTCAATGGCGTGCTGACCCAGGGCCTGACCAACCTGCGGGTCTACGATTGCGACGCGATCGAAGTGCTCAACCGTTGCATCGCCGACAACAGCCTCGATCGCCTGATGCTGTTCTTCCCGGATCCGTGGCACAAGAGCCGTCACCACAAGCGCCGTATCGTTCAGGCGTCGTTCGCCGAGCTGGTGCGCAGCAAGTTGAAGGTTGGCGGCATTCTGCACATGGCCACCGACTGGGAACCGTATGCCGAGTACATGCTGGAAGTGATGAACGTCGCCCCGGGCTACCGCAACCTCGCCGAAGACGGCAAGTGCGTAACGCGCCCGGCCGAACGCCCGATCACCAAGTTCGAACGCCGTGGCGAACGACTTGGGCATGGCGTGTGGGATCTGAAGTTCGAGAAACTGTCCTGATCTCAGGCTGTAGATGAACCTGTGGGAGCGGGCTTGCCCGCGATGGCGGCATAACAGTCGACAAAAATGTTGAGTGTTATTGCCTCATCGCGGGCAAGCCCGCTCCCACAGTGTTTTTTGGTGCATTAGATTCAGCGGCGGTCAGCGACGACGCCAATCAACACCAGCACCACCAACAACACCGGCGCCAGGCTGTAGTTGTTGAACTGGCTCAAACCCTTGATCACCCACGGCGTGGCGTAGATCAGCGCGGCGCCGCTGCCGATCATGCACAGCAGCGCCATCAGCGGCACGCGCAGGGCGCCGGCGATACTGCCCAGGCGTTGCTCGACCCAGCCTTTGAAGTCAGCGCCGAACAGCACCAGCAGGCAGCCCACCAGGGCCAGGGCAATTTCCGAGAGGTTGCTGCGGCTCCAGCGGGACACCGTGGCGAGCAGGTCGAGTATCAAATCCATGCGTTTTCCCTTGGGACTGAAGTCAGGTCAGAAATTGTTGCAGCAAGTCGTTGAGAAACAGCTGTCCGCGCTCGGTAGCCGCCAGACGTGACGGTTCGACCTGCAACAGACCGCTTTGTTCGGCCTCGCGCCGGCCTTCGGCAAGCGTGTCCAGCGACAGGCCGGTGCGTTCCGGGTACAGATGCGACTCGACGCCGGCGGTCAGGCGCAAGGCATTCATCAGGAACTCGAACGGCATCTCGTCATTGCTCAGGGCTTTCTCGCCAGCCTGGAAGCTCTTGGCCGGGTTGAGATAGTCCTTCGGCAGGCGCGTCTTCCAGGTGCGAACGATGCGTCCGTCCGGGTGGCTGAGCTTGCCATGCGCACCCGCGCCAATGCCGATGAAGTCGCCGAAACTCCAGTAATTGAGGTTATGCCGCGCCGGGCGACCGGGCTGGGCATAGGCTGACACTTCGTATTGCGCGTAACCGTGCTCGGCCAGCAGCGCTTGTCCGGCCTCTTGGATATCCCACAGCGTATCGTCTTCCGGCAGCACCGGCGGCTGGTTCCAGAACACGGTGTTCGGCTCCAGTGTCAGCTGATACCAGGAGATGTGCGTCGGTTTCAGTTCGATCGCCTGGCGCAGATCGCTCAAGGCATCTTCCAGCGACTGATCGGGCAAGCCATGCATCAAGTCGAGGTTGAAGTTATCGAACCCGGCCTGCCGCGCCATCCCGGCCGCGCGCACCGCTTCGTCGCCGTTGTGGATGCGTCCAAGGGCCTCAAGCTTCTGCTGCTGGAAGCTCTGGATGCCGATCGACAGGCGATTGATCCCCAGCTTGCGATACGCGACGAACTTCTCTTGTTCGAAGGTGCCGGGGTTGGCTTCCAGGGTGATCTCGATGTCGTGGGCGAACGGAATGCGTTGCTCGACGCCTTTGAGCAAGCGCCCAAGCGCCTCGGCACTGAACAGGCTCGGCGTGCCGCCACCGAAGAAAATCGAGCTGATTTCACGGCCGTAAACGGCGTGCAGGTCCTGATCGAGATCGGCCAGCAACGCGTCGACGTATTCCTCTTCTGGCAGCACAGGGCTGGCGGTGTGCGAGTTGAAATCGCAATACGGGCATTTGCGCACACACCACGGGATGTGGATGTACAGCGCCAGGGGCGGCAGCGTTGGCAGCGGCGCCCGAGGCGAAGAAGCGGCGCCGCCGATGATCAGCGACGACGCAGAGGGGCTGTCGGTCATTTCAGGCCCAGACGCTGGCGCAGCAGATCCATTGCACGGGCGCGGTGGCTGATCTGGTTCTTGTCGGCCGGGCTCAGTTCAGCGCTGGACACGTCACGTTCCGGCACCCAGAACAGCGGGTCGTAGCCAAAACCGTGCTCGCCGCTGGCGGCGGTGAGGATGCGCCCGTGCCACAGGCCTTCGCAAAGGATCGGCAGCGGATCATCAGCGTGGCGCACCAGAGCCAGCACGCAGACGAACTGCGCGCCGCGCTCGGCTTGCGGCACGTCTTTGAGGGCGTCGAGCAGCTTGGCATTGTTCGCCGCATCGCCCTTGCCGTCGGCGTAGCGCGCCGAGTAGATGCCCGGGGCACCGCCAAGGAAGTCCACTGCCAGGCCGGAGTCATCGGCCAGCGCCGGCAAACCGGAGATGCGCGCGGCATTGCGCGCCTTGAGGATCGCGTTCTCGACGAACGACAGGCCGGTTTCTTCCGGCTCGACCTTGCTCCATTCGCCGATCGAGCGCAGTTGCACCGATTCGCCGAGCATGGCCTGGAGTTCCTTGAGTTTGCCGGCGTTATGGCTGGCCAGTACGAGTTGCTTGAGGTTCATCATTCGCCGGGGAAAAGCTCTTGGTTGAAATTGATGGTGTGGATCTTGTCGCCGTTCTGCACCTTGATTTCAAAGGTGCGGGTTTCCTGCTGCTCCACCGGGTACTGGGCGATGTAGTAGATCGCGCCCTGTTCGGTGACCTGGCGGAAATTCAGCGGTACGCTCTGGCTGGTCAGGTCTTTGACCGTGCCGGTGACGTTGGCGCTCAACGGTTTGCCGTCCTTGATCACCGAGACATTGATCACGCCCTGGTTCTTGCTGCGGATCAGCTCGGCCGCTTTGGCGATGTCGGGTGTCAGGAAGGTGGAATTGAAGGTGTTGTAGTGCACGGTGACGTCACCGAACACTTCCTTGCGTTCGCCCTTGATGGCATCGGCGGCCACCGCAGACAGACTCAGGCAGGCGGCCAATAGCACAGTAATCAAGCGACCCATGATCGTTCTCCTCGAAATGTCGTGGTTCAGACCGCGATCCGGTGATCTGCAAGCACCGGGCTGCTGACGCGGTAGATACCGATCTCACCTAACAGATTAGGCCATAGCTTACTGGCCCACCCGTGGCGGTGCTGTTGATCCACGGCAAGCCGATCAATGACCTTCGCATCACGTTCGCGACAAAGTTCTTCAAAGTCTTCGAAGGTGCAGAAGTGGATGTTCGGCGTGTTGTACCAGGTGTACGGCAGGAACTCCGACACCGGCATGCGGCCCTTGCTCGCCAGGTACCAGCGGCAGCGCCAGTGACCGAAGTTGGGGAAGGTGATGATGCACTGGCGCCCGACCCGGAGCATTTCGTCGAGGATCCTGTCGGGATAATGCACGGCTTGCAGTGCCTGGGTCATCACCACAATGTCGAAGCTGTTGCTGGCGAAGTTGCCCAGGCCCTTGTCCAGGTCCTGTTCGATGACGTTGATGCCCTTGGCCACGCACTCGGCGATGTTGTCCGGGTCGTTTTCCAGGCCATAACCGGTGACTTGCTTATTGTCGCGCAGCCAGGTCAGCAGTTCGCCGTCGCCGCAACCGAGGTCGAGCACACGGCTGCCGGCGGGGATCCATTCCTGGATGATTTCCAGATCAGCTCTCATGGCTTGTTCACACCGTAATTCGGTTCATGTAATTACCGAACGCCTGCAAATAACGCGGGATCGGAATCAGGAAGGCGTCGTGGCCCTGTGGCGCGTCGATTTCCAGGTAGCTGACGTCTTTGCGCGCAGCCATCAGCGCGTCCACCAGCTCCCGCGAGCGGGCAGGGGAGAAACGCCAGTCGGTGGTGAACGACATCACGCAGAACTTGGCTGTGGCGTTCTCGAAGGTTTTCGCCAGGTTATCGTCGAAGTTCGCCGCCGGATCGAAGTAGTCCAGCGCCTTGGTCATCAACAGATAAGTGTTGGCATCGAAACGCCCGGAGAACTCTTCGCCCTGATAGCGCAGGTAGCTTTCGACCTGAAACTCGACGCTGTGGAAGTCGTAGTTGAGCTTTTCACTCTTCAGGCCACGGCCGAATTTCTCGCCCATCGAGTCGTCGGACAGGTAGGTGATGTGCCCGACCATCCGCGCCAGCATCAGCCCGCGCTTGGGGATCACGCCTTGTTCCTGGAATGAACCGCCGTGGAACTCGGGGTCAGTGAGGATGGCCTGACGCGCGACTTCGTTGAAGGCGATGTTCTGCGCCGACAGTTTGGGCGCCGAGGCGATCGCCAGGCAGTGCCGCACGCGATCCGGGTAGGTGATGGTCCACTGCAAGGCCTGCATGCCGCCGAGGCTGCCGCCGATCACGGCGGCGAACTGATGGATGCCGAGCAGATCAGCCAGACGCGCCTGGCTGTGCACCCAGTCTTCCACGGTGAGCACCGGGAAGTCGGCGCCGAACGGCTTGCCGGTGTCCGGGTTGATGCTGCTCGGGCCGGTGGAGCCGTTGCAACCACCCAGATTGTTCAGGCTGACCACGAAGAATTTGGTGGTGTCGATCGGCTTGCCGGGACCGATGCAGCTGTCCCACCAACCGGGCTTGCGGTCGTCGGGGCTGTGATAGCCAGCGGCATGATGATGGCCGGACAAGGCGTGGCAGATCAGCACGGCGTTGCTCGCCTGCGCGTTCAGCGTGCCGTAGGTCTCGTAGATCAGGTCGTAGGCGGGCAGCGAACGTCCGCAGGCCAGGGCCAGGGGTTCACTGAAGTGCGCCGTTTGCGGCGTCACCAGACCAACAGAATCGGGGGGAAAGGCAGCTGGCATCGACCCTGCTCTCGTTGAAATGAGGCGTAAGTCTAAAGACCGGTGGGGTTAGCGGCAAGCAGCCCTCACCCTAACCCTCTCCCAGGGGGAGAGGGGACTGACCGAGGTGATCATTCGAGCGACGCCGACCTGAGTTATCGAGTCGAACCCAGGTATTGAAAACCAGCCAAATCAGGTTCCTCCCCCAGAGGGAGAGGGGGCTGACCGAGGTGTTCTTTTGAGCTGCACCGACCTGATCTATCGAGTTGAGCTCAGGTCATGAAAAACAGCCAAATCAGGTTCCTCCCCCAGAGGGAGAGGGGCTGACTGGCGGGATGTTCGAGATACGCCAACGTGGGATATCGAGTTGAACTGTGGTTTTGAAAACCACGCAAATCGGCTCCCTCTCCAAGGGGAGAGGGCTGGGGTGAGGGGCGCAGACGCCGCAAAACTCAAGACGGACGCCCAACCAGACCCGGCAAATCCGGCAGCTTCTTCGGCGAACAGATCTTCACCCGTTTCTGCCGGTTCAATTCGCCGCTGAGCAAGCTGACCTGGCTCTTGGATACCCCGAACGCCTTGGCCAGAAAGGCCATAAGGTAAGCATTGGCCTTGCCCTCGACCGGCGGTGCAGTCAGGCGAATCTTCAAGCGATCCCCGTGCAGCCCGCAGAAATCATCGCTGCGGGCTGCCGGTTGCAGATGACATTCGAGGATCAAATCGTCCCCGTCCCAGCGAAAACAGCTCACATCAGCAGGCGCAGGATTTCCGGCATCATCGTCATCGCCGCCAGATTGTTGATCACCAGCATGTCGATCAGCTTCAGCGCGAGGAAGGCGAAGATCGGTGACAGGTCCAGACCGCCGAGGTTTGGCAGAATCTTGCGGAACGGCGCCAGGGCCGGTTCGCAGATCTGGTTCACCAGTTCAGCGCCCGGGTTATGGCTGCCCGGAGCGACCCACGACAGGATCACGCTGATGATCAGGGCGAAGAAGAAAATCTTCAGGAACAGCGCGGTGACGCCGATGATCGCCCAGATAAACAGCTGCAGCGGGTTACCGGTGGTGCCGTAGGTCAGCAGCAGGGTCAGGGCCATCAGTGCCAGTTGCACCAGAATCGCCAGCACCAGCGACGACATGTCCAGGCCGAACACGCTCGGGATGATCCGGCGCAGTGGCTTGAGCAGCGGTTGGGTGGCCTTGACCACGAACTGGCACAGCGGGTTGTAGAAGTTCGCCCGCACCAGTTGCAGGACGAAGCGCAGCAACACGATCAGCAAGTACAGGCTGCCGAGGGTTTGCAGCACGTAAACCGCTGCGGTGTTCAATCCAATCATGTAAGGCTCCTTATTTGCCCAGTTGTTCGGCCATTTCGGCCGAGCGGTGCGCGGCGGCGCCGAGTGCTGTTTCGACCAGGGCTTCGAAGCCGTTGGCCTGGAATGATTTGATTGCGGCCTCTGTGGTGCCGTTTGGCGAGGTCACGCGGCGGCGCAGTTCTGCGGCGTCGACATCGCTGGCAACTGCCATGTGCGCGGCGCCGAGGGCGGTTTGCAGGGTCAGCTGTTCAGCGATGTCCTGCGGCAGGCCGAGTTTGACGCCGGCGGCAGTCATGGCTTCGATCAGCAGGAAGAAATACGCCGGGCCGGAGCCGGAGACGGCAGTCACCGCGTCGAGTTGCTGTTCTTCGTTCAGCCACAGCGCGATGCCGACGGCGGACAGCAGCGCTTCGGCCTGCTGACGCTGTTCGGCAGTCACTTCGCTGGTGGCGTACAGGCCGCTGACGCCCTGACGCAGCAGTGCCGGAGTGTTGGGCATGCAGCGCACGATCGGCTGCTCGCCGAGCCATGCAGTCATGCTCGCGCAAGTGATGCCGGCGGCGATCGACACCACCAGTTGATGCGGTTTCAGGCTTGGGCGAATGGCTTCGCACACGGCTTTCATCGCCTGTGGCTTGACCGCCAGCACGATCACGTCGACGCCGTCGATGGCCTGGGCGTTATCGGCGAAGGTTTCGATACCGTGTTCGGCGCTGACCCGTTTACGGGTTTCTTCGCCCGGATCGCTGGCGCGGATGTGGCTGGCTTCCAGACCTTTGGCGCGCAAGCCGCCGATCAAACTGGCGGCCATGTTGCCGGCACCGATAAAGGCAATACGTGTGTGGCTCATGTTTGGTCCTTATCTAGAAGCGTTCAAGAGTGGGCGGCGTAGTCGCGGGCACCAAACAGGGCCGTACCGATCCGCACCCAGGTGGCGCCTTGGGCGATGGCCGCCTCGAGGTCGTGGCTCATGCCCATGGACAGTGTGTCGAGCGGCAGATTCAGGCTGGCCTGCAAACGTTGCACGGCAGCAAACGCGGCGTCCTGTTCGGCACGATCTTCGGTCGGCTCGGGAATCGCCATCAGCCCGCGCAGTTTCAGCCGGGGCAGGGCGCTGATGGCCTCGGCCAGTGCCGGCAGGTCGGCCGGGGTGCAGCCGGACTTGCTGGCTTCACCGCTGACGTTGACCTGAATGCAGATGTTCAGCGGCGGCAGCTCGGCCGGGCGCTGTTCGGACAGGCGTTGGGCAATTTTCAGGCGATCCACGGAGTGCACCCAGTCGAAATGCTCGGCAATGGCGCGAGTCTTGTTCGATTGAATGGGGCCGATGAAGTGCCAGATCAAGGGCAGGTCGGCCAGTTCGAGCTGTTTGCCCAAGGCTTCCTGCAGATAGTTCTCGCCGAAATCGCGCAGGCCTGCAGCATGGGCTTCACGCAGGTCCTGTGCGGGTTTGGTCTTGCTCACGGCCAGGAGCTGCACGCTGTTTTCAGGGCGTCCGGCAGCGGCGGTCGCGGCGTGGATGCGTGAACTAACGAGGGCAATGTTGTCTGCTATCGTGGACATCAAGAGGCGCCGGCGGTCTGAAGGTTCGCGGCATTCTACTGGAATTGAGGAGCGCTATGGATATCACTGAACTGCTGGCCTTCAGCGCCAAACAAGGCGCTTCCGACCTGCACCTGTCGGCCGGTCTGCCGCCGATGATTCGTGTCGATGGCGATGTGCGGCGAATCAATCTGCCGGCGCTGGATCACAAGCAGGTGCACGAACTGATCTACGACATCATGAACGACACCCAGCGGGTCGACTTCGAGAAACACCTGGAAACGGATTTCTCGTTCGAAGTCCCCGGCGTGGCGCGCTTTCGGGTCAATGCCTTCAACCAGAACCGTGGCGCCGGCGCGGTATTTCGCACCATTCCCTCGAAAGTGCTGAGCATGGAAGACCTCGCCATGGGCGATGTCTTTCGCAAGATCACCGACGCCCCGCGCGGGCTGGTGCTGGTCACTGGGCCGACCGGCTCCGGCAAGTCGACCACGCTGGCGGCGATGATCGACTACCTCAATACCCACCGTCATCATCACATCCTCACCATCGAAGACCCGATCGAGTTCGTCCACGAATCGCGCAAATGCCTGATCAATCAGCGTGAGGTCCACCGTGATACCCGCAGTTTCGCGACCGCGTTACGTTCTGCATTGCGGGAAGACCCGGATGTGATCCTGGTCGGCGAGATGCGCGACCTGGAGACCATTCGCCTGGCCTTGACCGCTGCCGAGACCGGGCATTTGGTGTTTGGCACGCTGCACACCACGTCGGCGGCGAAAACCATCGACCGGGTCGTGGACGTGTTCCCCGGGGACGAAAAGTCGATGGTGCGTTCGATGCTGTCGGAGTCGCTGCTGGCAGTGGTGTCACAGACGCTGATCAAGAAGATCGGCGGCGGGCGGGTGGCGGCGCACGAGATCATGCTGGGAACGTCGGCGATCCGTAACCTGATCCGCGAGGACAAGGTGGCGCAGATGTATTCGGCGATTCAGACCGGTGGTTCGTTGGGAATGCAGACACTCGACATGTGCCTGAAGGATCTGGTGACCAAGGGTTTGATCAGCCGCGAGCATGCGCGGGAGAAGGCGCGTACGCCGGATAATTTCTAAGGGGGATTTTCGGTGTTCTAACCGGCCCTTTCGCGAGCAAGCTCGCTCCCACAATTGATTGCATTCCTTCAATTGGAATGCTTTCACCTGTGGGAGCGAGCTTGCTCGCGAAGAGGTCAGTGCTGGCGATACCCGTTGCGGATCAGTCAGTTCAGCGTTGAACGACGCGCATCTGCTTGCCGGCCGGTTCTTTCGGCAACACACGCTTGGCAACCACGTAATGCTGTTCCCAATACGGCTTGTTCAGCGTGTCGATGCTCACTGCTTTGCCACGACGCGGTGCGTGGATAAAGCGGTCGTTGCCCAGGTAGATGGCAACGTGGTTGACCCGACGGCTCTTGATGTTGAAGAAAATCAGGTCGCCTGGCTTAAGATCCTTGCGCTCGACTTTCTCGCCGTGACCGCTGGCCATCGCATTGGAGGTGCGTGGCAGGTCGAAGGTGGCGTCGTTGAACGCATATTTCACCAGACCGCTGCAGTCGAAGCCTTTACTTGGGCTGCTGCCGCCCCAACGGTATGGAGTACCGAGGACGTTCACCGCGCGGCTCAGGACGTTGCTGCTTTCCTTGTTCGCCATCGGTGGAACCAGCTTGCCGTGATTGTTGCTGGCGAGCGTGGTGTGTTTCGTTTGTTTGCTGCTCTTGCTCGAAGGAGCCGAAGCATGGGATTTAGGGGTGAAACCGTTAACGTTGGGAAGACGTTGCTCACGATTGGTGGCGTGGGCGGCCAGTGGCATTAATAGGCAAATAGTTAGCCATGTCTTGAAAAATGGTCGCATTAGGCGTGGCTCTTATGGGTTTGCGCGCAACTTTATAACAGCTTTTTTTTCGATTCCGAGGCCGTTGGTCGATTCAATCGGCTGACAATGGAACCAAATAAGCGGCAAAAAGACGCAATTGTCCGACAGAAGTCCGGTGCTGTAAGGCTTTGACGGGAGACACGGTAACATTTGCCATACGTCGGCTACCTGTAAAAAAGTCACAAAGAATTCAAGAATATTTATCTATCGTGTGAATCGAGGTCTTCATGAACCGCTATCAACTACCCCGCGTGAACGAAAAGGACACCCACAGCAAAATCATCGGTTACCTGCTGTGGATCTTCGGATTTACCGGCGCTCACCGCTTCTATTACGGCAAACCGGTCACCGGGACGATCTGGTTCTTCACCTTTGGCTTGTTGGGTATTGGCTGGCTGATCGACTTGTTTCTGATCCCGGCGATGGATCGCGAGGCCGATCTGCGTTTTGCTGCCGGGCCGATCGAGTACAACGTGGCGTGGATTCTGCTGACGTTCCTGGGGGTGTTCGGCGTGCACCGGATGTACCAGGGCAAGTGGATCAGCGGGTTGCTGTATCTGCTGACCGGCGGGTTGTTCTTTGTCGGGGTGCTGTATGACTTCTGGACGCTGAATGATCAGGTCTCGGTGCGTAATGCCGAAGGCAGAGGCGCCTTCCAGTAAAGCTTCGCGAGCAAGCTCGCTCCCACAGGGTTCACGGTGATCCTTGTGGGAGTGAGCTTGCTCGCGAAAGGGGCGACGCGGTATCAAGCCTGGTGACTGATCCGCCCATCCACCAGCGTGTAGCGAACCACACCCGGCAAAGTGTGGCCAATGAACGGGCAATTCTCACCCTTCGACAACCAGCCTTCACCAGCCACCGTCGAAGCCTGCGGATCGAACAGCACGATATCTGCCGCACCGCCCACCGCCAGTTTGCCCGCCGGCAGGCGCAGCGCGTCCGCAGGCCCAGCGCTCAGGCGCGCGAGCAGGGTCGGCAGATCCAGCAGACCATCCTCGACCAGGGTCATCGCCAGCGGCAGCAGCAGCTCGACGCTGCTGATGCCCGGCTCGGTCGCGCCGAACGGCGCCAGTTTGGCGTCGCGTTCATGCGGCTGGTGATGGCTGGAGATTGCCGATACCACACCCGATTTCACAGCCTCACGCAGGCCATCGCGGTCTGCGCGGGTGCGCAGCGGCGGTTGCACGTGATAGAGGCTGCTGAAGTCGATCAGCGCTTCATCGGTGAGGATCAACTGGTACAGCGCGACATCCGCCGTGACCTTCAAGCCACGGGCCTGAGCCTGGGCGATCAGAGCCACACCGCGAGCGCTGGTCAACTGGCTGAAGTGCGCGCGCACGCCGGTCTGCTCGACCAGCAACAGATCGCGGGCCAGGGCCACGGTTTCCGCCGTTTCCGGAATGCCCGGCAGACCGAGGAAGCTGGCGACCGCGCCTTCGTGGGCCAGGCCGCCATCCGCCAGATCGTGATCCTGCGAGTTGAAAATCACCGTCAGATCGAAGGTGGCCGCGTATTCCAGTGCCCGGCACAGGGTGCGGGTGTTGCGGAAACTCTCCAGACCGTTGCCGAACGCGACGCAACCGGCGTCACGCAGCGCCACCAGCTCGGCAAGCTGTTCGCCGTCCAGGCCTTTGCTCAGCGCGCCAATCGGGAACACCTTGGTGTTGCCGGCTTCGCGAGCACGGTCGAGGATCAGTTCGGCCACCGCCGAGGTGTCGAGCACCGGTTTGGTCTTCGGCGGGCAGCACAGGCTGGTTACGCCACCAGCCGCCGCTGCGCGGGTTTCGCTGGCGATGCTGCCTTTGCGGCTGTAGCCCGGCTCGCGCAGGGCGACGTTCAGGTCGACCAGCCCGGGCGCGGCGACCAGGCCTTGGGCGTCGATGGTTTCGACGGCAGTGAAACCGGCCGGCGCGGCGCCGAGGGCGACGATCTTGCAGGCTTCAACGTGGATATCGGTGATTTGATCCAGGCCGGTGCTTGGATCGATGACGCGGGCGCCGAGAATGCTGAGCTTCACTGGGCGTTCTCCTGCTCGAATTGACGTTGCGCTGTTTGCCCGCTCATGGCCATCGACAGCACGGCCATGCGGATGGCGATGCCGTAGGTGACTTGATTGAGGATCACCGAGTGCGGGCCGTCGGCCACCGCCGATTCGATTTCCACGCCACGGTTGATCGGCCCCGGGTGCATGACGATGCAATCGGGTTTGGCCCCGGCCAGACGTGCGGTGGTCAGGCCGAACAGGCGGTAGAACTCGCCTTCGCTCGGCAGCAGGCCGCCGGTCATGCGCTCACGCTGCAGGCGCAGCATGATCACCACGTCGACGTCCTTCAGGCCTTCGTTCATGTCGGTGTAAACCTTCACGCCGTACTGCTCGATGCCGATCGGCAGCAGGGTCTTCGGCGCGATCACGCGGATGTCCGGGCAGCCGAGGGTTTTCAGCGCGAGCATGTTCGAGCGTGCCACCCGCGAGTGCAGGATGTCGCCGACGATCGCCACCGAGAGGTTTTCGAAACCGCCCTTGTGCCGACGGATGGTGAGCATGTCGAGCATGCCCTGGGTCGGGTGGGCGTGACGGCCGTCGCCGCCGTTGATGATCGCCACCTGTGGGCAGACATGCTCGGCGATGAAGTGTGCCGCACCGGAATCGCCGTGGCGCACGACGAACATGTCGGCGGCCATGGCTTCGAGGTTGCGCAGGGTGTCGAGCAGGGTTTCACCTTTGCTGGCCGACGAGGTCGACACGTTCAGGGTGATCACGTCTGCCGACAGCCGCTGGGCCGCCAGTTCGAAGGTGGTGCGGGTGCGCGTGGAGTTTTCGAAGAACACGTTGCACACGGTCTTGCCGCGCAGCAACGGGACCTTCTTCACCGCCCGGGCCCCGACTTCGAGAAACGAGTCGGCAGTGTCGAGGATTTCCGTCAGCAACTCGCGGCGCAGGCCGTCGAGCGAGAGGAAGTGGCGCAGCTGGCCCTGATCATTGAGCTGCAGCGGGCGCTTGGTATCTAGAGGCGTCATCGCGAAGGGGACTCTCAATAGGGCGGATTAAGGGTTCAGGTCTTGCAGTTCGAGCGTCAGCGGCTCGGGGCCGGACAGCTTGACCCGCTCGTGGGCGGCCAGCGACAGGGTCGCGCCGACCACGTTCGGGCGGATCGGCAGCTCGCCGGCGTCCAGGTCGAGCAGGCAGACCAGGGTCACGCTGGCCGGGCGGCCATAGTCGAACAGTTCGTTCATCGCGGCGCGGATGGTGCGGCCGCTCATCAGCACGTCGTCGATCAGCACCAGATGCTGGCCTTCGATCTCGAAGGGCAGGGCCGAGGGGCGCACTTGCGGGTGCAGGCCGTTCTGGCTGAAGTCGTCGCGGTAGAAGGAAACATCCAGCGTGCCCAGTGGCGCATCGCTGCCCAATTCCTTGAGCAGGGCCTGCGCGACCCAGATACCGCCGGTGCGGATGCCGATGTAACGCGGTTCGCGGATCTCACGCTGGGCAAGGTGCGCCTTGAGGCGGGTCGCCATCTGGCTGATCAGCTCGGCGGGATTTGGCAGGCTCATGGTTGCTCCTTCTTGGGGTCGAGCCGGGTCCTTGGACGCGGCTCGGGTCGTAGCTCAAAAGAAAAGCGCCGAAGCGCTTGTCAGGATTCAAACAATGCAGTGTTTTCATCGAGCCAGCCCTGCAACAGCAGAGCGGCGGCGATGGCGTCCACCGGGTTGTCGCGGTAACTGCCTTTCTGCCCGCCACGCACCAGTCGCTCGCCTTTGGCCTCAAAGGTGGTCAGGCGTTCGTCGTGGGTATAGAAGGGCACATTGAAGCGGCCGTTGAGACGTCGGGCGAATTTCTCGGCGCGCAGGCACATTTCGCTGGGCGTGCCGTCCATGTTCAGCGGCAGGCCAACCACCACGGCGTCGGGTTTCCATTCCTTGAACAGCGCTTCGACCTGGTTCCAGTCCGGAACGCCGTTCTGCGCTTTCAGGGTGCACAGCTCGCGGGCCTGGCCGGTAATCACCTGGCCGACTGCAACGCCGATCTGTTTGGTGCCGTAGTCGAAGCCGAGAATCAGACGCAGGGCCATCAGGCGTGGCCTGCCTGGCTGGTCAGCAGACTGAGGTTGATCCCCAGGTGCCGTGCCGCCGCTTCCAGACGCAGTTCGCTGCTGGTGTTGAACAGGATGTCGGCATCGTACGGGCAGGTCAGCCAGGCGTTGTCGGCCAGTTCGGCCTCCAGTTGCCCGGCTTCCCAACCCGCGTAACCGAGGGCGATCAGGCTTTTCGCCGGGCCTGCACCGTCCGCGATGGCAAACAGCACGTCCTGGGAAGTGGAGAGCGCCAGATCGCCGTCCAGTTGCGCGGTGGCCTGGAACATCTGGCCGGCCGGGTGCAGGACAAAACCACGATCAGTCTGCACCGGGCCGCCGATGAAAATCGGTACGTGCTGGCAGAGTGCTGGCGGCTCGATGTCCGGGCGCAGTTGTTCGAGGATGTCAGCCAGGTTCAGCTCTTGCGGTCGATTGACCACCAGCCCCATGGCGCCATTGGCCGTGTGCTCGACGATGTAGGTCAAGGTGTGGGCAAAGTTCGGGTCGGCCATGTGTGGCATGGCGATCAGGAAGTGATGCTTGAGGTAGCTGGGGCTGACGTTTTTCATGAGCGATAGTGTGGCGTCGAAGGGGCAAACTGACAAGCTGAGGATCAGAGAACAACGCAGATCAAATGTGGGAGCGAGCTTGCTCGCGAAGGCGTCAGGTCAGGCAACATCAATGGTGCATGTGCCGGCCTCTTCGCGAGCAAGCTCGCTCCCACAAGGGGTTGCGGTGTGTCAGTTGCTCGAGAGTTTGTCGCCCCGGGCGAATTTCCAGGTGCGGATGATTTCCAGTCGGTCGATATCCGACAGATCACCGGTAAACGGTGCAAACGGTGCGGCCAGCCGGACGATGCGCTGGGCCGCCTGATCCAGCAGTGGCTGGCCGGAGGATTCGAGCACCAGCACTTCATACAGCGAGCCGTCGCGGTTGATCGAGACCATCAGGCGCAGGTTGCCGTAGATCTGCTTGCGCCGGGCTTCTTCCGGGTAATTGAGGTTGCCGATCCGCTCGACCTTCTTGCGCCAGTCATCCTTGTACCAGGCGCCCTTGTCGCGCATGGTCGAGGCGGCGCTCAAACGGTGAATGCGCGGGCGTTTGGCGTACAGCTGTTGTTCCTTGGCCAGTTCCGCTTCGAGGCTGGCGATGTCGCTGGACAGCTGCGAGCTATCGAACGTCGGTGCGTCGACCGCCGGTTTGGTCTCGGTCTTGGTTTCTTCTTTCTTGGTCGGCGCCTTTTGCTGTTTCGGCGCGACCGTGGTTACGGCAGCCTTGGGCGCGGCTTCACGGACTTCCGGCTTGGCGGCCGGAGGCGGGGTGACTTTCTTGACCTGATTGTCCTGGAACGGCGCGACCTCGGTGGTCTTGGGGATCGCCTTCTTGTCCAGCGTGCCGCTGCCCTCCTGGTTTTCCTGGGCGAGGAAATCGGCCTTCTTCGGCTTGGTGTCGCTCTTGAAGGTGGCGAGGGTGATTTCCAGGGTTTTGCTGATTTGCTTGGGCTCGACCATGGTGAAGCCGACGCCGAGCAGCAGCGCCAAATGAATCAGCGCCGCGAGAAACAAGGTAAATCCGAGGCGATCGGCCGGGCGCACGCCACGGTGGGCGAGTTCTGCGGGCAGATCGGACGGGAGGGTCATGACAGAAAAACCAACATCGCGTTTTTACGGGCTCGGCATGATAACGCAATGTTGGTTTTTAGCTGCAAGCTTCAAGCGGCAAGCGACATAAGGGCAGCTGCAAGTTTCGAGCGGCAAGCTGCAAGTAAAAGCTTGTAGCTCATGGCTTGCGGCTTGTAGCTGGCCGTCAGGCTTGCTGCTTGCGGCTCGAGGCTTGCAGCTTCTTCTCAATCGCATCCATCAGCATGCCGCCGATGTCGGTACCGAAAGCGTTGTCGATTTCGCGGATGCAGGTCGGGCTGGTGACGTTGATTTCGGTCAGGTGCTCGCCAATCACGTCCAGACCGACGAACAGCAGGCCTTTTTCGCGCAGGGTCGGGCCGACTTGCGCGGCGATCCAGCGATCCTTGTCGGTCAGCGGCCGCGCTTCGCCACGACCACCGGCGGCGAGGTTGCCACGGGTTTCGCCCTGGGCCGGAATCCGCGCCAGGCAGTAATCCACCGGCTCGCCGTCGATCATCAGGATGCGCTTGTCGCCGTCCTTGATCGCCGGCAGGTAGGCCTGGCCCATGATCTGCTGGCCACCGAGGGCGGTCAGGGTTTCCAGAATCACCGACAGGTTCGGATCGCCCGCGCGGTGGCGGAAGATCGAGGTGCCGCCCATGCCGTCCAGCGGCTTGAGGATCACGTCGCCGTGTTTGGCGGCGAATTCACGCAGCACGTCGGCGCGACGGCTGACGACGGTCGGCGGCGTGCACTGCGGGAACAGCGTGGCGAACAGCTTTTCATTGCAGTCGCGCAGGCTTTGCGGCTTGTTCACCACCAGCACGCCCGCCGTTTCGGCCTGTTCGAGCAGGTAGGTGGAGTAGACGAATTCCATGTCGAACGGCGGATCCTTGCGCATCAGGATCACGTCCAGGTCGCTCAGCAGGTGGTCCTGCTCGGCGTCCAGTTCGAACCATTTTTCCGGGTTGGCGAAGACTTTCAGCGGCTTCATGCGCGCCCGCGCCTGGCCTTCG
The DNA here is from genome assembly GCF_014268495.2 of Pseudomonas monsensis. NCBI lineage: Bacteria > Pseudomonadati > Pseudomonadota > Gammaproteobacteria > Pseudomonadales > Pseudomonadaceae > Pseudomonas > Pseudomonas monsensis. The sequence continues at coordinate 6,186,923 of NZ_CP077087.1, read as the reverse complement.
GCCTGATACAGGTCGCGCTGCTCCATGTAGAACAGTTCCCAGCCACGTTTTTGCGCGGCCAGCAGCATGGCCAGCGAGCTATCCTTTTTATAGGAGATGCTGGCGATAGGGTCCATGACAATCCCGACGCGAACGCTCATTGGGTTTTCCTCGAAAATTGGCTACCGGATCGGTATTGAAAAAGTGCCGCCAGAGTGGCTCCGGGCGGGTTTTCGGTCAAGGAAAAACCCGTCGATAGATTGCATCTGGAGACTGTGCTAAAAAGGCTGGCATGCAGCGCTGGCCCTTGAACATCAAGGGTTTCCAGCCATCACTGATAGCAAAACGGACAATTTGATTCGCAAAGGCGACGGTAGAGCCCTCTTATGGAACAGCAGTCCAGCGCCTTGAAGGTCATGGTGATCGACGACTCGAAAACGATTCGTCGCACCGCCGAAACATTGTTGAAAAATGTGGGTTGCGAAGTGATCACGGCGATTGATGGTTTCGACGCGCTGGCGAAAATCGCGGACAACCATCCCGGAATCATTTTTGTCGACATCATGATGCCGCGTCTGGATGGTTATCAGACCTGCGCTTTAATCAAGAACAACAGCGCATTCAAGGCCACGCCGGTGATCATGCTGTCGTCGCGCGACGGGCTGTTCGACAAGGCCAAGGGGCGGATTGTCGGTTCCGATCAATTTTTGACCAAGCCTTTCAGCAAGGAAGAACTGCTTAACGCGATTCAGGCCCATGTTCCGGGCTTCGCCGCCGTTTTGCCGCAGTAAGACACGTACAGTGATGCTCGGCCAGCGGGCCGGGCGTCAACAAGAAAAATGGGGAAAACCATGGCACGTATCCTGATCGTCGATGATTCGCCGACTGAAATGTACAAACTGACCGGCATGCTCGAAAAGCACGGCCACGAAGTACTGAAAGCCGAAAACGGCGCCGACGGTGTCGCGCTGGCCCGTCAGGAAAAACCCGATGCAGTGCTGATGGACATCGTCATGCCCGGCCTCAACGGTTTTCAGGCGACCCGGCAATTGACCAAGGACCCGGACACCGGCCACATCCCGGTGATCATCATCACCACCAAGGATCAGGAAACCGACAAGGTCTGGGGCACCCGTCAGGGCGCCAAGGATTACCTGACCAAACCGGTCGACGAAGACACCCTGATCAAGACCCTGAACAACGTGCTCAAAAGCTGATCGCGCAACCATGAGCGAATCGCTGACCGCGTTCGAACTGCTCTGGCAGATCGACCAGCGCTGCCGCTTGCTGGCGGCGGACTTGCCGTCGCAGGCCGCGCGCCAGGATCGCTGGAGCGGTATCGGCTTTCGCATTGGCGAGCATTGGTATGTGGCGCCGATGGGCGAAGTCAGCGAAGTGCTGCACGAGCCGCGCTTCACTCAATTGCCCGGGGTCAAGCCGTGGGTCAAAGGGGTGGCTAACCTGCGTGGGCGCTTGCTGCCGATCATGGACCTGTGCGGTTTTTTCGGGCACGAGCTGTCGCCATTGCGTAAACAGCGGCGGGTATTGGTGGTCGAGCATGGCGATGTGTTTGCCGGGCTGATGGTCGACGAAGTCATCGGCCTGCAGCATTTCGAGCAGGACAGCTTCGAACCGATTTCGATCAGCAAGCGCCAGGGTTCCAAGGCCGAGTTCGTCAAAGGCTATTTCCGGCGCGAACAGAACTGGCGGGTGTTCAGCCTGTTTGCACTGGCTAAATCCCCGGTATTCATGAGCGTCGCAATTTAGTCGAAACAACAGAGAACCCATGTGGGAATGGGCCATGTAATGGTGTGATTCTGTGGCAAGGGAAACCTGTGGCGAGGGGATTTATCCCCGATGGTTGGCGAAGCCGACCCAAAGGCTGCATTCGAGATGTATTTGATACAGCTCGAATCTTGGGGCCGCTGCGCGACCCATCGGGGATAAATCCCCTCGCCACAAAAGCTCCACTTCACAAGGCTAGCTTCTACAGGTGCTTCGGTGAGTTTCAAATTAGGCGAGGACCGATGACAAAAGCAAAAACAGACAAGTCGGCGGAAGGATCGCGCAGTCGCTCGCAGATCATCGTGCTGTTCATCGCACTGATCGTGTTCATCATGCTGCTGTTCGCCAACTTCGCGTACCTCAACACCCAGGCCAACTACGATAAACAGTACATCGGCCACGCCGGTGAACTGCGCGTGCTGTCGCAACGCATCGCCAAGAACGCCACTGAAGCCGCCGCCGGCAAGGCTGCCGCGTTCAAGTTGCTGAGCGATGCGCGCAACGATTTCGCCCAGCGCTGGGGTTACCTGAAGAAAGGCGACCCGGCCACCGGCCTGCCACCGGCCCCGGCCACCGTGCGCCCGGAAATGCGCGCCGTGCAGCTGGATTGGGAACGCCTGCTGAAAAACACCGACGCGATTCTCTCCAGCGAGCAGACCGTGCTGTCGCTGCATCAGGTCGCCGCGACCCTGGCCGAAACCGTGCCGCAGTTGCAGATCGAATACGAAAAAGTCGTCGAGATCCTCCTGCAACGCGGCGCTCCGGCGGCGCAAGTGGCGATGGCCCAGCGTCAGTCGCTGCTCGCTGAACGGATCCTCGGCGCGGTCAACACCGTACTGGCCGGCGACGAAAACTCGCAGCAGGCCGCCGACGCCTTTGGTCGCGACGCCACCCGTTTTGGCCAGGTGCTCAACGGCATGCTGCAAGGCAACCCGGCACTGAAAATCAGCCAGGTCGAAGACCGCGATGCCCGCGCACGCCTGAGTGAGATTTCCGAGCTGTTCCAGTTCGTCTCCGGCTCGGTGGATGAAATCCTCGAAACCTCGCCGGAGCTGTTCAAGGTCCGCGAGTCGGCGAGCAACATCTTCAGCCTCTCGCAAACCCTGCTCGACGAAGCCTCGCACCTGGCCACTCGCTTCGAAAACCTTGCCGGCGGGCGCAACACCGACACCATCGGCGGCTACGTCCTCGGTTTGCTGGCGCTGGCCTCGATCATCCTCATCGGTCTGGTGATGGTCCGCGAGACCAACCGCCAGTTACGTGAAACCGCCGAGAAGAATGAGCGCAACCAGAACGCGATCATGCGCCTGCTCGACGAAATCGAGGACCTTGCCGATGGCGACCTCACCGTGACCGCCTCGGTGACCGAAGACTTCACCGGTACTATCGCCGACTCGATCAACTATTCGGTCGACCAACTGCGTGACCTGGTGGCGACCATCAACCTCACCGCCGGCCAGGTCGCCGCCGCCGTGCAGGAAACCCAGGCCACCGCGATGCACCTGGCCCAGGCCTCGGAACATCAGGCGCAGCAGATTTCCGAAGCCTCGACCGCGATCAGCGACATGGCCGAGTCGATTGATCAGGTGTCGGCCAACGCTGCCGAGTCCTCGGCCGTGGCCGAGCGTTCGGTGGAAATCGCCAACAAGGGCAACGAGGTGGTGCACAACACCATCCACGGCATGGACAACATCCGCGAACAGATTCAGGACACCGCCAAGCGCATCAAGCGCCTCGGCGAGTCGTCGCAGGAGATCGGCGACATCGTCAGCCTGATCGACGACATTGCCGACCAGACCAATATCCTTGCGCTCAACGCGGCGATTCAGGCGTCGCTGGCCGGGGATGCCGGGCGTGGTTTCGCCGTGGTCGCCGATGAAGTGCAGCGCCTGGCCGAGCGCTCGTCTGCTGCCACCCGGCAGATCGAAACCCTGGTGCGGGCGATCCAGACCGACACCAACGAAGCGGTGATTTCCATGGAACAAACCACCACCGAGGTGGTGCGTGGCGCGCGGCTGGCGCAGGATGCCGGGGTGGCCCTGGAAGAAATCGAAGGCGTATCGAAGACCCTCGCGGCGCTGATCCAGAGCATTTCCAACGCGGCGCAACAGCAGACTTCGTCGGCCGGACAGATTTCCCTGACGATGAACGTGATCCAGCAGATCACCTCGCAGACTTCGTCCGGCTCCACCGCCACCGCCGAGAGCATCGGCAACCTGGCGAAAATGGCCAGCCAGCTGCGCCGTTCGGTATCCGGTTTCACCTTGCCGTCGGCGTCCGCGACGGACAAGGCGTGAGTGGAGTGGTTATGGGTGACCGGCACGACTATGTGGCCCTCGAATGGGTCAAGGGCGAAATTGCCGAAACGCTGAAACAGGCGCATCAGGCAATTGAAGCCGTGCTTGAGGATCCGCAGGCCTTTCCCGGGCTGGACGAGTGCCTGGATTACATCCATCAGGTCCACGGCAGTCTGCAGATGGTCGAGTTCTATGGCGCAGCCTTGCTCGCCGAAGAGATGGAACATCTGGTCGAAGCCTTGCAGCACGAGCGCGTCAGCCACCGCGACGAAGCCCTGCACCTGCTGCTGCAAGCCCTTGGGCAATTGCCGATCTACCTCGACCGCGTGCAGGGTGCCCGCCGCGATTTGCCGCTGGTGGTGCTGCCGCTGATCAACGACCTGCGCAGCGCCCGCGGCGAAAGCCTGCTCTCGGAAACCAGCCTGTTCAGCCCGCAACTGCCGCAGCTGCCACCCCTTAGCGAGCAAGCGCTGGCGCTGCTGGAGCCGGCAGAACTGCCGAACGTGCTGCGCAAGTTGCGCCAGATGCTGCAAATGGCCCTGGTCGGTCTGCTGCGCGAGCAGGATGACCAGACGCATCTGGAGTACCTGGCGAAAGTCTTCCAGCGTCTCGAAGCCATGAGCGGCGATGCGCCCTTGAGCCCGTTGTGGCAAGTGGCCTCGGCGCTGGTCGAAGGCATGCGCGAAGGCGCGATCGCCAACAGCCCGGCGCTGCGCAGCCTGTTCAAGGACGCCGACAAGGAACTCAAGCGCCTGCTCGAGCAGGGCATGCGCGGCCTTAACCAGCCGCCCCCTGCGGAGCTGCTCAAAAGCCTGCTGTTCTATATTGCCAAAGCCGAACATCCCACCGGGCAGATGCTGACCATGAAAGATCGCTACTCCCTGGACGACGCGTTGCCCGACAGCGCGATGGTCGACGAAGAACGTGCGCGCCTGGCCGGCCCCGACCGCGATGCGATGCGCTCGGTGCTGGCGGCGCTGTGCGAAGAGCTGGTGCGGGTCAAGGAGCGCCTCGACCTGTTCGTGCGCAGCGACCGTCAGCACACCTCTGATCTGGACAGCCTGCTGGCGCCGCTGCGGCAGATTGCCGACACCCTGGCGGTGCTCGGTTTTGGCCAGCCGCGCAAGGTCATCATTGATCAACTGGCGGTGGTCCTCAGCCTCGCCCAGGGCCAGCGCGAACCGAACGACGCCACGCTGATGGACGTCGCCGGCGCGCTGCTCTACGTCGAGGCGAATCTGGCCGGGATGGTCGGCACCGTGGAAACGGAAAGCCCCGAAGAGGCGCGCCTGCCGACCACCGACCTGACGCAGATCCACCAGATCGTGATCAAGGAAGCGCGCATCTGCCTGCAACAGGCCAAGGACATGATCGTCGACTACATCGACGCCGACTGGGATCGCCAGCACCTGCAAGCGTTGCCGGAGTTGCTGACCCAGGTGCGCGGCGCGCTGGCGATGATTCCGCTGAGCCGGGCGGCCAGTCTGGTCGAGGCCTGCAATGGCTTTATCCGCGAGCATTTACTGCTTGATCCCCACGAGCCGGGCTGGCAGCAACTGGACAACCTCGCCGACGTGATCACCAGCCTCGAGTACTACCTCGAACGTTTGAGCGACGACCCGCAGGCCGCGAGCGAACAACTGCTGGATGTCGCGCAGAAGAGCCTGGCCAGCCTGGGCTACTTTCCTGACGAAGAGCCCGGCGCACAGCAGGTGCCAGTGCTCGATGACGTGCTCAGCCCCAGCGAAGCGTTGGTGATGCAAGACCTGCAAGTGCTGGACGACCCCGATATCGTGCAGTCGCTGGCCGAGGTGCTGGCCAGCCCGGTGTCGGCGGTCAACCCGCCGGCCCTGACCACCCCCGGCAGCCTGATGCCGCCACCGGCTGACGAAGAACCGGTCGACGACGAGCTGCGCGAAGTGTTCCTCGAGGAGACCGACGAAGTCCTCGAAGTCCTCCACGAATACCTGCCGCGCTGGTCGGCCAATCCGCAGGACCGTGCGGCCCTGACTGAACTGCGCCGGGCCTTCCACACCCTCAAGGGCAGCGGGCGCATGGTCCGTGCGCTGGTGCTGGGTGAACTGGCCTGGGCGGTGGAGAACCTGCTCAACCGTGTGCTGGAACAAAGCGTCGAGCCCGGTGCGGTGGTGCCGCAACTGCTCACCGACACGGTGTTGTTGCTCCCGGAATTAATCAGTGAATTCGCCACTCACCGGCAGCGTCAACGCAGCGACGTCGATCAGCTCGCCGCCCGCGCCCATGCGCTGGCCAAGGGGGACGAACCGCTGGCCGCTGAAGACGTGAATGATGTCGCGGCCCTTGATCCGCTGTTGCTGGAGATCTTCCGCAACGAGGCGGAAACCCATCTGGCCAGTCTCAACCGTTACCTCGATCAGGCCGCCGAACATGTGCCGCTGCCGGCCAGCGATGAACTGCAGCGCGCCTTGCATACGCTCAAGGGCAGCGCGTCGATGGCCGGGGTGTTGCCGATTGCCGAACTGGCCGCGCCGCTGGATCAACTGGCCCGCGAGTTCAAGGCGCATCAGTTGCCGCTCGATCTCGACGAAGTGGAATTGCTGCTTGAGGCCGAAGGTTTGTTCCGCGTCGGTCTGCGCCAGCTCAAGCACGATCCGCTGGCGCCGATCGTCGGTGCACAGTCGTTGATCAAGCGCATTGAAACGCTGCTCGGCGAGCGTCTGGAAGCGATCCTCCAGACGCCGAACACCAGCCTGCGGATCAAGCGCGATCCGCAATTGATCAACAACTTCCTCGCCCAGGGCATGGACATCCTGCTCGACGCCGAAAACCTCTTGCAGCGCTGGCAACAACATCCCGGCGAGCGCCAGGAACTCAGTGCCTTGCTGGATGAACTGACCACCCTTGGCGAAGGCGCGCACCTGGCTGATCTGCTGCCGGTGGACGTGTTGTGCGAAGCCTTGCTCGACCTCTATGGCGCGGTGGAAGAAAGCAGCCTGGCGGTCAGCGAGCGGTTTTTCGAAGAAGCGCAGAACGCCCACGAAGCGCTGATCAACATGCTCGACGAACTGGCCGCCGGCCAGGAAGTCACGCCGCAGCCTGCGCGCATTCGCGCCCTGCACGAGTTGCTCGACGAGAGCCTTGACCCGTCGTCGATGGGCCTGATCCGCAGCGATGGCAGCCGTACCCTGAGCATTCGTGAACTGGGCAGCGCCACCGCAGAGTTGCAGCAGTCGGCGAGATCGTTCGAGGGCGACGACGAGATCGTCGAGATCTTCCTCGAAGAGGCCGTCGACATTCTCGACAGCGCCGGACAAGCCTTGCACCGCTGGCTCAACGACCCGGACAACGCCGCACCGCTGTCCTCATTGCAGCGCGACCTGCACACCCTCAAGGGCGGCGCGCGCATGGCCGAAGTGGCGGCCATCGCAGATCTGGCCCAGGAGCTGGAAAGTCTTTACGAAGGTCTGGTGGATCGCCGCTACAGCCACAGCGACGCTTTGGGCCAGTTACTGCTCAAGAGCCACGCGCAGTTGGCGTTGCTGCTTGACCAGTTGCAAAGCCATCAGCCGCTGAGCCCGGCGCAGGAACTGATCGGCGCGATTCGCGAGCTGCGTCAGGGGCAACCGCTGGGCGAAGCACCGCTACCGACGGCGGATCATGACAGCGCCGCACACGATCCGGAGCTGCTGGAAATCTTCCTCGAAGAAGGTTTCGACATCATTGAAAACTCTGGCGCGGCGTTACTGCGCTGGCAGGCCGAACCGGGCAATCGCCAGGAAGTGGAAACCCTGCTGCGCGATCTGCACACCCTCAAGGGCGGTGCACGGATGGTCGAGATCGGTCCGATCGGCGACCTCGCCCATGAGCTGGAATACCTTTACGAAAGCCTTTCCACCGGGGCGTTGCAGCCGTCGGCGGAACTGTTCGCACTGGTCCAGCGCGGGCATGACCGCCTGGCGCAAATGCTCGATGGGGTGCGCGCCGGGCAACCGTGCCCGCCGGCCGATCGGCTGATCAGCGCGATCCAGAATTTCAGTCATCCGGCGACGGTGGAAACCCCGCCGGTATTGCCGCTGCCCGCCAAGACCGAGCCGGCGCCACCGGCTGCCGATGCCGGTGCGGACATGGTCAAGGTCTCCGCCGAACTGCTCGACGAGTTGGTCAATCTGGCCGGGGAAACCTCGATTTTCCGTGGGCGTATCGAGCAACAGGTCAGTGATGCGCAAACCGCACTGAACGAGATGGAAACCACCATCGAGCGCATGCGCGATCAATTGCGTCGGCTCGACACCGAAACCCAGGGACGGATTCTCAGCCGTCAGCAAGTCGATGCCGACCATCTCGGTTACGAAGAATTCGACCCGCTGGAAATGGATCGCCACTCGCAGTTGCAGCAACTGTCGCGGGCGCTGTTCGAATCCGCTTCCGACCTGCTCGACCTCAAGGAAACCCTCGACCGCCGCAACCACGACGCCGAGAACCTGTTGCAGCAACAGGGGCGGATCAACACCGAATTGCAGGAAGGCCTGATGCGCACGCGCATGGTGCCGTTCGAACGCATGCTGCCGCGCCTCAAACGCATCGTGCGGCAGGTCGCCGAAGAGCTGAACAAGGACGTCGCGTTCATCATCGACAACGCCGAGGGCGAGATGGACCGCAACGTGCTGGAACGCATGGCCGCGCCGCTGGAGCACATGCTGCGCAACGCCGTCGATCACGGTCTGGAGTCTGCCGAAGTGCGGCTGGCGGCGGGCAAACCGGCACAGGGTACGATCAGCCTGGACTTGTCCCGTGAGGGCGGCGACATCGTTTTCGATATCCGCGACGACGGCGCCGGGGTGCCGCTGGAAGCGGTGCGGCGCAAGGCGATCAAGCGCGGTTTGCTGGCTCCGGATGCCGAAATCAGCGACCGCGATGTATTGCAGTTCATCCTCCAGCCGGGTTTCTCCACCGCTGAAAAGATCACGCAGATTTCCGGGCGCGGCGTCGGCATGGACGTGGTCCACGAGGAAGTGCGCCAGCTCGGCGGCACCATGAGCATCGACTCGGTGCCGGGGCAGGGCGTGCATTTCCGCATTCGCCTGCCGTTCACCGTGTCGGTCAACCGCGCGCTGATGGTGCAGTGTGGCGAGGATCAATATGCGATTCCGCTGAACACCATCGAAGGCATCGTCCGCGTCCTGCCGAATGATCTGGAAGGGCACTTCCGTAACGACCCGCCGAGCTACCACTACGGCGGCCAGCGCTATGAGTTGTGCTATCTGGGCGAACTGCTGAAAACTGCGCCACGCCCGAAACTGCTCGGCCAGAGCCTGCCATTGCCGGTGCTGCTGGTGCAGTGCAACGACCGGCACATCGCGGTGCAGGTCGACGCGATGGCCGGCACCCGCGAAATCGTGGTCAAGAGCCTCGGTCCGCAGTTCGGCGCGGTGCAGGGCGTGTCCGGGGCGACGATTCTCGGCGATGGCCGGGTGGTGCTGATTCTCGATTTGCTGGCGCCGATCCGCGCGATGCAGGCGCGGGTTGCGCAGCGTCCGGCCCATGCGGACATCGACAGCGAGCCGCAAAAGCCGCTGCTGGTGCTGGTGGTCGACGACTCGGTGACCGTGCGCAAAGTCACCAGTCGTTTGCTCGAACGTCACGGCATGAATGTGCTGACCGCCAAGGACGGGGTCGACGCGATGCTGCTGCTCGAAGAACACATGCCCGACCTGATGCTGCTCGACATCGAAATGCCGCGCATGGACGGTTTCGAAGTCGCCACCCAGGTGCGCCACGACGAACGCCTGCAACACCTGCCGATCATCATGATTACCTCGCGCACCGGGCAGAAACACCGCGACCGCGCGATGGCCATCGGCGTCAACGACTACCTCGGCAAGCCGTACCAGGAATCGGTGCTGCTCGAAAGCATTGCCCACTGGAGCAAGAAACATGCATGAGCGCCGCCACAACGCGCGCACCAGCCAACTCACCGGCCTGCTGCTGCCACTGGCCGACCGCAACCTGATCCTGCCCAACGTCGCCGTGGCCGAGCTGATCGACTACCAGGCCAGCGCCTTCGACCTGGATACGCCGCCGTGGTATCTCGGCAAGGTTACGTGGCGTGAGCGGCAGATTCCGCTGCTGAGTTTTGAATCGGCGTGCGGGCAGAAAATCGTCATTGGCGAGCGCGCGCGGATCGTGATTTTGAATGCGCTGGGCGGGTTGCCGGAGCTGAAGTTCATTGCGCTGCTGGTGCAGGGGATTCCGCGCTCGTACAAGCTCGACAGTCAGTTGAGTTATGTCGATGTGCCGTTGTGTGCGCTGGAACAGGCGGCGGTGCAGGTCGGGGACCAAGTGGCGAAGGTGCCGGATTTGTTGGGGCTGGAGCAGTTGTTGGTGGAGGCGGGGCTCGTTCACTGATCCAAGGTTTGCGGTGACCAGACTGGACTCTTCGCGAGCAAGCTCGCTCCCACAGTGGGTTTATGTCGTACACAAAATCTGCGTTCTCTGAAGATCTCCTGTGGGAGCGAGCTTGCTCGCGAAAGCGCCAGTCGCCACACCTCAATCCGACAGACAAATCCTCAATCTCTGTGAGTAATAAACACCCTTCAGCGCAGTTGTTTAAAGACACTCGGTGTTACGGCTCACTGGCCTACAAATCCTTGCGCCGCTGCCTACGCATGCACCAGAATCCGCCGGCTTGTGCGCCTTGGGCAGGCTGCGTAACTTGATTCCGTCACTGATTCCCAGTGATCGGGTTTAGCAGCCCGGCTTCTTCCTTACCTCGGTTGTACAAGTCTCATCCAGTCAGGCATTCGCCTGCGCTTGATGGTGGCTGTGCGCATGGCACCTTCGGGTGCGCCGGGTTGGGGTTTGACCGGTCTGCTAACTTGCGCATAGCCGCCACCCTACCGTTTAGCAGCGGGATGGTGAGGCCTAATAGAGGTTCATCCCCATGTTCAAAGTAACGCCTAACCCGCCGTCCACCGACCCGGCATCCCCCTACGAATCCCCCGACTCCAAGAAACTCCACGAAGCCGCCGAACGCGCCCTCGACCATTACCTCGGCCCGACCAACGCCGACCTGATGGCCACGCCTTACACCCCCAACACGCTGTATATGGCCAACCCCAATGCCGACACCGAATCCCTGTTGGCCGACGCCAGTGAAACCCTTGGTTCGGCTACGGTCATGCTCAATAACCACGCGGCAATGGTGGAAGGTACGCACCGTAAGACTGTGCAAGGTATTGCGCAGGTAGTGATGGTGGCGGAGATGGCGGTGAATCGGGTGTTGGATAAGTTGGTGCCGACGGAATAGCGAAAAAGCCCGACCCTCACCCCAGCCCTCTCCCGGAGGGAGAGGGGGCCGACCGCAGGATGCTCACAAGTTACGCCGACCTGAAAATACTGCTGTGAATTCATAATCGACTCGGTGGGGCAGGTCGATGTATGGCGCCAGACACCTCGGTAGGTCCCCTCTCCCTCCGGGAGAGGGCTAGGGTGAGGGCGGCTCTTGATCATTACCCTGAGCGTAACGATTCGCCACCGCGCTTGATTGATGCCCCCACCCCACACGCCTACCTTAGCTCCACGACAGCGAACCCCGTGGAGTGAGCATGACAACAACAATTTCCCCCGACTCGCGCTGGACGCGGCGGCGTGACGAGAAGCAGCGCCGCCTCGACAAGGTGCGCGGGCTGGCCGACGGTGTGGTGTTGCCCACCGACAAGATCGTCGCCGCGCTCGAAGCGCTGATTCATCCCGGCGACCGTGTGGTGCTGGAGGGCAACAACCAGAAGCAGGCGGATTTCCTTTCCCGTTCGCTGGCCAAGGCCGACCCGGAAAAGCTCCACGACCTGCACATGATCATGCCCAGCGTCGGTCGCTCCGAGCATCTGGACCTGTTCGAACGCGGCATCGCCCGCAAGCTCGACTTCTCCTTTGCCGGCACTCAGAGCCTGCGCATCAGCCAGTTGCTCGAAGACGGCCTGTTGGAAGTCGGCGCGATTCACACCTACATCGAACTCTATGCGCGGCTGGTGGTGGACCTGATTCCCAACGTCGTGCTCTCGGCCGGGTTCATGGCTGACCGCGCCGGCAACATCTACACCGGCCCGAGCACCGAAGACACCCCGGCACTGATCGAACCGGCCGCGTTCAGCGACGGCATCGTTATCGTCCAAGTCAATCAGTTGGTCGACGACGTCAGCGAACTGCCCCGCGTCGATATCCCGGCATCCTGGGTCGACTTCGTGGTGGTGGCCGACAAGCCGTTCTACATCGAACCGCTGTTCACCCGCGACCCACGGCACATCAAACCGGTGCACGTGTTGATGGCGATGATGGCGATCCGTGGCATCTACGAAAAACACAATGTGCAGTCGCTCAACCACGGCATCGGTTTCAACACTGCCGCCATTGAACTGATCCTGCCGACCTACGGCGAATCCCTCGGCCTCAAGGGCAAGATCTGCCGCAACTGGACGCTCAACCCGCACCCGACGCTGATCCCGGCGATCGAAAGTGGCTGGGTCGAAAGCGTGCATTGCTTCGGCACCGAACTGGGCATGGAAAACTACATCGCCGCACGGCCCGACGTGTTCTTCACCGGGCGCGACGGCTCGCTGCGTTCCAACCGGATGTTCTGCCAACTGGCCGGGCAATACGCGGTGGATCTGTTTATCGGCGCGACGTTGCAGGTCGATGGCGACGGCCATTCCTCGACCGTCACCCGTGGTCGCCTCGCCGGTTTCGGCGGTGCGCCGAACATGGGCCACGACCCGCGCGGTCGGCGTCACGGCACCCCGGCGTGGCTGGACATGCGCCACGACGATGCGCAGCAACCGATGCTCGAACGCGGCAAGAAACTCGTGGTGCAAATGGTCGAGACCTTTCAGGAGGGCGGCAAACCGACCTTTGTCGAAACCCTCGACGCCGTGGAGGTGGCGAAGAAAAGCGGGATGCCGCTGGCGCCGATCATGATTTACGGCGACGACGTCACCCACCTGCTCACCGAAGAGGGCATCGCCTATCTGTACAAGGCGCGCTCGCTGGAAGAGCGTCAGGCGATGATCGCAGCGGTCGCGGGCGTCACCGCCATCGGCCTGCGGCACAACCCGAAAGACACCGAACGCATGCGCCGCGAAGGCCTGATCGCCTTGCCCGAAGACCTCGGCATCCGCCGCACCGACGCCACCCGCGAACTGCTGGCGGCGAAAAGCGTGGCCGATCTGGTCGAGTGGTCCGGTGGCTTGTACAACCCGCCCGCCAAGTTCAGGAGTTGGTAATGCACGCATTCAATTTGCAAGCGAAACCGCTCAGCCTGAGCGAACGCCTGGCCGACCTGGCGGTGGACGCGTTGATCGACGAAGCCGATCTGTCGCCGAAACCGGCGCTGGTCGACCGTCGTGGTAACGGCGCGCATACCGATTTGCACTTGGGCCTGATGCACGCCTCCGCGTTGTCGTTGTGGCCGGCGTTCAAGGAAATGGCTGAAGCGGCGGTTGCAATCGGTGAAGTCGATTCAACGTTGCGCGAAGCGATTGGCCGCATCGGTCGCGAAGGCGAGCAAGCCATGCTCGCCACCACCAATGGTGTGAACACCCATCGCGGGGCGATCTGGGCCTTGGGCCTGATCGTCACAGCGGCTGCACTGGACGCGAAATCCAGCAGCGCCAATGCCGTAACCCTGCGCGCCGCACGTCTGGCATTACTCGACGACCGCTACGCACCGCGCCCACTCAGCCACGGCGCCCAAGTCGCCCTGCGTTACGGCGCACGCGGCGCCCGTGAGGAAGCGCAACTCGGCTTCCCGTCCGTGCTGCAACGCGGCCTGCCACAACTCAAGCGCAGTCGCGGCAACGGCCACGGCGAACAGATCGCCCGGCTCGACGCCTTGCTCGCAATCATGACTGACCTGGCCGACACCTGCGTGCTCTATCGCGCTGGCGAAGAGGGTCTGCACGCCATGCAGCAGGGCGCGCAAGCGGTGCTCGACGCCGGTGGCAGCGCCAGCCTCAGCGGTCGCCGCCGGTTGCATGAACTGGATCAACAACTCATCGCATTGAATGCCTCGCCCGGTGGCGCCGCCGACTTGCTCGCCGCCACGCTGCTGCTCGACCGAATCGAGCGCGACGGCATTCTTCAGGGAGCGTTTTGATGGAAACCTTATCCTTTGAATTCCCCGCCGGGCAGCCGCCACGCGGGCGCGCGCTGGTCGGTTGTGTCGGCTCGGGTGATCTGGAAGTGCTGATCGAACCAGGGCTGGCCGGCAAGCTGACGATCAACGTGCAGACTTCGGTCAACGGTGCGCAGCAGCGTTGGCAGCATCTGTTTGCGCGGATGTTCGACGGCACTACACCACCGGCGATGGCCATCGACATCCACGATTTCGGCGCGACGCCGGGGGTGGTGCGCTTGCGTCTGGAACAAGGTTTCGAGGAGATCGGCCATGACTGACAGCGCAGCGCTGTTGCACAAACACAGCTTTGTCGAACTCGGTGCGCGGCAACGGGCGCAAGCCTTGCTCGATGCCGGAACCTTCCGCGAATTGCTCGACCCGTTTCAGCGCGTCATGTCGCCATGGCTCGAACGCCAGGGCGTGGTGCCGCAGGCCGATGACGGCGTGGTAATCGCCAAGGGCAACCTCGACGGGTTGCCGGTGGTGATCGCTGCCATCGAAGGCGCGTTCCAGGGCGGCAGCCTCGGCGAAGTCGGCGGGGCGAAGATCGCCGGCGCGCTGGAACTGGCCGCCGAAGACAACCGTAAGGGCATTCCGACCCGCGCCGTATTGCTGCTGGAAACCGGTGGCGTGCGTTTGCAGGAAGCCAACCTTGGGCTGGCGGCGATTGCCGATATTCATGCGGCGATTGTCGATTTGCAGCAGTACCAACCGGTGGTCGGTGTGGTGGCGGGCAGCGTCGGTTGTTTCGGCGGCATGTCGATTGCCGCTGCGCTGTGCAGCTATCTGTTGGTGACCCAGGAAGCGCGTCTCGGTTTGAACGGCCCGCAAGTGATCGAGCAGGAAGCCGGGATCGAAGAATACGACTCCCGCGACCGGCCCTTCATCTGGAGCCTGACCGGTGGTGAACAGCGTTTCGCCAGCGGCTTGGTGGATCGTTATGTCGCCGATGACGTGACGCAGATTCGGCAGCAGGTTGGCCAATTGCTTCAGCAGGGTTTGCCGACTCAGCCGCGCAGCCAACGTGCCGAATGGTTTCTGCAACGTCTGACGAGCCTGAACACTGACAAGCAAATCGAACCGTCGGTGGTTCGCGATCTGTATCAAGGAGAGCGCTCATGAGCGGTTATTCACTGCGCGGTTTGAACTGGTTTAACGCCTTGAGCGCGGGTGCTGTGGTGGTTGAAGGGCTGCCGGCCTCGTTGAAGGTGGCGGATGGCGAACTCGGACGGTTTATCGCCGTGGTCGCTGACCCGGACAACCGTTATCCACGTGCTCGCAACGGCGAGGTCGGTTTGCTCGAAGGCTGGGGCCTGGCCAAGGCTGTGGATGAGGCGATCACTGCCGACCGCGACAAAACACAGAAACGCCCGATCATCGCCATCGTCGATGTGCCGAGCCAGGCTTACGGTCGTCGCGAAGAAGCCCTCGGCATTCATCAAGCGCTGGCCGGTGCGGCGGACAGTTATGCCCGCGCACGTCTGGCCGGGCATCCGGTGATTGCGCTGCTGGTGGGCAAGGCCATGTCGGGGGCGTTTCTTGCTCATGGTTATCAGGCCAATCGTTTGATTGCCCTGCGTGATCCCGGGGTGATGGTGCATGCGATGGGCAAAGCCTCGGCGGCGCGGGTGACCTTGCGCAGTGTCGAGGAACTGGAAGCGCTGGCGGCCAGCGTTCCGCCAATGGCGTATGACATCGACAGCTATGCGAGTCTCGGACTGCTCTGGGAAACCTTGTCGGTTGAGCAGATTGAACAGCCGACCGTTGAGGATCTGGCACGGGTGAACGAATGCCTGAAACAGGCCATCGGCGATATCTCCAGCACTGACTTGAGCAACCGTCTCGGCGCAAAAAATCGTGCTGCTTCCAGCCGTGTACGCGAGCTGCTGAGGGCGCAGTGGTGAACACGCCTCTGGCCCACGACCTGCTGTGGGGCATGAGCCCGGCGCAGTTGCCGGCGGATGCGCCGCAGTGGGCGGTTGAGTCGCTGGCGGCCGGGCAACCGGTGGTGGTGCGACGCGCCTTGAGCGCTGAAGGTTACGTCGCGGTCGGCGTGCGCGGTGTGTTGCGCGAGCAGCGGTTGGCGGCTTTCATGCCTGTCGAGTCGATTGCTTGTCGGGTCAGCCCTGAGGCGCTTTGTCATGTTGAGTGCGAGCGTGATTTGCCGGTGATGCAGGCACTCCAGCAACTGCGGCCAATGCTCGATGATTGCGGTTGGGTCTGGGGGATCAGCGGCAGCGTCGGGTTTGAATTGGCCAGCGGTTTTAAAGCGATGCACGCGGCCAGTGATCTCGATCTGATTTTGCGTACGCCGCAGCTGATCACGCGTAATCAGGCCCGCAAATTCGTGGAGCTTTTCGATCAGGCCGCATGTCGGATCGACCTGCAATTGCAAACGCCGTTCGGTGCGGTCGCCTTGCGCGAATGGGCCAGCGGATCGGCCCGTGTGCTGCTGAAAAACCAGCATCAGGCGTGTCTGGTGACTGACCCGTGGAACCCGCAGGAGCAGGCAGCGTGAGCAGCTTGCTGGTGTTCCCCGGCCAGGGCGCGCAGCAAGCGGGCATGCTGCAGCGCTTGCCACGGGAAACCTTGATCGAGGCCAGCGATGTGCTCGGTGAAGATGTTTTGCTGCTCGATTCCAGCGCCGCGTTGCGTACCACAAGGGCGGTTCAGCTGTGCCTGCTGATCGCCGGCGTTGCAGCATCGCGGCAGTTGTTGCAGGACGGACTCACGGCGGATTACGTTGCTGGCCTGTCCATCGGCGCCTACCCGGCAGCGGTGGTCGCTGGAGCCTTGAGCTTCAGCGATGCGTTGCACTTGGTCAGCCTGCGCGGTGAGTTGATGCAGCAAGCTTATCCACAGGGCTATGGCATGACCGCGATCATCGGCCTGCAATTATCCACAGTCGAAACGCTGTTGGCGCAGGTGCACAGTGAGGATTCGCCGGTGTACCTGGCCAACATCAATGCCGATAACCAGGTGGTGATTGCCGGCAGTGACGAAGCCATGCAAGCGGTGGCTGAACTGGCGCGCGGTCGTGGCGCTGGTCTGGCAAAACGTTTGGCAGTGAGCGTGCCGTCGCACTGTCCGCTGCTGGAGGCACCTGCACAAACCCTCGCCGAGGCCTTTGCCAAAGTTGAATTGAAGAACCCGAAAATCGCTTACCTGAGTGGCAGTCGCGCGCGTCCGGTGATCAAGCCTGATGCCCTGCGTGACGACCTCGCTTTCAACATGTGCCGCGTGGTGGATTGGCGCGGCACCGTACAAAGCGCCTACGAGCGCGGCGTGCGTTTACAAATCGAACTGCCGCCCGGTGCGGTGCTGACCGGGCTGGCGCGCCGGGTGTTCGAGCAGGGCACGGTCACTGCCTTCGACAGTGCTCGTCTCGACACCTTGCAGGCGCTGTTGCGAGAGGAGGGTGGCCGCCAACTCTAAAACCGCCGACTCAAGCTTCGAACAACAAAAACAACATTCGACGATGCACTTTGAGGACTACAACAATGATTATTTACGGTGTGGCGTTTCTCGCCTTTTGTACGCTGGTGGGTATTTGGGTCGGTGAGCTGCTCGGCAAGCTGATCGGTGTGCCGGCCAACGTCGGCGGTGTCGGTATCGCAATGCTGCTGTTGATCGGTCTGGGCAGTTATCTCAACAAAAGCGGCTGGCTCAAGGGCAAGACCGAGCAGGGCGTCGAGTTCTGGAGCGCTATCTACATTCCAATCGTGGTCGCCATGGCCGCACAGCAAAACGTCTATGGTGCGTTGAAGGGCGGGCCGATGGCGATTCTCGCCGGCACACTCGCAGTGGTGATCGCTTTTGCCCTGGTGCCTGTGCTGACGCGCATGGGTAACAAGGAGCAGACCCCGATCGCTCCAGCCAAGACTGCGGGGTAATCGCCATGTACGAATCGATGATGAAAGTGATCACCGGCTACGGTTTGATCAGCGGGTTCCTGATTGTCGGGCTGACCATGTGGGTGTCCTACTGGATGTCCAACACCTTCACCAAGGGCCGTTTGCACGGCTCGGCCATCGCCATTCTGCTGGGGCTGGTGTTGTCATATGTCGGCGGTGCACTGACCGGTGGGCAGAAAGGCGTGGTGGATATTCCGTTGTTGTCGGGCATCGGTTTGCTCGGCGGTGCGATGCTGCGCGATTTCGCGATTGTGGCCACGGCCTTCGGCGTGAGTGTCGATGAGCTGAAACGCGCAGGGTTCGTCGGGGTACTGGCGCTGTTTGTGGGGGTGGGAACTTCGTTTGTGGCCGGTGTTGGCGTGGCGATGGCGTTCGGTTACACCGATGCTGTGAGCCTGACCACTATTGGTGCCGGCGCGGTGACTTACATTGTCGGCCCGGTGACGGGCGCGGCGATTGGCGCGAGCTCCGAGGTGATGGCGCTGTCGATTGCGGCGGGGCTGATCAAGGCGATTCTGGTGATGGTGATGACGCCGTTCGTGGCGCCGATGATTGGCCTGAACAATCCGCGCAGTGCGGTGATTTTCGGCGGCTTGATGGGCACGTCCAGCGGTGTGGCCGGCGGGTTGGCGGCGACCGATCCGAAGCTGGTGCCTTACGGGTGTCTGACGGCGGCGTTTTATACCGCGCTTGGGTGTTTGCTTGGGCCTTCGTTGTTGTTTCTGGCGATGCGCGGGTTGATGGGTTAGTCGCCGTAAAAGCTGCCCTCACCCTAGCCCTCTCCCGGAGGGAGAGGGGACCGACCGAGTTGTTTTGGCGTTATCCACCGACCTGAAATGCCTGAGTCGAACTCAGGCCTTGAAAAGTCCCCGATCTGCTCCCTTTCCCGCTCTACCCCTTGAGGGAGAGGGGACTGACCGAGCTGGATGTTGGAGGTATGCCGACTTGAAAGTCCTGAGTCGAACTCAGGTCTTGAAACCCATGAAGATCTGCTCCCTTTCCCCCTCGCCCCCTTGGGGGAGAGGGCTGGGGTGAGGGGGTAGCTCTTGATTTTGCTCTAAATCCCAGCCTGTCGATTGGCATACATCCGACACTCCGCCAGCAACGCCAGCAAATTCGGATCGCGCTCCTTGGCCTTCAAAAACACCACGCCAATGTGCTGCTGCAACCGATACTTCTCCTGCAACGGAATCAGCTTGACCCGATTCTCATACACCGCCGCAATCCGCCCCGGCAGCAACGCATAACCCACCCCCGAACTGACCATGCTCAGCAGCGTGAAGATGTCATTCACCTGCATCGCCACCTTCGGTTCGAACCCCGCCTGTTTGAACACCCGGTTGCCGTCCTGATGGGTGGCGAAGCCCTGGGTCAAGGTGATAAATGTTTCATCGCGGACCTCGGCCAGATCGACTTCACTGCGTTGTGCGAACTTCGAATCTGCTGGCGTGGCGAGGAATATATCGTCGGAGAACAACGGGATCTGCTCGCAGTCCGGGTCGTTGATGCTGTCGTCCAGCGACACCAGGATCGCGTCGACTTCCATGTTTTTCAGCTTGTAGAGCAGGTCGATGTTCGAGCCGAGAATCAGGTCGATGTTGAGTTCGCTGCGGCGGATCTTCAGGCCCATGATCAGTTGCGGTACGGTCTTCACCGTCAGCGAATACAGCGAGCCGAGCTTGAAGCGTTCAGCGGAGAACCCGGCGGCTTCGCGGGTCAGGCGCACGCTTTCGACCACGTCATTGATCAACTTCTGCGCGCGCTCTTCGAGCACGTAGGCGCTTTCCAGTGGCGTCAGGTTGCGGCCTTCGTGCTTGAACAGCGGACAACGCAGGGCGCTTTCCAGCGAATGGATCGCCCGGTGCACGCTGACATTGCTGGTCTGCAACTCGGCAGCGGCGCGGGCGAGGTTGCCGGTGCGCATGAAGGCGAGGAACACCTCGAGTTTTTTCAGGGTCAATTCTTCGTCGATCAGCATGGCGCGGACTCTTTTTGGTATCGACCGATTGTGCCCAATTACCGTGGCGTGCGCAGGTCCGCGTTGAACAGAAACATTGCGCTTTTACGCTCAAGGCCCGAGCCTTGCGCGCTGCGGCAACGAATATTGAGGTGAGTGACACATGTATCACGGGGAAAGACTCAACGCCTGGACGCATCTGGTCGGGGCAGTGGCAGCGTTTATCGGCGGCGTGTGGATGCTGGT
The DNA here is from genome assembly GCF_014268495.2 of Pseudomonas monsensis. Classification (NCBI taxonomy): domain Bacteria; kingdom Pseudomonadati; phylum Pseudomonadota; class Gammaproteobacteria; order Pseudomonadales; family Pseudomonadaceae; genus Pseudomonas; species Pseudomonas monsensis. Next base: position 6,166,598 of record NZ_CP077087.1, on the reverse strand, counting down.
GATTGCCAGTCTCGACGGCAGTCCGTGGAAAATTGTCAGCGTGGCGATCTACGCCTTTACCTTGCTGGTGCTCTACAGCGCTTCGACCGTGTACCACAGCGTGCGCGGGCGCAAGAAAGCGATCATGAAGAAGGTCGACCACTTTTCGATCTACCTGCTGATCGCCGGCAGCTACACACCGTTCTGCCTGGTGACGCTGCGCGGGCCGTGGGGCTGGACGTTGTTCGGGATTGTCTGGGGGCTGGCGCTGATCGGTATTCTGCAGGAGATCAAACCACGCTCGGAGGCGCGGATCCTGTCGATCGTGATTTACGCAGTGATGGGCTGGATTGTGCTGGTGGCGGTGAAACCGTTGATTGCGGCACTGGGTACGACAGGGTTTGCCTGGCTGGCGTCGGGCGGGGTGTTGTACACCGTGGGGATCATCTTTTTTGCCCTCGATCACCGGTTGCGGCATGCGCACGGGATCTGGCACCTGTTTGTGATCGCCGGGAGCCTGCTGCACTTTGTGGCGATTCTGTTTTATGTCCTGTAAATGTAATCCCTGTGGGAGCGAGCTTGCTCGCGAAGGGGTCTTAGAAATCACCCCAAAGCTGTTGGGCCACCGCCAGTGCAACCACCGGCGCGGTTTCGGTACGCAATACTCGCGGGCCGAGGCGGGCGGCGTGAAAACCATTACCCTTGGCCTGCTCGACTTCAGCCTCCGACAAGCCACCCTCCGGCCCGATCAGAAACGCCAGTGTCGAAGGTTTCGCATGGCTCACCAGCGGCTCCGCCACCGGGTGCAGCACCAGCTTCAATTCGGCCTGGGTCTGCTTCAGCCAGTCGGCCAGCAGCAGCGGCGGATGAATCACCGGCACTCGTGAGCGCCCGCACTGTTCACAGGCGCTGATCGCCACCTGACGCCAGTGCAGCAGGCGTTTGTCGGCGCGTTCGTCCTTGAGCCGGACTTCGCAGCGGTCGCTGAAGATCGGGGTGATTTCGCTCACGCCCAGCTCGGTGGCTTTCTGAATCGCCCAGTCCATCCGTTCGCCACGGGACAGGCCCTGGCCGAGGTGGATGTGCAGCGGCGATTCAACCTGGCCGGCGAATTGCTCGTCGATCTGCACGGTCACGCGCTTCTTGCCGACTTCCAGCAGTGTGCCGCGAAATTCATGGCCGGAGCCGTCGAACAACTGCACCGCATCGCCCTCGGCCATGCGCAGCACGCGGCTGATGTAATGCGCCTGGGCTTCCGGCAGTTCGTGTTCGCCGGTGCTCAGGGGGGCGTCGATAAAGAAGCGGGACAGTCTCATTTCGGGTCTCTAAAAAATGGGCGCGTACTTGCTGTAATGCAGAGCTTTTGTGGCGAGGGGATTTATCCCCGTTGGGTGGCAAAGCCACCCCAAAATCTGCAATCGCGGTGAGTCAGGAGTATTGCATGGGCTGATTTTACGGCTGCCGCGCAGCCGAACGGGGATAAATCCCCTCGCCACAGGGTTGGTCTGAATCCTCAGGAATCAGCCCGGATCGCGGAAGCCGGGGTGGAAGTCTTTCGGCACGGCCACGCTGACGCTGTCACGCGTAGCAATGTCGATGCCTTCGCTGGCGACGTCGGCGAGGAAGTCGATCTGCTCCGGGGTGATCACGTACGGCGGCAGGAAATACACCACGCTGCCCAGCGGACGCAGTAACGCGCCACGCTCCAGCGCATGCTGGAACACCTTCAGGCCACGACGTTCCTGCCAAGGGTAGGCCTCTTTGGTGGCCTTATCCTTGACCATCTCGATCGCCAGGACCATGCCGGTCTGGCGCACTTCGCTGACATTCGGGTGATCGACCAGATGCGCAGTGGCCGAGGCCATGCGCTGGGCCAACGCCTGGTTGTTTTCGATGACGTTGTCCTGCTCGAAGATATCCAGCGTCGCCAGCGCCGCCGCACAGGCCAGCGGGTTGCCGGTGTAGCTGTGCGAGTGGAGGAAGGCGCGCAGGGTCGGGTAGTCGTCGTAGAACGCGCTGTAGACCTCGTCGGTGGTCAGGCACGCCGCCAGTGGCAGGTAGCCGCCGGTCAGGGCTTTGGACAGGCAGAGGAAGTCCGGGCGGATGCCGGCCTGTTCACAGGCAAACATGGTTCCAGTGCGGCCGAAGCCGACGGCGATTTCGTCGTGAATCAGGTGCACGCCATAGCGGTCGCAGGCCTCGCGCAGCAGCTTGAGGTACACCGGGTGATACATGCGCATGCCGCCGGCGCCCTGAATCAGCGGCTCGACAATCACTGCCGCGACGCTGTCATGATGCTCTGCCAGGGTCTGTTCCATGGCGGCGAACATGTTGCGCGAGTGTTCTTCCCAGCTCATGCCTTCGGGACGCCCGTAGCAATCCGGGCTCGGCACCTTGATGGTGTCCATCAGCAGCGCTTTGTAGGTTTCGGTGAACAGCGGCACGTCGCCGACCGCCATCGCCGCCATGGTTTCGCCGTGGTAGCTGTTGGTCAGGGTGACGAAGCGCTTTTTGTTTGGCTGGCCGCGGTTGAGCCAGTAGTGAAAGCTCATTTTCAGCGCGACTTCGATACAGGACGAACCGTTATCGGCGTAGAACACCCGGTTCAGGCCTTCCGGGGTCATCTTCACCAGACGCTCGGACAGCTCGATCACTGGCTGATGGCTGAAGCCGGCAAGGATCACGTGTTCCAGCTGATCGACCTGATCCTTGATGCGCTGATTGATGCGCGGGTTGGCGTGGCCGAACACGTTGACCCACCACGAGCTGACGGCGTCGAGGTAGCGCTTGCCTTCGAAGTCTTCGAGCCAGACGCCTTCACCGCGCTTGATCGGGATCAGCGGCAGCTGTTCGTGGTCTTTCATCTGGGTGCAGGGATGCCACAACACCGCGAGGTCGCGTTGCATCCACTGGTTATTCAGGCCCATTTACAGTCTCCTCGAGGCGGCTCGCGTCAGGCGCGGGCAAACAATCGCGCAAGCCTATGCAATGCGTCGCGTGGGGACAACCCATTGTGTCGATTGAGCTACTTTGTATGAGCCGATAGACGTCGCTGGCGGCGTTTTGATGGCTAACGTATTCTTCGCGGTTCTTTGGGTCGTCTGACCCGCAAAACTGCTTTTTCCTACGTGTATTTCCGGAGTTCGCTGAATGTCTGTCGGTTGGCTGCGCGCCTGTGCGCTGGTGATGTTGGGGCTGTTCAGCGTTACGGCGCTGGCCAAGGATAAAACCGCGATCGTGATTGGCGGCGGCCTGTCGGGCCTGACTGCCGCTTATGAACTGCAAAACAAAGGCTGGCAGGTCACGCTGCTGGAAGCCAAACCGAGCCTGGGCGGTCGCTCCGGTATGGCCACCAGCGAGTGGATCGGCAACGACAAGACCCAGCCGGTGCTGAACAAGTACGTCTCGACCTTCAAGCTGAGCACCACGCCGGCCCCTGAGTTCGTGCGTACCCCGGGTTATCTGATCGACGGCGAATATTTCTCCGCTGCCGATCTGGCGACCAAGCAGCCCGCCACCGCCGAGGCCTTGAAGCGCTACCAGAAAACCCTCGACGATCTGGCGCGCTCGATCGACGATCCGCAGAACCCGGCCGCGACCAGCACCCTGCATGCGCTGGACCAGATCAACGTGTCGAGCTGGCTCGACAAGCAGAACCTGCCGGCCACGGCGCGTCAGTTGATCAACCAGGACATCCGCACTCACTACGACGAGCCGTCGCGTCTGTCGCTGCTGTACTTCGCCCAGCAGAACCGCGTGTATCGCGGCGTCTCCGACCGCGACCTGCGCGCCTCGCGTCTGGTCGGCGGCAGTCAGGTGCTGGCCCAGGCCTTCGTCAAGCAGATCAAGACCATCAAGACCAACTCGCCGGTTTCCGCGATCACTCAGGACAAGGACGGCGTGACCGTCAAGGTCGGCAGTGTTGGTTATCAGGCAGACTACGTGGTGTTGGCCGTGCCACTGCGCGCGCTGAACAAGATTGCCTTGACCCCGGCGCTGGACGCCCAGCACCTGGCGGCGATCAAGGGCACCAACTACGGCTGGCGCGACCAGATCATGTTGAAGTTCAAGACGCCGGTGTGGGAAAGCAAGGCGCGTATGTCCGGCGAGATCTACAGCAACGCCGGCCTCGGCATGCTCTGGATCGAGCCAGCCCTGAAGGGCGGCGCCAACGTGGTGATCAACCTGTCCGGCGACAACGCCCGCGTGATGCAGGCGTTCGGCGACAAGCAGATGGTCGATCAGGTGCTGATCCGTCTGCACGCGTTTTATCCACAGGCCCGTGGCTCGTTCACCGGTTATGAAATCCGTCGCTACAGCACCGACCCGTCGATGGGCGGCGCTTACCTGGCCTTCGGTCCAGGCCAGATCAGCAAGTTCTGGCGTCTGTGGGAACGTCCGCTGCAACGCGTAGCGTTTGCCGGCGAACATACCGACACCTTGTACCCGGGCACCCTGGAAGGCGCACTGCGCACTGGTCAGCGTGCGGCCAGTCAGGTTGAAGATCTGGCGGCTGGCAAGTCGTTCGAGCCGGTCAAAGTCGGCCCGGCGGCTGCAACCGCAGCAGCGGCAGGCGCGGCAGGTGCTGTGGCAGCGAAGAAGGGCAATTTCTTCAGCAACCTGTTCGGCGGCTCGGATGACGAGAAGAAGCCAGAACCGGTGAAGGCTCCAGAGCCAGCTCCGGCGCCTGTGGCACCAGCGCCTGCGCCGACTCCGGCACCTGCGCCAGCACCGGTGGAAGCACCGAAGCCAGCCGCTCCGGTGAAAGCCGAGCCGGCGAAGAAAGCGGCAGCCAAGCCTGCGGCGAAGAAGCCTGCAGCGAAGACCGAAGCGAAAAAAGCCCCGGCAAAGCCGGCGGCGAAAAAGGCTGAGCCGGCGAAGAAGCCAACAGCCAAGCCTGCGGCGGCTCCAGCGGCAAGCACTGATACCAAGGCGCAGTAAGCGTTGCGGTGAATGAAAAAGCGCGGCGCTTATGCCGCGCTTTTTTTTGCCTGTGAGGGCCTCATCGCGGGCAAGCCCGCTCCCACAGGTTTTTGCGGTGAACGCAGAATTTGTGAACGCCACCGACCACTGTGGGAGCGAGCTTGCTCGCGAAGAGGCCGGTTCAGGCAGCACTAACTTTGGATCTGTACCCAGTATCCTGCCCCACACTTTCCCCTTTAATCTTTCCTTAACCACCATGCTCAAGACTCTTGATCGTATTTCTCGATATTTCAAAGCAAAATTTTCCGCTTTAATTCGATAGATAACTCGCTAGTCTTGGTTCGCAGTTCTCACAGGATTTGGGCAATGCAGCTACGTAACTCTTCTTCGCGCTATGGTTGGGTCAGCATCTTCATGCACTGGGGCGTGGCGCTGGTGGTCTTCGGACTGTTCGCGCTGGGTCTGTGGATGGTCGGGCTGGATTACTACAGCAGTTGGCGCAAAGAGGCGCCGGATCTGCACAAGAGCATCGGACTGGTGCTGCTGGGTGTGATGGTGTTGCGGGTGCTGTGGCGCTTTATCAGCCCACCGCCGCCGACGCTGCAAAGCTACAGCCGCATGACCCGTATCGGTGCAAAGTTCGGCCACGGGTTTCTGTATCTGGCGCTGTTCGCTGTGATGCTTGCCGGTTACCTGATTTCCACCGCAGACGGTGTCGGGATCCCGGTGTTTGGCCTGTTTGAAGTTCCTGCACTGGTTTCCGGGCTACCGGATCAGGCAGATACCGCTGGGGTGATTCATCTCTGGCTGGCGTGGACGCTGGTAATTTTTTCCGGCCTCCATGCGTTGGCAGCATTGAAGCACCACTTTATTGATCGTGATGCGACCCTGACGCGAATGCTCGGTCGCAAAGCCTGAAATTCAACCTCGACTCAAAGGAAAAGAAAGCATGTTGAAAAAGACTCTGGCCGCTCTGGCAATCGGTTCTGCACTGCTCTCGGCTGGTCAGGCCATGGCTGCGGACTACAAAATCGACAAGGAAGGCCAGCACGCCTTCGTTGACTGGAAAATCAGCCACCTGGGTTACAGCTTCATCCACGGTACTTTCAAAGACTTCGACGGCACGTTCTCGTGGGATTCGGCCAAGCCTGAAGCCAGCAAAATCTCCGTCGACGTGAAAACCGCCAGCCTGTGGTCGAACCACGCCGAGCGTGACAAGCACATCGCCAGCAAAGACTTCCTGGACGTGGGCAAATTCGCTGACGCCAAGTTCGTCTCCACCGCCGTTAAATCGACCGGCGACAAGACTGCTGACGTGACCGGTGACCTGACTCTGCACGGCGTGACCAAGCCTGTGACCTTCAAGGCCACGTTCAACGGCGAAGGCAAGGATCCATGGGGCGGCGAGCGTGCAGGCTTCAACGCCAAGACCACCCTCAACCTGAACGATTTCGGGATCAAGGGCCCAGGTCCTACCTCGCAAACTGCGGATCTGGACATCTCGCTGGAAGGCGTGAAAGTTAAGTAACTTTCGTCCGCCACACAAAAACGCCCCCGGTCGCAAGGCCGGGGGCGTTTTTTATGGCCTGTCACAACACAAATCCCTGTGGGGCGGGTTTTTGTGGCGAGGGGATTTATCCCCGATGGGTCGCGCAGCGCCCCAAACCCTTCACCTGAGGGGGATCAGACATACCGCGTTGAATGGTTTTGCGACTGCTTCGCAGCCGATCGGGGATAAATCCCCTCGCCACAGGTTCAATTCCACCGTGAAGTTTGCCGGGTGCATAAAAAATGCCCCGGCTCTTGCGAGTCGGGGCATTTTTCATTGCAGCGTGAAATCAGCGATTGCGGGTCAGCAGGGCTGGTTTCTCGCCACGTGGGCGGCTTGGCAGTTGATCGAGCTGCTCTGGCGTCGGGAAGCGGTCGGCTTTCGATTCCTTGTGCATGATCTTCGGACCGTTGCTGCGCGGGTTCTGCACGGCTGGTTCGGTACGTGGCTGATCGTCACGGGCTGGACGACGGTTGCGCGACGAGGACTCGTCACGACGACCCGACTGACCGTCACGTGGTGCGCCATTGCGCGGGCCGTTGCGTTTGGCCGGCGGGGTGCCGGTGCTCGAACCGTTGCTGTTGCGCGGACCGTTCTGGCGACCCTGCGGCTGACCGCCACGAGGGGCGCCAGCGCCAGTGCCTTGTGCCGGAGCGCCTGGACGGCGACCACGGCCACCGGCCGGGGCGGCTTTGGGCACGTAATCAACGCGGTTACCGAAGTTATCAATATCGTCGTCGAGGAACTCGTCCGGTGCACGATCAGCGGCGGCGCGTGGCGGCTGCGACGGTTGACGCTGTTCGCGGGCCGGAGTGCCTTCACGTGGCTTCTGCTGACGGGCAGGGCGCTCGCCGCGTTCACCAGCGGGTTTTTCCTTACCCTTGTCCTTGCCTTTGTCCTTGCGACCGCCGCCACCGCCGCCGCCATTCGGACCGTCGCCACGCGGGCCACGGGAATTGCGCGGGTTGCGCATGTCCGGACGCTCGCGCACTTCAGGCTTCTCGGCCTCGATGGTGCTGGCATCGAAGCCCATCAGGTCGCCATCGGCGATTTTCTGCTTGGTCATGCGTTCGATGCTTTTCAGCAGTTTTTCTTCGTCCGGGGCCACCAGCGAGATCGCCTCGCCCGAACGACCGGCGCGGCCAGTACGGCCGATACGGTGCACGTAGTCTTCATCGACGTTCGGCAGTTCGAAGTTGACCACGTGTGGCAACTGGTCGATGTCCAGGCCGCGGGCAGCGATGTCAGTGGCGACCAGAATGCGCACTTCGCCGGCCTTGAAGTCGGCCAGGGCTTTGGTGCGGGCATTCTGGCTCTTGTTGCCGTGGATCGCGACGGCTGGCAGGCCGTGCTTGTCCAGGTACTCGGCCAGACGGTTGGCGCCGTGCTTGGTGCGGGTGAACACCAGCACCTGTTCCCAGGCGCCGGCAGTGATCAGGTGCGCGAGCAGCGCACGCTTGTGGCTGGCCGGCAGACGGAAGACCCGTTGTTCGATGCGCTCGACCGTGGTGTTCGGCGGCGTCACTTCGATGCGTTCCGGGTTGTGCAGCAGCTTGCCGGCAAGATCGGTAATGTCTTTGGAGAAAGTCGCCGAGAACAGCAGGTTCTGACGCTTGGCCGGCAGACGTGCGAGGACCTTCTTCACGTCGTGCACGAAACCCATGTCGAGCATGCGGTCGGCTTCGTCGAGGACGAGGATTTCGACGTGGGACAGATCGACGCTGCCCTGGCCGGCGAGGTCGAGCAGGCGACCCGGGCAGGCGACGAGCACGTCGACACCACGGGACATGGCCTGAACCTGCGGGTTCATGCCGACGCCGCCGAAGATGCAGGCGCTGACGAATTTCAGGTCACGGGCGTAGATCTTGAAGCTCTCGTGAACCTGGGCCGCGAGTTCGCGGGTCGGCGTCAGGACCAGAACGCGCGGCTGGCGCGGGCCATGACGCTGGGATTTGTCCGGGTGACCGTTAGGGAACAACCGCTCCAGGATCGGAAGGGCGAAACCGCCGGTTTTACCGGTACCTGTCTGTGCCGCAACCATCAGGTCGCGACCTTGCAACACGGCGGGAATGGCCCGCTGTTGCACCGGAGTAGGCTCGGTATAGCCCGCATCTTCGATGGCGCGGACTAAAGCCTCGGAGAGACCGAGGGAAGCAAAGGACATGAGTAATCCTGTTTTAGTTAGGGCTTGGCCCAATGGGAGTCTTGCCTGGCGCGAATCACGTTTAAGAGGACGCAATCCCGTCCGGTCCTGCTGCGGTTCCGAAGGCACGTCTGGAGCGCTCGCGCGGGCTGGAGAGCTGCGCTGTAGCGGGTCGAGAGGCCTGTTACGGTTCCGGGCGTCCGGGCGTGAGCCTGGCGGGAACGCCGGAGTATAACAGAGCAATCACTGCGCGCTGCTTTCCTGCTGCTCAACGGTTTTACTGCTGGCCGAGGCATTGCCCAGCGGCGCCCCGATAACGGGAGCCGCGCCATAACGGGCGCTCAGCTCGGCGTAGGCGGGTTCGCGCTTGAATCGTTTGAGCTCAGCGCCAAAACGCTGCACCAGCAAATCCATGCCAGCATTGCGCCGAACCGCGAGAAATTGGCTCTGGCGGCTAATGACGGTGGGGTTTTCAGTGATCTGATCGCGAATATTCAATGCATCGAGCAAATGCTGGCCGACGCGGCGATCGGTGATCAACAGGTCGATGCGCCCGCGCACCAGTTTGCCGAAGTTGGCTTCATGGGTCGGTGCCGGCTCGCGGGTAAATAGCGTTGATTCACTGAAATCCGGGCTGTACAGATAGCCGGGCGAGGTGCCGACGGTCAGGCCTTTGAGTTCTTCGAGTCTGCTGAACGGGTGCGGCCGGTCGTTGGCGTAGAACATCACGAATTCGACGTCGGACAGTGGTTCGCTCGGATAGAGCAGGGTGGCTTCGCGTTCGACACTGTGAAAAATGTCGAGTGCACCGTCGGCCTGACCGGTTTCCAGCATCGACAGGCAGCGCTTCCACGGCAGGAACTGCCACTCGACCTCGATGCCCAGGCGCTTGAACACGATGGCGGTGGTTTCGTAGTCCAGCCCGAGTTTCTTGCCGCCGTCTTCGTAGACATAAGGCGCCCACGGTTCGGTGACGATACGCAGCTTCTCGCCCCGAGCGGCAAAGCTCAGGCAAGCAAAAACCAGCACGGCGAATAATTGCGCGATCAAAGGCATGGCTTGAGATTACGACGAGAAACGCGAAAGAGCCAGAAAGTGGCAGCAGAAGCTCTGTTTCGGGGCTTTAAAAGCAAAAGATCGCAGCTGCGACACCCCTGTAGGAGCTGCCGAAGGCTGCGATCTCTTGATCTTGCTTGTCGCTTTCAGCTTGAAGCTTGCAGCTGTTTCAACGCGGCAGTTTCAGGTTGTTCCAGATCGCCAGGCTTGGTTCCGCCTGGTTCATGGAATAGAAGTGCAGACCCGGTGCGCCACCCTGCAGCAGGCGTTCGCACATCTCGCTGACGACCTGTTCGCCAAAGCGTTGAATGCTTTGTGCGTCATCGCCGTAGGCTTCCAGTTGCTTGCGGATCCAGCGCGGGATTTCCGCACCGCAGGCATCGGAGAAACGCGCCAGCTTGCTGTAGTTGGTGATCGGCATGATCCCCGGCACCACCGGAATATCCACGCCCAGCGCCTGCAAACGGTCGACGAAGTAGAAGTAGCTGTCGGCGTTGAAGAAGTACTGGGTGATTGCGCTGTCGGCGCCGGCGCGAGCCTTGCGCACGAAGTTGGCGAGATCGTCTTCGTAGTTGCGCGCTTGCGGATGCATCTCCGGGTAAGCGGCGACTTCGATGTGGAAATGATCACCGGTTTCTTCACGAATGAATTCAACCAGCTCATTGGCGTGACGCAGCTCACCGCTGGTCATGCCCATGCCGGATGGCAGGTCGCCGCGCAGGGCGACGATGCGCTTGATGCCGGCTGCCTTGTACTCGTTCAGCAGGCCGCGCAGGTCGTCCTTGCTGTCGCCGACGCACGACAGGTGCGGTGCGGCCGGTACTTTGACTTCGTTTTCCAGTTGCAGAACGGTGTTGAGGGTGCGATCACGGGTCGAACCGCCAGCGCCATAGGTGCAGGAAAAGAAGTCAGGGTTGTACGTGGCCAGCTGACGAGCAGTGGCGAGCAGTTTTTCTTGCCCGGCATCGGTTTTGGTCGGGAAGAACTCGAAGCTGTAGCGACGGTCTTGGGACATGGAGGGGACCTCCAGCTACGAGCTGCAAGCTTCAAGCTGCAAGAGGGCGGAGCGCCGGGATCCTGTGCCTGAAGCTTGCAGCCAGCGGCTGCGTAATAACGATGAAGAAGCCAGCGACAGCTACAAGCCTCAAGTAAACCAACCGCTTTTACTTGCAGCTTGCAGCTTGAAGCTCGCAGCTGCTCTTAATAGCGATAGGCGTGCGGCTTGAACGGGCCTTCGACGGTCACGCCGATGTAGTCAGCCTGTTGCTTGGTCAGTTGAGTGACCACGCCGCCGAAACCGCGAACCATTTCCAGGGCCACTTCTTCGTCGAGTTTCTTCGGCAGTACTTCAACGGTCAGGCGCTCGGCTTTCTGGGCAGGCGACAGGTCGGCGTACTTCTGGCCGAACAGGAAGATCTGGGCCAGTACCTGGTTGGCGAACGAACCGTCCATGATGCGGCTTGGGTGACCGGTGGCGTTGCCCAGGTTCACCAGACGGCCTTCGGCCAGCAGGATCAGGTAGTCGTCGTTCTGTGCGTCGAAAGCGCCCGGGCCGGTACGGTGGATCTTGTGTACCTGTGGCTTCACTTCTTCCCATGCCCAGTTCTTGCGCATGAAAGCGGTGTCGATTTCGTTGTCGAAGTGACCGATGTTGCAGACAACAGCGCGCTTCTTCAGGGCTTTGAGCATGTTGGCGTCGCAAACGTTGACGTTACCGGTGGTGGTCACGATCAGGTCGATCTTGCCCAGCAGCGCTTTGTCGATGCTCGCTTCGGTGCCGTCGTTGATGCCGTCGATGAACGGCGAAACCAGCTCGAAACCGTCCATGCACGCTTGCATGGCGCAGATCGGGTCAACTTCGGAAACCTTGACGATCATGCCTTCCTGACGCAGGGACTGAGCGGAACCCTTGCCCACGTCACCGTAGCCGATGACCAGCGCTTGCTTGCCGGACAGCAGGTGGTCGGTGCCGCGCTTGATCGCATCGTTCAGGCTGTGACGGCAGCCGTACTTGTTGTCGTTCTTGGACTTGGTCACCGAGTCGTTGACGTTGATGGCCGGGATCTTCAGCTCGCCCTTGGCCAGCATGTCCAGCAGGCGGTGAACGCCGGTGGTGGTTTCTTCGGTCACGCCGTGAACGCGGTCCAGCACCTGTGGGTACTTGTCGTGCAGCAGCTGAGTCAGGTCGCCGCCGTCGTCGAGGATCATGTTGGCGTCCCATGGCTGGCCATCTTTCAGGATGGTTTGCTCCAGGCACCACTCGTACTCTTCTTCAGTTTCGCCTTTCCAGGCGAACACCGGGATGCCGGCAGCGGCGATGGACGCAGCAGCCTGATCCTGAGTCGAGAAGATGTTGCAGGACGACCAGCGTACTTCGGCACCCAGGGCAACCAGGGTTTCGATCAGCACGGCAGTCTGAATGGTCATGTGGATGCAGCCGAGGATTTTTGCGCCCTTGAGCGGCTGCTCGGACGCGTACTTGCGGCGCAGACCCATCAGGGCCGGCATTTCCGACTCGGCGATGATGGTTTCGCGACGGCCCCAGGCAGCCAGGGACATGTCGGCAACTTTGTAATCGTTAAAATCTGCAGGCGTGATAACAGCGCTCATGAAGAGCCTCCATTCGTAATGTATGCGAATGGGCGCCGTTGTGCGTTTAGTGTCCGGCCGTGGCCAGTCAACGCCCCATCCGAGCCTGACAGGTTGAACCTGCTGCAGCGCCCCTCGGACAGGTGGCGGGAAAACGGCAGTAGCCGTTCTGAATCGGCGGCGATTATAGCTTTCTTTGTCCGGCTAGTGGCAAGCGGCAAGCTACAAGCGGCAAGTAACAGCGAATCTGCTTTTACTTGCAGCTTGTAGCTTAAAACTTGAAGCTGGGGGGCAAAACCCTGTTGCCCCAACGCCTCAAATCCGGAGCCCCCCATGAATTTCCACACCCGCAAATGGGTAAAACCCGAAGACCTGAACCCCAACGGCACTCTGTTCGGCGGCAGCCTGCTGCGCTGGATCGACGAGGAAGCGGCGATCTACGCCATCGTCCAGTTGGGCAATCAGCGCGTGGTGACCAAGTACATTTCCGAAATCAACTTCGTCAGCGCCTCGCGCCAGGGCGACATCATCGAACTGGGCATCACTGCCACCGAGTTCGGTCGGACCTCAATCACCCTGACCTGCGAAGTGCGTAACAAGATCACCCGCAAGAGCATTCTCACGGTCGAGAAGATGGTTTTCGTGAATCTGGGCGAAGACGGCTTGCCGGCACCGCACGGGCGGACCGAGATCAAGTACGTCAAAGACCAGTTCAAGGAAGATGAATTGGTCACTAAGTAACCTCTAGTTGGCTTCATCGCGAACAGGTTCACTCCTTTGTCAGTGACTGAGTCGTACCTGTAGGCGTGAGTCTGCTCGCGATAGTGGTTTCAGCGTCACCGAAGATTTATCTGACTACTGAACAGCTGTGAACGGCGGGGGTCGTAGCTAAAAGCCCCCCCCACTGGTTACCACGCCATGAGCACCCCGACAGACGGCAAGACCCCCGACCTCTCGACCGATGAAAAACATGAAGTCGAGAAAAGCCAGCCGCCCCGCGCGGCGGTTCTGCATGAAATCATCCGCACTCAGGGCGACCAGGAACTGGAGCGCAGCATTGCCGCGCTGTGGTGGTCGGCGCTCGCCGCCGGGTTGACCATGGGCCTGTCGCTGATGGGCATGGGCCTGCTCAATTCGCGCCTGCCCGAGGGCGAGGAATTCAAGGTCATCGCCAGTTTCGGCTACTGCGCGGGTTTCCTCGCGGTGATTCTCGCCCGCCAGCAACTGTTCACTGAAAATACCCTGACTGCCGTCCTGCCGGTGATGTCCAAACCGACCTTGGCGAATTTCGGCCGGTTGATCCGCTTGTGGGCTGTGGTGCTGTTCGGCAATTTGTGCGGCACGATTCTGGTGGCGTACGTGATGCTCGAGCTGCCGATCTTCGATGGCAAAACCGATCACGCCTTTCTCGAAATCGGCCGCAAGGTCATGGAAAACCACGCCAGCCAGATGTTCGCCAAGGGCATTGTCTCCGGCTGGATGATCGCCACGATGGTCTGGATGATCCCGTCCATGGAGAGCGCCAAGATGTGGATCATCATCCTCATCACCTACCTGATGGCGCTGGGCGACTTCACCCACATCGTGGTCGGCTCGGCGGAAGTCTCGTATCTGGTATTTGCCGGTGAATTGCCATGGAGTGATTTCTGGATGGTGTTCGCCGGGCCGACGCTGGCGGGGAACATCATTGGTGGCAGTTTCATCTTCGCGCTGATCAGCCATGCGCAGATCCGCAGCGAGACCGGTACTCCCAAGGAAACGCACAAAGCGCAACAGTCTGCGGATCAGGCCGAAAAGCCTGACCCGCAGCGGATCAGGAAATGATCAATGGTGGGCGGGCTCGGCCGCTGTGGCCGGCTCGTCACGGGTGGCGTGTTTGACCAGTTTGCCGATGGTCAGCCCCTGCAACAGGATCGACGACAGCACCACGATGTAGGTGATGCTCAGCAGCAGATCGCGCTCCGGGCCCAGCGGCAGGGCCAGCGCCAGTGCCACCGAAACGCCGCCGCGCAAACCGCCCCAGGTCAGGATGCGGATGGTGCCGCGCGGCACCGTGCGCCAGCGGCGCAGCAGGACGATCGCCGGGGCCACGGTGAGCAGGCGCGACAGCAGAATCGCCAGCGCCAGCAAACTCGCCGCCGCTATGTGTGCCCAATTGAATGGCAGCAGCAACAGTTCCATGCCGATCAGCGCGAACAGCAGGGCGTTGAGCATGTCATCGAGCAGCTCCCAGAAGCCGTCGAGGTACTTGCGGGTCATGTCGTTCATCGCCAGGTTGCGTCCCAGGTTACCGATGATCAGACCGGCCACCACCATCGCAATCGGCGCCGAGACGTGCAGTTCGGTAGCCATCGCCGAACCGCCGATCACCAGCGCGAGGGTCAGCATCACTGTGATCTGATGCTGCTGGACGCTCTTGATCATCCGGTACACCCCATAACCGATCAGCCCGCCGAACAGCACGCCGCCAATGGCTTCGTGAACGAACAGCATCGCGGTGGCGCTGATGGTCGGCGTCTCGCCCAGTTGGGCGATGCCCAGCAACACGGTAAACACCACCACCGCCGTACCGTCGTTGAACAGCGATTCACCGACGATCGTGGTTTTCAGCGGCTTGGAGGCATTGGCCGTACGCAGTACGCCGAGCACCGCGATTGGGTCGGTCGGCGAAATCAGCGCGCCAAACAGCAGGCAGTACAGGAAGCTTACGTGCCAGCCGAACAGGGCAAAAATGTAATAGGCGAGGCTGCCGATCACGCCGGTGGCGATCAACACACCGAAGGTCGCCAGCAGGCCGATGGGCCAGCGGTAGCTGCGCAGGTCATTCAGGTTGACGTGCAGGGCGCCGGCGAACAGCAGGAACGAGAGCATCCAGTTCATCAGCAGATCGCCGAAGTCGATCTGGCCGATCAATTGCTGCACGCGCTCTTCAAGACCGGGGTAGCCGAGCACGCTCAGGCCTTGCAGCAGCAGGGAGAACATCAGCGCGGTGACCATCACACCGATGGTGGGGGGCAGGCCGATGAAGCGGTAATTGACGAAGGTGAGCAGGGTGGTGAGGCAGATAAAAGCGGCGACAAGTTCAAGCATCCGGGGTCCTTTGGATGAAGGGTGAGTGGAACGCGCCCGGTGCTTGGGCGCTGGAGTTTGATGGGCTGAGAGCGACTGAGGACACAAGCTTCCCTCACCCCAGCCCTCTCCCGGAGGGAGAGGGAGCCGACCTTATTGTCTTGCGGGATGTATCGAGCGGAATAACCGGGTCGATTGTAGATTCGGCAATGCGCGTTCAGGTCGGCGTACTTCTGAAGCATCCCCGTTCAGTCCCCTCTCCCGGAGGGAGAGGGAGCCGACCTTATTGTCCTGCGGGATGTATCGAGCGGAATAACCGGGTCGATTGTAGATTCGGCAATGCGCGTTCAGGTCGGCTTACTTCTGAAGCATCCCCGTTCAGTCCCCTCTCCCGGAGGGAAAGGGAGCCGACCTTATTGTCTTGCGGGATGTATCGACCTGAATAACCGGGTCGATTGTAGATTCGGCAATGCGCGTTCAGGTCGGCTTACTTCTGAAGCATCCCCGTTCCGTCCCCTCTCCCGGAGGGAGAGGGAGCCGACCTTATTGTCTTGCGGGATGTATCGACCTGAATAACCGGGTCGATTGTAGATTCGGCAATGCGCGTTCAGGTCGGCGGACTTCTGAAGCATTCCCGTTCAGTCCCCTCTCCCGGAGGGAGAGGGAGCCGACCTTATTGTCTTGCGGGATGTATCGACCTGAATAACCGGGTCGATTATGGATTCGGCAATGCGCGTTCAGGTCGGCTTACTTCTGAAGCATCCCCGTTCCGTCCCCTCTCCCGGAGGGAGAGGTAGCCGACCTTATTGTCTTGCGGGATGTATCGAGCGGAATAACCGGCTCGATTGTAGATTCGGCAATGCGCGTTCAGGTCGGCGGACTTCTGAAGCATCCCCCTTTCAGTCCCCTCTCCCTCTGGGAGAGGGTTAGGGTGAGGGCTAGCCGGACACATTGACCGCAGCCGTGCCACGACGTTGCAGATAGATGAAAAACAGCGCCGTCAGCACCGTCAGCACGCCGACCAGCGCGCCGGTCCACGGCAAGTCCGCCAGATCTGCGCCACTGGCAACCACCAACCCGCCGATCCACGCGCCCGTCGCGTTACCAAGATTGAACGCGCTCTGGTTCAAGGTCGAGCCGAGGTTCGGCGCCTCATGGGCCTGGTCGATGATCAGCAGTTGCAGGATCGGGCACAGTGCAAAGGCGAAAATGCCCCACAGCACCAGTGTGATCGCCGCCGGAATCACCGAGCGGCTGGTCTGGCTGAACGCCGCCAGAATCACCACCACCGCCAGCGCCACACCCACCAGCGATGGCAACAGACGGCTGTCGGCCAGGCGGCCACCGAGCATGCTGCCGCCGGTCAGGCCGACGCCGAACAACAGCAGCATCACCGTCACGCCGTGGGGGCTGACGCCGGTGATGTCCTGCAGGATCGGTGCAATGTACGTGAACACACTGAACAGGCTGGTCGATGCCAGCACGCTCATACCCAGTGCCAGCAACACGTTGACCTTGCCCAGCACCTTGAACTCGCTGGCGAGGTTGGCCTTGTCCATCGCGATGTGTTTCGGCAGCCACAGCCATTGCGCGAGAGCGGCGATCACGCCGATCACCGACACCGCCCAGAAGGTCGAGCGCCAACCGGCGTATTGGCCGAGCGCGGTGCCCAAGGGCACGCCGAGCACATTGGCCAGGGTCAGGCCGGTGAACATCATCGCAATGGCCTGCGCGCGTTTGTTCGGTGCGACCAGTCCGGCGGCCACCACCGAGCCAATGCCGAAAAACGCACCGTGACACAACGCGGTGACCACCCGCGCCGCCATCAGCGTCGCGTAGTTCGGCGCGAGTGCGCAGAGCACGTTGCCGAGGATGAACATCAGCGTCATGCCCAGCAACGTCGCCTTGCGCGGCATGTTGGCGGTACCGATGGCGAGGATCGGTGCGCCGAACACCACACCCAGGGCGTACCCGGTAATCAACAGTCCGGCGTGAGGGATGCTTACGGCAAGGTCGCGGGCGACATCGGGCAACAGACCCATGATCACGAATTCAGTCGTGCCGATGCCGAATGCGGCAACAGCGAGTGCAAGCAAGGCGAGTGGCATGCGCAAGGTCTCTGTCAGTAGTCTTGACGCTTTGATCAGGCATACGCAGGCCGTCGACCGATCTCGAAGGAGTGCGGTGCCGGCGGGAATTATTGGTATTTTTCTTTGCGCAACTGAGTGCGGCGTGGTCGCTTGCAGTATAAACAGCTGCTGACACATCGCGAATCAATAATCTGACTAATTGGCTGGATAACAACAATAAGGAGTGGGACGTGCTGGCGACAGCTCTGGTGTTGGTGGCGGCGCTGTTGCATGCGGCGTGGAATACCCTGATCAAATTCAGCGCCGAGCGGCTGCTGGTGGTGGCGTGCATGGACACCGTGGCGCTGCTGGTCGTCGCCATTGCGTTGCCGTTCGTGAGCTTGCCGCCGGTTGAAATCTGGCCGTGGATTCTTGCGTCGGCGGCGTTTGAACTGCTCTATCGCTATTTGTTGATTCAGGCCTACCGGGTCGGCGATCTCGGCTTGGTCTATCCGCTGATGCGCGGACTGTCGCCATTGGTGGTGTTGGCGCTGACCCTGATCTTCGCCGGTGAGGTGCTCACCACGCAGCAGATCTTCGGGATCATGTTTATTCCGTTTGGCATGGTTTGCCTGCTCTGGCAGGGCGGCGGCGGGAAACACTTGCCGTGGTCGATGCTGCCGGTGGTGGCGCTGATCGGCTTGTGCATCGGTTGCTACACCTACATAGATGGCCAGGCGTTGCGGCGCTGGTCGCACCCGCTCGATTACCTGGTCTGGGTCACGCTGCTCAGCGCCTGGCCATTTCCACTGCTGGCGTGGGTCGCCAAGCGCCCGGCGTTCATGCAGTTCTGGCGTGAGCAATGGAAGCTGGGGCTGGCCGTCGGGTTCTGCGTGTTGTTCAGCTACGCTCTGGTGCTGTGGGCGATGCAGTTGGGCTCGATTGCGGAAGCGGCGGCATTGCGCGAGATCAGCGTGATTCTGGTGGTGCTGTTCGGCATGCGCTACTTGAAAGAACCTTTCGGCCGGCCACGGCTCTTAGCCTGTGGGCTGGTGCTGATCGGCATGCTGGTCATGAAGTTCTGACCGCTCGCGAATTCTATAACTCGAAAAAAGGACGGCGTTATGACGGTGGCTCTGTGGTGTGTGTTGATCGCGATTTTTCTGCCCTATGTGTGCACGATTGTGGCCAAGGCCGCGGGCGGTTTCCGGCTGAGTGACAACCATGATCCTCGGGATTTTCTCGAAAGCGTGGGCGGCGTGGCACGACGGGCGCATGCAGCGCAACTCAACAGTTTTGAAGTGATGCCGGCGTTTGCCGCCGCGGTGATCGTCGCGCATCTGGTGGGCACGGCGCAGTTGGTGACGGTGAATGTGCTGGCGGTGATGTTTATCACCAGTCGCCTGCTGTACATCATCTGCTACCTGGCGGACTGGGCAATTCTGCGGTCGCTGGTGTGGTTTGTCGGGATGGGGCTGATTGCCGCGTTCTTCTTTGTGTCTGTTTGATTATTGGTGTTGCTGCTGGTCTCATCGCGGGCAAGCCCGCTCCCACAAGGTTTTTTGGTGTACACAAAATATGTGGTCACCATCAATTACTGTGGGAGCGGGCTTGCCCGCGATGGCGATTGATCAGGCAACAAACATCTCAGGATTTGTCCTTGGGGGCATCCGCCACCTGCGGCACTTGCGGCAGCGCCGCTCCCTTGGGCCAGAGCATCCAGATCTGCCCCTGCTGTTTCATGTCCCCGGCCAGTTGCCCGGCTGCATCGCCCGTGCCCCAGAACAGGTCCGCACGCACCTCGCCGGCGATCGCGCCGCCAGTGTCCTGCGCCGCAACCGGGCGAACCAGTGCGGTGCCATCCGGTTTCGTGGTCGACAGCCACAACAGGCTACCCAGCGGAATCACCTTGCGATCCACGGCGGCGCTGTAACCGGCGGTCAGCGGCACATTCAGCGAGCCACGCGGGCCTTCGTTGCTGTCCGGGTTGCGGGTGAAGAACACGTAGCTCGGGTTGCTGCCCAGCAGTTCCGGAATGCGCGACGGGTTGGCCTTGGCCCAGTTGCTGATCGCGCCCATGGTCACGTCTTCTTTCTTCAACTCGCCCTGCTCCACCAGCCAGCGGCCGATGGGCCGGTACGGGTGGCCGTTCTGGTCGGCGTAGGCGATGCGCAGTTGCTTGCCATCCGGTGTCTGAATCCGCCCTGAACCCTGGATCTGCAAAAACTGCAGGTTCATCGGATCGGTCAGGTAGGCCACCACCGGCGCTTTGACGCCTTTGGATTCGATGGTCGCCGCGTCGTCGTAAGGCTTGAGCACTCGACCTTCGAGACGGCCACGCAGGCGTTTGCCCTTGAGTTCCGGATAAATGCTCTCCAGCGAGACGATGATCATGTCTTCCGGCACGCCATACACCGGCACGTTGGCCACGTCGGTGGGCGTCAGGCTGCCAGGGTAGACCGGTTCGTAGTAACCGGTGATCAGGCCGTTGGGGTTGTCATGCTCGGCGCGCAGACCGAACACATCGAGGTTCTGCTTGAGGAACGCGCGAATCTCGTTGGCGCTCTGCGGCACGTTGGTTGCCGCGGCGCACGTGCCACCCCAGACCGGATCAGCTTTGAGTCGGGTGCAAGCGCTGCGCCATGAGCCGAAACCGGCGACCAGATCGCTGTCGGACACCGCCGGCAGGGATTCCCAGGTGGCGCTGGAATAGGTGGCCAAGGCGTGGGTTTTCGGTTTGGCATTGTCGCCGCCCGTACAGCCGGCAAGGATTGCCAGCAGCGGCAGGGTTGCGATCAGTGGGTGACGCCAGGCCTTGAAACGGCTGTTCATGGAGTGATTCCTGTGCCGGTCGCCCGAGTGCTCCATGCGCTCGAACAACCCGTATTTTTAATAGGGCTATTGGTGTTTGTCGGGGAGGCGAGGATACTGGCCGCCGAATTCCGTGACCTGAAGCCGCCATGACTCTTAAACGAATTGCTGTTGTATTGCTGGCCTGCCTGACCCTGTCCGCCTGTGGCGGTGTCGATCCGAATTCCCCGTTGGGCCAGCGCAAGGCGATCTTCAAGCAGATGCTCAAGACCGGCGAAGAGCTCGGTGGCATGTTGCGTGGGCGCATTGCGTTCGACGGGCCGAAGTTCGCCGACGGTGCGGTGAAACTCGATGCGCTGTCCCATGAGCCGTGGAAGCATTTCCCGCAGGTGCGCGAAGCCGATCACAGCAGCGCCAAGGACGAAGTCTGGTCGCGTCAGGCCCGCTTTCAGGAACTGGCTCGCAACCTTGAGGCGGCCACCGGTGAATTGGTGATCGCCAGCCAGGTTCAGCCGTACAAGGCCAGCAACCTCGGGCCTGCGGTGCAGAAAGTTGAAGATGCCTGCAGCGCTTGCCATAAGGAATTTCGCGATCATTGATTGCATGAGGGGGGCTGAGACAACTAAGCCCCTGTGGCGAGGGCGCTTGCTCCCTCGCCACAGGGGCATCGGTTACTTGTCGATTTGGTCCAGCGCATCCTGCAGTTCCTTGCGCGACTCGGCGAGCTTGTCCTTGCGCTTGTTGATCTTCTCCGGATCGCCTTTCTTCATGGCTTTGTCGAGGTCAGCCTGACGCTGGCTCACTTCGTGTTTGGCTTCGAGTACCTTGTTTTCGCGTTCTTTCTTCAAGCCAGCGTCGGTGCAGTGTTCAGTCACTTCGCGCAGGGCTGTTTCCAGGCCGGCCTGTTGATCGGCATTGCCGCGGGATTTGGCCTGCTCGATCTGGTTCATGATGCCCTGCTTCTTGGCAGCGCAACCGGTCAGGCCCGGGGCGTCTTCGTCGGCCATCACGGGGGCGGCCATGATGCCGCAAAGGGTCAGCATGGCGAGCGGTGCGAGAAATTTCATAAAAGCTCCATGTGCAAAGGCAATCGGTCGGTTGGGCACTGCGCTGTTGGAGCGCCTCGGGGCCGTTGGGTTCCCGGCGTGCCGGGATCGCGTAGTCAGAAACCGTCGATGCCGGCGGCCTGTAGGGTTTCGCTCAAGGCCAGTACCTGCGGGTCGCGAAAGAATGCGCTCAATTGCGCTGCGCGTCCCGGGCCGATACCGGCTTCAGCCTGCCATTGTTCGGTGTCGCGTCGGGCTAGCGCCTGCCATGAGTCAGGCAGTTGTGCCTGGCCGGTCGGCGGTAACCCCAGCGCTTTCAGCCACTGGCCGAAGGGCCGTTGGCGGGCACTGTGAAAACTGTGAATCAGGCGTTCGCTGCTGCGCTCGCCGAAGCCGGCAATGTTAGCAAGCTCTGGTGCGTCGAGGGTCAACCAATCCAGCAGGTTGTTCAGGTGGCCTGTTTCGAGAAGTTTCTCCCAGGTGCCACGGCCGACATGTTGCATCGCCAGACCTTGCTTGCCACTGAGCCAGGTCAGGCGAGCGAGAAACTGGCTTTCGCAACCGGGTGTCGGTTGCCAGCAACTCAAGGCGTGGAAATCACGGGCGTCGGGGACGTCAATGTCGGCCCGCTCGGTCGTGCGCAGTACTACGCTGTCGAGCCGTGGAATCGTCAGCCCGGCCAGGCTGATTGCCACTTGGTCACCGGGACGGATATCCAGCGTCTGCCAGCGCTTGAGCGAACTGGCGCTCACGCGTTTTATCTCCCGGTCATCGAGCATGATCGGCGTCAGCTCCAGCACGGGTGTGATGCGGCCGGTGCGACCGATTTTGAAATTCACTTTGCGCACCTCGGCCAGCGCCTGGGCAAACGGGTATTTCCAGGCCACCGCCCAGTAGGGCGCGCTCGCCTGCCAGCGCTCGGCCGGTGGGCGCTGGCTTTGACGCAGCACAATGCCGTCGCTGGCGAATGGCAGTGGTGATCGATACCAGTGCTCACGCCACTTTTGTGCGTCCTCAAGGTTGGCGATGGTCTGACTGAATGGCGCTGTCGTGGCGAAACCCAGTGTCGCCAGCGTCGCTATTCTTTCGGGCAGACTCGCCGGTCCCTGTGGCCAATCCCAGACGAACAGACCGATCCCGGCCGCCTGCTCGGCGCTCAGGGTTTTCCGGCTCATCAGTCCGGCAACCGTGGCGCGGGCGTTGACGCTGCCGGCGCGGGCCTGCACATGTTGAGTCAGACGCCAGTAGAGTTCGCCCTGGACCAGCAGATCGAGGGGCTGCGTCAGTTGTTGAGGAATGGCGTGGATCTTTTGCGCTGACGCCGTCCAGTCCTGGCCGCTGCTACCGTCACCGCGACTGATCGCCTGCTGCAACAGGCCGCGACGGTAGTTCAGTGTCACTGCGACGCCATCGACCTTGGGTTGTACCCAGACATCCCGGCGGTCCTGCAGCCAGGCTTGAACCGCCGCCGCCTCATGAAGTTTATCCAGGCCTGTGTGTGCAACCGGATGCGCGATGGGCCCCGTTGCGCTGCGCAAAGGTTGCGGCGCCGCTGGCCGCTGGAAACACTGTCGCCATTCGTTGAGCCGCAAGCGGGCTTGATCATAGAGGTCGTCGGCAAGCAGCGAACGGCCTTCGCGATGATAGGCCTCGTCCCATTGGTCGATCTGTTTTTGCAGGGCGGTGATTTCGTTTTGCGCGGTGGCGGCAGGCCATTCGGGGCAGGCGGCGTAAGCGATCAGGTGGATGAAACTCAGCAGAACAACTGAAAACAGGCGCAGCGTCGCAAGCATGGTGAGCGTCCTTGCTCAGGGGGAATGCTTGAAGGCTAGGCGAGGATTTTGAAGTGGGTTGGCGGGGTGTTTTGCCGGGTGTTTCGATTGGAAAGTCATGTTGTCTGTTCGGGCACCTAGCGAGCAGGCTCGCTCCCACAGAGTATTGCGCACGCATGAAAAAGCCCCGCACGGCGCGAACCGTGCGGGGCTTTTTTGTACCGCCAGGGCGTCTTACAGACCAGCAGCGGAACGCAAAGCGTCGGCGCGGTCGGTTTTTTCCCAGGTGAAGGTGGTGAAGGTGTCTTCGCCAACTGTCTTGGTCTGCGATGCACGACCGAAGTGGCCGTAGGCTGCAGTTTCCTGGTACATCGGGTGCAGCAGGTCGAGCATGGTGGTGATTGCGTATGGACGCAGGTCGAACACTTCACGCACCAGTTTGATGATCTTGTCATCGCTGATCTTGCCGGTGCCGAAGGTGTTCAGCGAGATCGAAGTCGGCTGGGCGACGCCGATTGCGTAGGACACCTGGATCTCGCAACGCTCGGCCAGGCCGGCCGCGACGATGTTCTTGGCCACGTAACGGCCAGCGTAGGCCGCCGAACGGTCAACCTTCGATGGATCTTTACCGGAGAACGCGCCGCCGCCGTGACGGGCCATGCCGCCGTAGCTGTCGACGATGATCTTGCGACCGGTCAGACCGCAGTCACCTACCGGGCCGCCAATGATGAACTGGCCGGTCGGGTTGATGTGGAACTGGGTGTCCTTGCTCAGCAGTTCGGCAGGCAGCACGTGCTTGACGATCAGCTCCATCACGCCTTCGCGCAGGTCTTTGTACGAGACTTCCGGGTTGTGCTGGGTCGACAGTACAACAGCGTCGATACCCACCACCTTGCCGCCTTCGTAACGGCAAGTCACTTGCGACTTGGCGTCCGGACGCAGCCAAGGCAGCAGACCCGACTTACGGGCTTCGGCCTGTCGCTGCACCAGCTGGTGCGAGAAGGTGATCGGCGCAGGCATCAATACGTCGGTTTCGTTGCTGGCGTAGCCGAACATCAGGCCCTGGTCGCCGGCGCCCTGATCTTCAGGCTTGGCACGGTCAACACCCTGGTTGATGTCAGGGGACTGCTTGCCGATGATGTTCATCACGCCGCAGGTCGCGCCGTCGAAGCCGACGTCGGAGCTGGTGTAGCCGATGTCGCAGATCACGTCGCGAACGATCTGCTCCAGGTCGACCCAGGCGCTGGTGGTCACTTCACCGGCAACGATGGCAACGCCGGTCTTGACCAGCGTTTCCACAGCCACGCGTGCGTGTTTGTCCTGGGCAATAATGGCGTCCAGCACCGCATCGGAAATCTGGTCGGCGATTTTGTCCGGATGTCCTTCAGACACGGACTCGGAGGTGAAGAGGGAGTATTCGCTCATCTCGATGTTTTCCTGAATTTACCGATGGTGAGTGTCGCCAGCCGGTCGCAGAAAGTGGCGAACCTGGATCTGGAAACCATTACGTAAGCCTACATAGAGGCTGTCCCCGGGAACGAGCCCCGCAGCGGTGGCCCAACGGGCCAAATCGTCCTGTTCAAACCCCAACCACAGATCACCGCAGGCCTCCCTGGCCCAACTCTGGTTGTGGCTACATAACTCTGTCACGAGCAGGCTACCGCCCGGTTGCAGCAGGCCGGCCATGTGCTTGAGCGCTTCGGCCGGCGCGGCGAAATGGTGCAACACCATATTCAATACGACGCAATCGGCCTGAAGGCTGATGCCATTCAATGCATCGGCCAATTGCAGGCTGACGTTAGCCAGTTGTTCACGTTCACATACCTGACGCGCCAGTTCGAGCATCGCCGGGCTGTTGTCCAGCGCGGTGACGGTGCCGAAGCGGCGGGCCAGTTCCGGCAGGAAAGCACCGTCGCCGGGGCCGACTTCAATGGCCGTGGCAGCACCATTGAAGTTCAGTTTGTCGAGCAGGGCCAGCACGCTGTCACGGTATTGCGGCAGGCCTGCGATCAGGTCTTGCTGGGCGCGAAACTTCTCCGCCACACGTGCGAAAAAATCCTGGCTGGCGGCCTCACGTTGTCCGTGTACCTGAGCGATGCGCGCCTGCACGTCATCCGGCAGTGCCAGATTGTCGACTTCTTCTAACAATGCCGCGTGCAGCTTGCCGCCGAGCAATTCGGGGTGGGGCAGGGCGCGGCGATAGAAAATCGCGTTGCCTTCGCGGCGTGTCGCCACCAGATCGGCCTGGGCCAGCACCTTGAGGTGGTGGCTCATGCCGGACTGACCGATGCCGAAAATCTGCGCCAGCTCCAGGACCCCGAACGAGTCGTTGGCCAGCGCGCGCAATACATTCAGGCGCAGCGGGTCGCCACCGGCCTTGCACAAGGCCGCCAGCTCGTCGCAATCGTCATGTCGAATGGAAGGCGCGCGTAAGTTCATGGGGCAGCAGTCTAGTGACGGGGCTAAATCCTCGCAAGAGCAATATCAAAAAGTTTTGATATTGCTCGATAGATGGCACTTCTCACCGGCTGGTTAACTCTACAAACGAACAGCGGAAAGGTTTCACCAGCGGAAACCGCCGTTAACCATGGGAAAAACGCCTCCGGATGACTATCTGTCATTGCCCCGAGGCGCTCCGGTGAGGGAAAATGCCCTCCTTTTTTCCGTTTCAATCTATTCACACCCAGGAGATCAGCGATGCCTAGCCGTCGTGAGCGTGCCAACGCCATTCGTGCCCTCAGCATGGATGCCGTGCAAAAAGCCAACAGCGGCCATCCCGGTGCCCCTATGGGTATGGCAGATATCGCCGAAGTGCTTTGGCGCGACTACCTCAAGCACAACCCGAGCAATCCATCGTTCGCCGACCGTGACCGCTTCGTGCTGTCCAACGGCCACGGCTCGATGTTGATCTACTCGCTGCTGCACCTGACCGGTTACGACCTGTCGATCGACGACCTCAAGCAGTTCCGTCAACTGCACAGCCGCACCCCGGGTCACCCGGAATTCGGCTACACCCCGGGCGTTGAAACCACCACCGGCCCGCTGGGTCAGGGTCTGGCCAACGCTGTCGGTTTCGCCCTGGCAGAAAAAGTCCTCGGCGCGCAGTTCAACCGTCCTGGCCACAACATCGTCGACCACCACACCTACGTGTTCCTGGGTGATGGCTGCATGATGGAAGGCATTTCCCACGAAGTCGCTTCCCTGGCCGGTACGCTGGGTCTGGGCAAGCTGATCGCCTTCTACGATGACAACGGTATCTCCATCGACGGCGAAGTCGAAGGCTGGTTCACCGATGACACCCCGAAGCGTTTTGAATCCTACAACTGGCAAGTGATCCGCAATGTTGACGGTCACGACCCGGAAGAGATCAAGACCGCCATCGAAACCGCACGCAAGAGCCCGCTGCCGACCCTGATCTGCTGCAAGACCACCATCGGTTTCGGTTCGCCGAACAAGCAGGGCAAGGAAGACTGCCACGGTGCCCCGCTGGGTGACGCGGAAATCGCCCTGACCCGCCAGGCGCTGAACTGGAACTACGGCCCGTTCGAAATCCCGGCCGACATTTATGCCGAGTGGGATGCCAAGGAAAAAGGTCGCGCCGCCGAAGCCGAGTGGGATCAGCGTTTCGCGGCCTACTCCGCTGCGTTCCCGACCGAAGCCAACGAGCTGATCCGTCGTCTGAGCGGTGAGCTGCCGGCTGACTTCGCTGAAAAAGCCTCGGCGTACATCGCTGAAGTCGCGGCCAAGGGCGAAACCATCGCCAGCCGTAAAGCCAGCCAGAACACTCTGAACGCGTTCGGCCCGCTGCTGCCGGAAATGCTTGGCGGTTCGGCTGACCTGGCCGGTTCCAACCTGACCCTGTGGAAAGGTTGCAAAGGCGTCAGCGCTGAAGATGCCAGCGGTAACTACATGTACTACGGCGTGCGCGAGTTCGGCATGACCGCGATCATGAACGGCGTGTCCCTGCACGGCGGCCTGGTGCCTTACGGCGCGACCTTCCTGATGTTCATGGAATACGCCCGCAACGCGGTGCGCATGTCGGCGCTGATGAAGAAGCGCGTGATCCATGTCTACACCCACGACTCCATCGGTCTGGGCGAAGACGGCCCGACGCACCAGCCGATCGAACAACTGACCAGCCTGCGCACCACGCCGAACCTCGACACCTGGCGTCCAGCCGATGCCGTGGAATCGGCCGTGGCCTGGAAAAACGCTCTGGAGCGCAAGGACGGCCCATCGGCGCTGATCTTCTCGCGTCAGAACCTGCAACACCAGGAACGCGATGCCGGCCAGATTTCCGACATCAGCCGCGGTGGCTACGTGCTGAAGGACTGCGCAGGCGAGCCTGAGCTGATCCTGATCGCCACGGGTTCGGAAGTCGGTCTGGCCGTTCAGGCCTTCGACAAACTGACCGAGCAAGGCCGCAAGGTGCGTGTGGTGTCCATGCCGTGCACCAGCGTGTTCGATGCTCAGGACGCTGGCTACAAGCAATCGGTGCTGCCGTTGCAGGTCAGCGCACGTATCGCGATCGAAGCGGCACACGCCGACTTCTGGTTCAAGTACGTGGGCCTGGAAGGTCGCGTGATCGGCATGACCACCTACGGTGAGTCGGCGCCGGCTTCGGCATTGTTCGAAGAGTTCGGTTTTACCCTGGAAAACATCCTGGGTCAGGCTGAAGAGCTGCTGGAAGACTAAGTCCGACAGTTGTGTTGTCTGGGCTGACGCCTTCGCGAGCAAGCTCGCTCCCACATTGGAATGCAGTTCCCTGTGGGAGCGAGCTTGCTCGCGAAAGCGTTGGTTCGGGCAACGTCGCACTGCCTGATTCACCACGGTAATCGAGAACCCCATGCCTCAACCGCGTCCCTACAAAGTTGCACTCAACGGCTACGGCCGGATTGGTCGTTGCGTCTTGCGTGCGTTGTTTGAGCGAGGCGAAAAAGCCGGGTTTGAAATTGTCGCAATCAACGATCTGGCGGACATGGCCAGCATCGAATACCTGACACGCTTCGACTCCACGCACGGCCGCTTTCCCGGCGAAGTGCGAGTAGACGGCGACTGTCTGCATATTAATGGCGACTGCGTGAAGGTTCTGCGCAGTGCCACCCCCGAAGGCATTGATTGGGCGTCGCTGGGCGTCGATCTGGTGCTCGAATGCTCCGGCGCTTACCACACCCGTGAAGACGGCCAGCGGTTCCTCGACGCCGGTGCGCCACGGGTATTGTTCTCGCAGCCGATGGCCAGCGAGGCGGATGTCGACGCCACCATCGTCTACGGCGTCAATCAGGACTGCCTGACCGGCGACGAACTGCTGGTGTCCAACGCCTCCTGCACCACCAACTGCGGCGTGCCGCTGTTGCGCTTGCTGGACAAGGCGATCGGCCTCGATTACGTGTCGATCACCACGATTCACTCGGCGATGAACGATCAGCCAGTGATCGACGCCTATCACCACGAGGACCTGCGCCGCACCCGTTCGGCGTTCCAGTCGGTGATTCCGGTGTCCACCGGTCTGGCGCGTGGTATCGAGCGCCTGCTGCCGGAACTTGCCGGGCGAATTCAGGCCAAAGCCGTACGCGTGCCGACGGTCAACGTGTCCTGCCTCGACATCACGATGCAGACCGCCACGGCGACCGATGCCAATGAGGTCAACCGGATCCTGCGCGAAGCCGCCTCCAGCGGCCCGCTCAAAGGTCTGCTGGCTTACACCGAGCTTCCCCACGCAAGCTGTGATTTTAATCATGACCCACATTCGGCCATCGTCGATGCCAGTCAGACCCGTGTTTCCGGCCCCAGGCTGGTGAACATCCTGGCCTGGTTCGACAACGAGTGGGGGTTTGCCAACCGAATGCTGGACGTTGCAGAACACTATCTGCAAACAGCAACTTCAAAAAAACCGTAGGAAGTGCGACCCATGACCGTGTTGAAGATGTCCGACCTCGATCTGCAAGGTAAGCGCGTATTGATCCGCGAAGACCTCAACGTCCCAGTCAAGGACGGTGTTGTCACCAGCGATGCGCGTATCCTGGCTTCGCTGCCGACCATCAAGCTGGCCCTGGAAAAAGGTGCGGCCGTGATGGTCTGCTCGCACCTGGGCCGTCCGACCGAAGGCGAGTTCTCCGCCGAGAACAGCCTCAAGCCAGTCGCTGACTACCTGAGCAAGGCCTTGGGCCGTGAAGTGCCGCTGGTGGCCGATTACCTGGGCGGCGTTGACGTCAAGGCCGGCGACATCGTGCTGTTCGAAAACGTGCGCTTCAACAAAGGCGAGAAAAAGAACGCCGACGACCTGGCCCAGCAATACGCCGCCCTGTGCGACGTGTTCGTGATGGACGCCTTCGGCACCGCACACCGCGCCGAGGGTTCGACCCACGGCGTGGCCAAGTTCGCCAAGGTGGCCGCTGCCGGCCCGCTGCTGGCCGCTGAACTGGACGCACTGGGCAAGGCGCTGGGCGCACCGGCCAAGCCGATGGCGGCCATCGTTGCCGGTTCCAAGGTCTCGACCAAGCTCGACGTACTCAACAGCCTGAGCCAGATCTGCGATCAACTGATCGTTGGCGGCGGCATCGCCAACACTTTCCTCGCAGCGGCCGGTCACCCGGTCGGCAAGTCGCTGTACGAACCGGATCTGCTCGACACCGCGCGCGCCATCGCTGCCAAAGTCAGCGTGCCACTGCCGGTTGACGTAGTCGTCGCCAAAGAATTCGCGGAAAGCGCCGAAGCGACCGTGAAGCTGATCGCTGACGTCGCGGCTGACGACATGATTCTGGACATCGGCCCGCAAACCGCGGCCAACTTCGCCGAACTGCTGAAGTCGTCGAAAACCATCCTGTGGAACGGCCCGGTCGGCGTGTTCGAATTCGACCAGTTCGGCAACGGCACCAAAGTGCTGGCCCAGGCCATCGCTGAAAGCTCGGCATTCTCCATCGCGGGCGGTGGCGACACTCTGGCGGCGATTGATAAATATGGCGTGGCTGAGCAAATCTCCTACATTTCCACCGGGGGTGGCGCGTTCCTCGAATTCGTCGAAGGCAAGGTGCTGCCGGCCGTTGAAGTCCTGGAAAGCCGGGCCAAGGCCTGAGGCCGCCCGTTTGGCCAGGCAAAGGAGTGTTTTCATGGTCAAGTCGTTAGCGCTGTTGTTGCTGACCGGTACGCTGACGGCCTGCGGGAGTAACCCGAAGGCCGAGGCGACGCCTGCGCCGGGTGCGGCGCAGAAAGGCTGCTATCAGGCCGACTGGCAGGCCGAAACCAACCCGGTGCTGAACAAGCGCTCGGGGCCGGACGGTCTGGACAAATACGAGACGCAAACCCCGGCCAAGGAACATGGTTGTCCTTGACCGGTCTGACTCTATAACTCAGGGCTGACGGCGTGCGCCTTCAGTCGAGGAACACGGATGAAAGGCTTGATCGCCATTGCGGCGTTGGCATTGTTGGGCGGTTGCGCGCAGATGAACCTGTTCCAGCCCTCCGCCCCGGCGGATAACTGGACCACCTGGACCTGCGACAGCCAGGCCAAAGTGCTGTGGCGCTACGCCGATGCCGGCCAGAAGGAAGTCGACGTTCGACTCGGCGGCGGTGATCAGGTCTATCGCCTGAAAGAAGAGCCGGGCGCCTCGGGTACGCTGTACAGCGACGGCATGCTGGCGTTTCACCTCAAGGGTGACGAAGGCCTGGTGTACTGGGTCGCCACCAATGACCTGATCGGCCGGGGCTGCAAGGCGCAGTAATTGACACAACACAGATCCAATGTGGAAACCGTTCCAACTGTGGGAGCGAGCTTGCTCGCGAAAGCGGTGGATCAGCTTGCATCAATGTTGAATGCCAAGCCGCATTCGCGAGCAAGCTCGCTCCCACAGGTGTTCTGTGTCGTTCAGAAGATTTAGGTAACACCGAATCACCAGACCGGGCCTCGACCCCCGATCTGCAATCACTTGAATAGCCGCCGCCGCTCCGGCAGGCTGGCACGATTAACGACCCTCAACCGGGAGAGAGACACACAATGGCACTTATCAGCATGCGCCAGATGTTGGACCACGCAGCCGAGTTCGGCTACGGCGTTCCAGCCTTCAACGTCAACAACCTTGAGCAGATGCGCGCCATCATGGAAGCCGCTGACAAGACTGACTCCCCGGTGATCGTCCAGGCTTCGGCCGGCGCCCGCAAATACGCTGGTGCACCGTTCCTGCGTCACCTGATCCTGGCCGCGATCGAAGAATTCCCGCACATCCCGGTGTGCATGCACCAGGACCACGGCACCAGCCCTGACGTCTGCCAGCGCTCCATTCAACTGGGCTTCAGCTCGGTGATGATGGACGGCTCGCTGGGCGAAGACGGCAAGACCCCGACCGACTACGACTACAACGTCCGCGTTACCCAACAAACCGTGGCCATGGCTCACGCCTGCGGCGTTTCGGTAGAAGGCGAGCTGGGCTGCCTGGGTTCGCTGGAAACCGGCATGGCCGGTGAAGAAGACGGCATCGGCGCCGAAGGTGTTCTGGATCACAGCCAAATGCTGACCGATCCGGAAGAAGCCGCTGATTTCGTAAAACGCACTCAGGTCGATGCCCTGGCCATCGCCATCGGCACCAGCCACGGCGCCTACAAGTTCACCAAGCCACCTACCGGTGACGTGCTGGCGATCGACCGTATCAAGGAAATCCACAAGCGCATCCCGAACACCCACCTGGTGATGCACGGTTCCTCGTCCGTGCCACAAGAGTGGCTGGCGATCATCAACCAGTACGGCGGCGACATCAAAGAAACCTACGGCGTACCGGTTGAAGAAATCGTCGAAGGCATCAAGTACGGCGTGCGCAAGGTCAACATCGACACCGACCTGCGTCTGGCGTCCACCGGTGCGATGCGTCGCCTGATGGCCACCAACCCGAGCGAATTCGACCCACGTAAGTTCTTCGGCGCCACCGTGACCGCAATGCGTGACGTGTGTATCGCTCGTTATGAAGCGTTCGGCACTGCCGGTAATGCTTCGAAGATCAAACCGATCTCGCTGGAAGCGATGTACCAGCGTTATCTGAAGGGTGAGTTGAACGCCAAGGTTAACTAAGCCTGAGCGTTAGACTGGTTTAAAAGAAACCCGCCGTGAGGCGGGTTTTTTTGTGTTTTTTAGAGGTGAATGATTTCCCCTTTGAAGTTGCAGGAAGCCTTAAGTTCGCCCAAGTCCAAAACCTTGATAAGTCCAGACGCCGTTGGGGCCTGCATAGTTACGGCCTCCAGTTAAGGTGTTGAAATCTGAAGTGTTAAATGTCCAGCTTTCCGCGTTTTCTCCAATTGTCCCTGTCAGCATAACCGTTGTGGAGGTTGCGCCAATGGTTTGATGTCCTGTCAGTGTGCCCGTGGGGCCGCTAACACTGGCGGTTGCTGTTACTGCTCCACCGATGTCATCACTGTAAGTGACATACAGATAAATGTTGGATCCGCCATAGGCGCCATAGAAGTTACCAACGAGCTTGCCCATTATAAAAATCCTTTTCGTGCGGTTAATAGTGGATGGTGGGAAGTGTTTTGTCGCTTTGCCTGTTTTTGCTAGTTGCGGAGTTGAAGTTAAACGGTGTCTTGTACTTCGTCACCTGTCAGAGTTGACAGGTTTTAATGTTGTTTCGCGATAAGCAATGGTTTTTATATGGGCGTAATTAGAGCTACCTTGGAGTCACATATGTAAAATCCGCCGGCCAGGCGCGCGGTCCTTTCAAATCGACCGGAATTGACACCGTATCGCTACTAAAGGCGGGAGTTGAATTCTATATTCCATAGAGCGGATCGTGCGGTGGCTAATTCGAATTCGATATTGATACCTGTCAGGTTTGACAGTGGTCGTTTTTATTGTTTGCGCACAGGCTTGGGGTTCAACTTGGTAATGGAGGACTGACTCATGAGCAAGAAGGATTTACCACCGAAAGAGAAAGGTCCGGCACCCGTAACGATTCCGCCGGAACCAGCGTCATCGACAGAGGTAATCAAAAACTCGAGGGGACCGGCGCCCTATACGCTTCCCAAGCAACCGGAGTGAAAGCAAGGACCGAAAACCTGCAGCCATGCGTAATGCTGTTTATTTAAATATTTGAACTCACGCTGGGCTTTCTGGAAATCCGGTGCCGGACCTGTGGCATCGGATTTTTTTGTCCGCTCAGCAGGTCCTGATCTCGGCTAACTTTAAACTTCTGCGACGTGGGAGCGTTCATCTACCCATGAACGAAGGTTTAAGTTTTTTAATATGTACTAAGGCTGAGGCTGGTTATTCGAATTTGATTTGTTAGACCTGTTATTTCTGACAGTGGTCAATGCTGAAAAGCTACGTGATTATATGAATTCATTCACGAGAGGATTTCGAAATTACAAATAATCACGAAATGGGTATGGGTGTGCCGCTGGGTGACGTGCCAGTGGGTATCTCCCCCTCCCGGTCTGAGAGTAAGGACTCAGGAAAAATCGCAATGACAGCGCCGGTGTTGGACACGAAATTCAACAAATGGAACCACCCACCTGCAAATAGTTGCACCTGTGGGTGTGGGGGAGGCTGGAGCACCTCGCCAGACAGTCTTATTAAATAAAAAATGAACAGCGCTTATGGACCTTCCATTTTGTTACTGGCTTTTCCATAAAGAAACCCGCCTTGTGGCGGGTTTCTCTTTAAGTGTCTGAAATAAAGTAATGTTCTATGGATAGAGGAATTGGCGGCGAATCACGGTGCCAAGTATTAATCATTTGTCGAGCAGTGATCGCTGGCACGATTACCGGTACTGCCGCTCAGGCTTCGAAGTTCAAGCCGATCTTGCTGGAAGCGATGTACCAG
The DNA here is from genome assembly GCF_014268495.2 of Pseudomonas monsensis. Taxonomy (NCBI): domain Bacteria; kingdom Pseudomonadati; phylum Pseudomonadota; class Gammaproteobacteria; order Pseudomonadales; family Pseudomonadaceae; genus Pseudomonas; species Pseudomonas monsensis. The sequence goes on along the minus strand of NZ_CP077087.1, from coordinate 6,132,788 downwards.
CATTATCTGAAGGGTGAGTTGTACGCCAAGGTTAACTGAGCCTGAGCGTTAACCCGCCGGTTCAGGAAACCCGCCCAGAGGCGGGTTTTTCGTGGAGGGCTAGTGCTCCAACTCCACATGATCGAGTGCCTGATTCACCGCCAGTTCACCCAGCATGACCACTTGCGCAATGCCCAGTGCAGTCTTGCGGTGCGAGGTATCGAGCGTTGCGGCGAAGTTGTTGAGCATTTCGCTGGCGGAGCCCAGGGTTTCGCTGGCGTTGGCCAGCAGGGATTCGGTGTTGTACTTCGGGTTGGCGAGGTACATGGGGTCGGGTTTATGCGTGCTCGCCATGATGAGGGCGGCGGGGTTGAGGTAATGGTCAAGGGCGCGTTCGGCGGCGTCGCTGAGTTTTTTTGAGTCGAGGGATTCGTAAGGGGAAGCCGGGTCGGTGACCGGCGGGTGAGGCGTTGATTTAGTCATTTGCTCGAAACCTGATTGGAGTGCTCCCGCTCTGGCTACTAATCAAAGTGGAGGCAACTGTACGCAGGTTAGTAGACCGGGGTTTCGAGCAAGCCGGCGCACCCGGAGGTGCCCTGCGCACAGCTGCCATCGAGCGCAGGAATCGAAATCCCTGACTGACAGATGCTTGTGCACAACGCTTGAAACCTCGGGCTACTAAACCCGATCACTGGAAATCAGTGACGCGAATCAAGTTACCGACGGCCCGCCAGGCGCACAAGCCGGCGGATTCTGGCGTACCCGTAGGCATCGACGCAAGCTGTTGTAGGCATCCGGAAGTAACCGCATGAGCCTTTAAACAAAGGTGTTTAAGTGGCGTAGGCGAGGGCCTTGTGGCGAGGGGATTTATCCCCGATGGACTGCGCAGCAGGCCCCAGCTTTCAGTGCAGAGCGGGGGCCAATGCGCGACCCAACGGGGATAAATCCCCTCGCCACAGGTTTTTACCAGACCCCGAGCATCGGGGGGGGCAGTGCTAGTCATGCTGTTATTTGTCGTGGTCGATATCCAGTTTGCTGAAGGTCACCTGGCCACCTTCGCTGGTGTAGCCCGTGTTGTCCTGCACATACACGCCGGCCTTGAAGTACAGCGGCTTGTTGCGCCACGTGGCGCTGATTTGTGAATCCCACTGGTAACCCGCCGCACTCACACCCAGTGCGCCGCCGGGGCTCAAGTGGATGAGGTAGTTGAATTCGTTGTTCAGTTTGATCCCGGTGGCCAGGGTGATAACGCGGCTTTCGTCGTCATCGGGGTGCATGCGCACCTTGATCACCAGGTTGCCGGTCGCGGTTTTGGTCTTGTACTGGTATTCGAGTTTGACCATCGGCTTCTGGCTTTCGTAGGCGTGGATCTGGCCAATGACGATCTTGCCGGAACTGGGGACCTTGTTCACCGCGAGGGTGGCGCGCAGCAGGTTGTCGGCGTCGGGGTAGTACCAGTTGCGCAAGGTGCCGTTGCTGAAGGTTTCGCGCAGTTCGGTGCGCGGGTAGATGGCGTTTTCGGTTTTTGACCCGGTGACCGGTGACCAGAAAAACAAGGTGCCGGTGTCGGAATGGAAGTATTGATCTTTGAAGCCGTTCACCAGTTTGGAGGTTTCGACGGTGTATGGCGGGCTGCCAACGGGAACGCTGAGGTTCCAGGTTGCGAGATCGATCATGTCGGTTCTTCCACTCGGTTCATCCTGTACGCGGGTGCCAGAAGCTCTAGCTCGCGCCTTTTGGGGCGGCCTTTATAAGCGTAGAGAGATTTTTTGTTAATGCCCGCTTGGCGGATGATTGACGTCAACATCCTGTCGAAATGCCATCTCTGCCGGTTTCCGGGGGCTTCAGCGGTGACCGTTAGTCGGCAAACTCACGCTTTGGTTAAATGATGGCTTGATGACAGCTTCTGCTTTTTCGGATCCACGACTAGAGTGAAGGCTCGATGTGTGTACGGTTTTACCGGAATCGCCCTGAAGTCCCGACAAGAGAAGCAGCATGGAATGCGCGCAACCCCCGCCAGGTGAAGGCAGCTCTGTCCTTTTGATCGTTGATGATTACCCTGAAAACCTGATCAGCATGCGCGCGTTGCTGCAACGTCAGGATTGGCACGTCATCACCGCAGCCTCCGGTTTCGAAGCGCTCAATCTGCTGCTCACTCACGATGTCGATCTGGTGCTGCTGGACGTGCAGATGCCGGGCATGGACGGCTTTGAAGTGGCGCGGTTGATGCGTGGCAGCCAGCGCACGCGCCTCACGCCGATTATTTTCCTGACCGCCAATGAACAATCCCAGGACGCCGTGATCAAGGGCTATGCCAGTGGTGCGGTGGATTACCTGTTCAAACCCTTCGACCCGCAGATCCTCAAGCCGAAAGTGCAGGCGTTGCTGGAACACCAGCGCAATCGCCGGGCCTTGCAGCGTTTGTCCCATGATCTGGAGGTGGCCCGGGCCTTCAATGCGTCGGTGCTGGACAACGCGGCCGAAGGCATTTTGGTGCTCGGCGAGGATGGCTTGATCCGCTTCGCCAACCCGGCGATTTCACGGTTGCTCAATGCGCCGGTGAAGGAGCTGGAGGGCAAGGAATTTCTCGATTACCTGCAGAAACCGCACATTCCGTTGTGGGCCGATTCTGAATTCAAGGGCAGCTACAAACGCGGCGAAACCCTGCGCCTGCATGACGCTTTGCTGCGTACTGCTCCGGGCCAGCAGGTGCCGGTGGCGCTGTCCTGTGCGCCGTTACCCGCCGAACAGCAGGCGATGGTGGTCACGGTGCTGGATATGTCGGTGGTGCGTCATCTGCATCAGCAGCTGGAATTTCAGGCCGTCACCGATCCACTGACCGGGTTGCTCAATCGTCGCGGCTTTTATCAGACGGTGGAAAACCTGTTGTTGCGTGGCGAACGCAATGACAGCAGTTGGGTGTTGCTGTACCTGGACCTCGACGGTTTCAAACGCGTCAATGACTCGCTCGGGCATGATGCCGGTGACCGCGTACTGCGCTGGGTGTCCGAGCAATTGAAGGCGTGTTTGCGCCCGTTCGATATTCTTGCGCGCATGGGCGGCGACGAGTTCACGGCGTTGCTGGATCTGGAGTTTCCCGAGCAGGCGGCGAAGATTGCCGAGAAGCTCATCGAGCGTGTGTCGATCTGTCAGCAAATCGAAGGGCTGGACATCGCCCTCGGCGCCAGCATCGGCATCGCCACTTATCCCGATTGCGGATCGAATCTGGATGGCTTGCTGCGTGCCTCCGACATAGCCATGTACGAAGCCAAGCGCGCCGGACGTCAGCAATATCGTTTTTACGATCACGAAATGAACGGCCGGGCCCGCTCACGACTGATGCTCGAAGAAAGCGTGCGCAGCGCCATCGAGAACCGCGACTTCAATCTGGTCTATCAGCCGCAAGTAGCGATCGACACCGGGCAGATTCGTGGCTTCGAGGCGCTATTGCGCTGGCAGCACCCGAGCGTCGGCGATGTGCCACCGGGCCTGTTCCTGCCGTTGCTGGAGGAGGCGCGGCTGATCAGCCGCCTCGGCAGCTGGATTTACCATCGTGGCGCCGGCCAGCGCAAAGCCTGGGAAACCCTGTTCGCCGAAGATCTGGTCCTGGGGGTGAGTTTGAGCAACACCCAGTTCAGCCTGCCGAATCTGGTCACCGAGTTGCGTCAGGTCATGGAGCGACATGCCTTGCAGCCGCGGCAGCTGGAGGTCGAGGTGACCGAAGAAGCCTTGATGCAAAACCCCGATGAAACCCGCAAGCAACTGCGCCTGCTGCGTAATCTCGGGGTGCGTGTGGCACTCGATGACTTCGGCTCCGGACCCTGTTCGCTGGCGCATCTGCGTGATCTGGAACTGGATACGCTCAAGCTCGACCGCCATCTGATTGCGCGCTTGCCGGACTCCCAGCGCGATGCGTCGCTGGTCAGTACGGTGATCAATCTGTGCAAACAATACGGTTTGCTGGTGATCGCCGAGGGGGTCGAAACCATTGAGCAGTACCAATGGCTGCAAGCTCATGGCTGCGAATACGTGCAGGGTTTTCTTGTGGCACGGCCATTGATCGCCGAAGACGCCGCCAGTTTCGCCGAGCCCTTCGACTGGAGCGCGCTGCCCGGTTGAATTCGCTACACTGGCGCACCTTTTTGCGAACCGTGTCGCCCTTCATGACTGTGTTGAAGTACCTCCAGGCCTATCCCGCGCCATTGCAGGACCAGGTGCGCCAACTGATTGCCGAAGGGCGTCTGGGCGATTACCTGAGCCAACGCTATCCGGGGCGCCACGATGTGCAGAGCGACAAAGCGTTGTACAGCTACGCGCTGGACCTGAAGCAGGAATACCTGCGCAACGCGCCCGCTATCGACAAGGTGCTGTTCGATAACCGCCTCGACCTGACTCACCGCGCCCTCGGCCTGCACACCACGGTGTCGCGGGTGCAGGGTGGCAAGCTCAAGGCGAAGAAAGAGATCCGTATCGCCTCGTTGTTCAAGGACGCCGCGCCGGACTTCCTGAAAATGATCGTGGTGCACGAGCTGGCGCACTTCAAGGAATCGGATCACAACAAGGCGTTCTATAAATTGTGCGAGCACATGCTGCCGGGGTATCACCAGGTCGAGTTCGATCTGCGGGTGTATCTGACGTGGCGGGATATGCAGGCTTAACAGTACGCAACCAGGAAGGTGTGGATGGACGTCAGCAAGACCAAAAGCAGTTTCTACCGCCGCTTGTACGTGGCGTACCTGATCGACAGCGGTCTGGCGCCGAGTGTGCCGACACTGACCGAAGTGACTGGCATGCCCCGGCGCACGGCGCAGGACACGATTGCCGCGCTGGCGGATCTGGATATCGTCTGTGAATTCGAGCAGGAAGAGGGCGCGCGAAATCACGCCGGGCGCTATCGGATTCGTGAGTGGGGGGCGATTGATCGCGGGTGGATCGAGCGTAATTTGCGGCAGATCAAGGCTGTTCTGGAGTATCCCTGAAAAAAGCCCCTCACCCTAGCCCTCTCCCTGTATGTACCGGAGACATGGTGGACACATGTTCGGAGACATGGTGGACGGTTTTAGATCTTCTTACCTGCCATAACGATCTGCAAGTTCAAGTCGATTCGGGCGATGCGATGTCTACTCCAGTAGACATCGTGGATGCCGTCCTCCGTCGTTTCCCGGATAGCTACTGACTTCCCGTAAAAAGCTTTCCCGACTGTGTATTCACGGTTCCTCCAGTAGATCTCGCCCTTTACCTGAACCTTCCTGACCACATCACCATCGTCGTACTCCGGCGCTGCGGGTTGCTCCTGATATTCCCTTGAGCTGCTGCTGTACCGAGTAGCAGGAACCTGCATGTCCAGCGCTTGATGCGGGCGCTTCTGGTTGTAAATATCACGCCAGATATCAAACGCCCGTTGCGCGCTGTTGAGATCGTTAAAGTGCTGACCCTGGAGGACTTCATTTTTCAGACTGCGGTGGAAGCGTTCCAGCTTTCCTTGGGTTTGCGGATGATAAGGTCGAGAGTGGCCGACCTTGATGCCTTGACTCATCAGCCAGACCTCCAGCGCGGTATAAACGCCTGTCTGATCACCCCATGGAGAGCCGTTGTCCATCGTCATGCGCAAAGGCAGGCCATAGCGCCGAAAGGCCCGGACCAGATGCTCCTGGACGGTGTCGCGCTGCTCATTGATACACGCCGCGATGCACAGTGAAAACCGCGAATGATCGTCCAGTATCGTCAACGGATGGCAACGCCCCTGACCCAGACTGATATGCCCCTTGAAGTCCATCTGCCAAAGATCGTTGGGCGCTTCATGCTCAAAACGGATAAACGGTTTGATCTCGGCGGCCTTTGGATCAACGCGTGAATGACGCTGTAAAACCGCATGCACGGTACTGACCGAAGGCATCACTAAGCCGTTGTCTTCCAACACACGTTTGAGCTTGCGAGCGCCCCAGGCCGCGTACTCCTGACTCACGGTCAAAATCTGCTGTTCAACCTCATCAGCACATCGCTTGGGTGATGTCTTCGGTCGTCGAGACTGATCGTTCAGTCCTTCTGCACCCAGGTTTTCAAACCTGTTAAGCCATTTATAGGCGGTGCTTGGGCTGATATTAAATCGACGGCAAAGCTGCCGGACATTGGCCCCTTCTTGCCGAGCCAAAAGCACGAATTCTGAACGAAGCTGCACAGTGGACACCTCTTCCCAAGACACAGGTCATCTCCTTAGTGATGAGCAATGTGCCTATTAAAAAGTGTCCACCATGTCTCCGAACACCTGTCCACCATGTGTCCGGTACATACACTCCCGGAGGGAGAGGGGATTGATTGGGGGATATTGGAGAGGTACACCGACCTGAAATTGTCGCTGTGAATCCATAATCGACGCGGTTTTTCAGGTCGATGTCTGACGCAAGACAATAAGGTCAGTCCCCTCTCCCGGAGGGATAGGGGATTGATTGGGGGATATTGGAGAGGTACGCCGACCTGAAATTGTCGCTGTGAATCCATAATCGACGTGGTTTTTTCAGGTCGATGTCTGACGCAAGACAATAAGGTCAGTCCCCTCTCCCGGAGGGATAGGGGACCGATTGGGAGATATTGGAGAGGTACGCCGACCTGAAATTGTCGCTGTGAATCCATAATCGACGTGGTTTTTCAGGTCGATGTCTGACGCAAGACAATAAGGTCAATCCCCTCTCCCGGAGGGAGAGGGGATTGATTGGGGGATATTGGAGAGGTACGCCGACCTGAAATTGTCGCTGTGAATCCATAATCGACGCGGTTTTTCAGGTCGATGTCTGACGCAAGACAATAAGGTCAGTCCCCTCTCCCGGAGGGAGAGGGGATTGATAGGGGGATCTTGGAGAGGTACGCCGACCTGAAATTGTCGCTGTGAATAATCGACGCGGTTTTTCAGGTCGATGTCTGACGCAAGACAATAAGGTCAGTCCCCTCTCCCGGAGGGATAGGGGACCGATTGGGGGATATTGGAGAGGTACGCCGATCTGAAATTGTCGCTGTGAATAATCGACGCGGTTTTTCAGGTCGATGTCTGACGCAAGACAATAAGGTCAGGCCCCTCTCCCTCCGGGAGAGGGCTAGGGTGAGGGCTGTTCAGGAACGACGCATCCCGATATGCGGAATGTCATCCTCCAGATACTCCTCACCCGCCACCACAAAGCCGTACTTGCCGTAATACCCCTGCAAATGCGCCTGTGCCGACAGGTAGATCGGCACCTGTGGCCAATGCTTCTCGGCCTGTTTCAGCGCCTGTTCCATCATTTCGTGGCCGAGCCCTTTGCCGCGCCCCTGCGGCGCCGTGACCACGCGGCCGATCACCACGTCACCGCCCTGGGATTCCGGGTCCAGCAGGCGCAGGTACGCCACCAACTGATCATTGTCCCAACCCATCAAATGGTAGGTGTCGCCCTCCAGATCCTGACCATCGAGATCCGGATACGCACATTTCTGTTCGACCACGAACACTTCCGAGCGCAATTTCAGAAGCGCGTACAGCTGCTCTTTACCCAGGTCGCTGTGATGTTTGCAGATCCACTCGATAGTCATTTGCCGATTCCTTGAACGTGTCGCCCGATACTAAGCGCACGCGCCAAAGATGTCTGTATGGCGTAAGAGTCTGTGACAAAGGTCAAAATGCCATCATTCCTTTCTCGCAGCCTTGTCTTCTTTGTGTAATCTGCTGGTGAGCGCTGTGCACTGGCTTCAATGAGCTAATGTTAGGGCCTGGGTTTCGCCGGTACGGGGCCTTTGGGTTTTGACTGAAAAACACGTCGGGCAGCCCGCCCGCTAAGGATTTTCAAGCATGCCGCGACTGCATCGAGCCGTTGCTCTGGTCGGATTGCTCTTGCTGGGCCAGAGCGCTGCAGCGGAAAAGCTGCGGCTGGTGTTTGATATCTGGCCACCCTTTACGGATGACACGCTGGTCAACGGCGGTCTGGCCACTGACATTGTCAGCACCGCGCTGGCCCGGGCCGGTTATGCCAGCGACTATGAACAAGTGCCGTGGGCGCGGGCGCTGCTGGGCGTGGGCGAAGGGCGTTATGACGTGCTGGTCAACGCTTGGTACAACGACGAGCGCACCAAACTCGGCCAGTTCTCCGGTGAGTATCTGCTCAACCGTATCCGCTTTCTCAAACGCAAAGACACGCCGCTCGACTACAACAATCTGCAGCAACTGCACACGTATCCGATTGCGGTGGTGCGTGGTTACGCCTATTCGGCGCCGTTCGACGCCGACACGGCGCTGCAGAAAGTCCCTGTGCATAACTTCGCCATGGCCGTGCGCATGCTCGCGGCGGATCGGGTCAAACTGACGCTGGAAGACGAGTACGTCGCGCGCTATTACCTGGCCCGCGAATCACCGAAAGTGCGCAACGCCTTGGAGTTTCTGCCCAAGCCGTTGAGCGAGAACAGCCTGCATATTCTGGTGAGCCTGAAGAATCCGCAGCATGAGCAGATTGTGGCCGGGTTTGATAAGGCGATTGCGGCGATGAAGGCGGATGGCAGTTATGACAAGTTGTTGAGGCAGCATGGGATGTGAGAATCCAGGAATCGTGGTGCCTGTGCTGACGCCTTCGCGAGCAAGCTCGCTCCCACAGTGGTTAAGGTTGACCACAAAACGGTGGTTCACCAATTAACCTTGTGGGAGCGAGCTTGCTCGCGAAAGGGCCCGCCCGGCCACCTCAAACCTCGCTGGTGTCCTTGATCAGGTGCGCCGCCAACGTCCGTAACGGCCCCAGTTGCCGGCAGATCAGCGCCAGTTGCGTCTGCACCAGTCGCTGTCCTTCATCAATCTCGTCCGGCATCTGCTCCAGCTCATTGGCCAGCGCTTCTTCTTCATCGCTTTGAATCGCCACTGGTTGCTTGTTCGCCAATCCCTGGGCGATTTCATCAATGCTGGCGGCCAGCTTCACCCCGGCGCCGTCGATCAGGTGTTCACGCACTTCCGCCGGGAGCTGAGTCTCGCGATGCGCACCCAGCCCTGACAAATAACTGAGCAAGGTGTGCGACAGCACCAGAAAACGGAAGCCAACGTCTGCTTCCTTGCGGAAATGCCCCGGCTCCATCAGCATGTTTGCCAGCGTGGTCGACAGTGCCGCGTCGGCGTTGTGCGCGTTGCGTCGGGCCAGGCGATAGGCGAGGTCGTCGCTTTTGCCGGCGGCGTATTGCTGCATGATCTGGCGCAGATAGATGCTGTTGCAGGTCAGGGTGTTGGCCAGCACCTTGTTCAGGCGTCGACCCTGCCAGTCCGGGAGGAACAGGAACACCGTCAGGCCGGCGATCAGGCTGCCGAGCAAGGTATCGAACAGCCTCGGCAGGAACAGCCCGTAGCCGTCGCCAACCTGGTTGAAGCAGAACAGCACCATGATGGTGATTGCGGCGGTCGCCAGGGTGTAGCGGGTGGTGCGGTTGATAAAGAACACCACCCCGGCGGCGATCGCGAAGCACGACTGCACCAGCGGGCTGGGGAACAGATCGAACAGTGCCCACGCCACGGTCAGGCCGATGGCGGTGCCGAGAATCCGCTGCCCGAGTTTGCGTCGCGTCGCGCCGTAGTTCGGTTGGCAGACGAACAGCGTGGTGAGGATGATCCAGTAGCCTTGCGACGGGTGAATCAGGTGCACCATGCCGTAGCCGATACTCAATGCCAGTGGCAGGCGCAGGGCGTGGCGGAACAGCAAAGAGGTCGGCGTCAGTTGCGTGCGCAAGCGCACCCACACGTCCTTGAGGTTGCGTGGCGAGCGGTCGAGCAGGCTGCTGTCAGTCGCATCGGCCAGGGCATCCGGGTTGCTCGCATCGCTGAGCAAACGGTCGAGGGTGCCGAGGTTGGCCGCCAGTGCGCGCAGCGAACGCAGCAGGCCGCGCCACGCCGGGTTGCTCTGGATACGCAGGTGTTCAAGGGAGGCGTCGAGGTCGCTCAGGGCTTCGGCGAAGCTGGCATCGTAGATGAAAGGCTGGCGCATCTGGATCGACTCGGCTAGGGCCCGGCAGGCTTTGCCCTGCTGGCGCAGCAGGCGCTGGCAGCGGAACAGCACGTCGCTGTGGAAGAACGCTTCGGCCAGCGCGTTGTACGGATAGTGCGAAGAACTGGCGCGTTCGTGGATGTCCTGGGCGAGGAAGTACAGCTTGAGGTAGCGGCTGACTTTCGAACCCGGACGACCGTTGCCGACCCGGTGCAGGATGATTTCCTTGGCGCTGTTCAGTGCTGCCACGACGCGACCGTTTTGCTGTGCCAGTTCCAGGCGCCGGGCTTCGACGTCCATCTGCCGGATTGGCTCGAACAGCGATGATTTCAGCTTCAGGTAAAAGCCCAGTTCGCGGAACAGCCGCGCCAGACTCTGCTGCACCGGCTGGTTGGAAAACATCGCCTGCCACAGTACCGAAAGCAAGCCGTACCACGCGGCACCGGCCACCAGCAGCATCGGTTCGTGCCAGAAATCGGTGACCGCGCCGCCGCGCTGATCGACGCCGATCATCGTGTATACGGACAGAATCAACGTCGCCGAAGCAATCGCGCCATAGCGCTCGCCGAGGGCGCCGAGCATGGTCAGGCCGAAGCTGGCCAAGGCCAGGGCGATGGCAAATACGACGGGGTAGGGGAAGAGCAATTCCACCGACAGCGCGGCGATGCTGAAACACACCAGCGTCACCGCCAGGGCGTTGAGGCGGCCCTGCCAACTGTCGTCGGTCTCGGCCAGGGCGCTGGCGATGATCCCCAGGAACAACGGGATCAGCAGGCCCATTTCATCCTGATACCAACACAGCGCCATGCTGCCCGTCAGGGCGATGAATACCCGCACGCTGTAGCTGAATTTATCCAGCGCCCACAGGCGCCGCAAAGACTGACGAAACGAGGTCGAGGACATGAAGTGCGAAGGCCTTCCGAGGCGATGCCGCTAAATTGAGCCAGTAATGACGCCGACGCAATGGCGCCGAGCACATCTGACAGCAAAAAGTGTTCCTTTTACATACACCACAAACCACTGTGGGAGCGAGCTTGCTCGCGAATGCGATGTGTCAGTCAACTTTGTGGTGACTGACACATCGCCTTCGCGAGCAAGCTCGCTCCCACAGGGTTTTGTATTTGGATCAGGCGTACTGCGCGGCCGCGTAACCCGAGGCCCAGGCCCACTGGAAGTTGAAGCCGCCCAGGTGGCCGGTGACGTCGAGCACTTCGCCGATGAAATACAGGCCAGGGCTTTTCAGTGATTCCATGGTCTTGGACGACACTTCGCGGGTGTCGACGCCGCCGAGGGTCACTTCGGCCGTGCGATAGCCTTCGGTGCCGGCCGGCACGACTTTCCAGCTGCCCAGCTTGTCGGCGATCTGCGCCAGTTCGGCGTGGGTGTACTGCTTCATCGGTTTGGAGACGAACCAGTTGTCCGCCAGCAGGTTGGCCATCTTCTTGGTGAAGATCTCGCCGAGCAGGGTTTTCAGTTCGCTGTTCGGGCGTTCGGCCACTTGCTGTTGCAGCCACGCGGCCGCGTCGTGGTCCGGCAGCAGATTGATCTCCACGGTGTCACCCGGCTCCCAGAACGACGAGATCTGCAAAATCGCCGGGCCGCTGAGGCCACGGTGGGTGAACAGGATGTTCTCGCGAAAGCTCTGGTCGTTGCAGCTGACCAGGCAATCCACCGATGTGCCGGACAGCTCGGTGCACAGTTCCTTGAGCTGATCGGTGATGGTGAACGGCACCAGCCCGGCTCGGGTCGGCAGCAGTTCATGGCCGAACTGTTTGGCCACCTGATAACCGAAACCGGTGGCGCCCAGTGTCGGGATCGACAGTCCGCCGGTGGCGATCACCAGCGACTGGCACTGCAACTGGCCGAGGGTGGTGTCGAGCAGGTAACCGCTCTCGACCTTCTCGATGGTCTGGATCGAGGTGTCCAGGTGCAGCTCGACGCCGACCTGATCGCACTCGTCGAGCAGCATGCCGAGGATGTCGCTGGATTTGTTATCGCAGAACAGCTGGCCGAGTTTTTTCTCGTGGTACGGCACGCCATGCTTGCCGACCATGCCGATGAAATCCCACTGGGTGTAACGCGCCAGTGCGGATTTGCAGAAATGCGGGTTGTGCGAGAGGAAATTGCCCGGCTCGGTGTACATGTTGGTGAAATTGCAGCGGCCACCGCCGGACATCAGGATTTTCTTGCCGGCCTTGTTCGCATGATCGAGCAGCAACACTTCACGCCCACGCCCGGCGGCGGTCAGTGCACACATCAACCCTGCGGCGCCAGCGCCAATGATCACGACTTCGGTAGAGCGCAAAACGGTGTCCTCACACAAATTTCAAAATCACCGGCGGCCCATGTGGGAGTGGGCTTGCCCGCGATGAGGCCTGCACATTCAACATGGATGTTGTCTGTCAGTCCGTCATCGCGGGCAAGCCCGCTCCCACAGGGACCTTCCTCGGATGGAAGATCGTTTACAAAACACGCACGCGCAGCGAACGGCCCTTGATCTTGCCGTTGTTCAAACGCTGCAGCGCCTGCATGACCACGGTGCGCTCAACCGCCACATACGACTGGAAGTCGAAGATCGCGATCTTGCCGACCTGGGCGCCCGGGATGCCGGCGTCGCCGGTCAGCGCGCCGAGGATGTCGCCCGGACGCACTTTGTCTTTACGGCCGCCGGCGATGCACAGGGTGCTCATCGGTGGCTGCAATGGCGCGCCGCCCTGGGATTTGAGGTTGTCCACCTGGTCCCAGTTCAGCGGGGCTTTCTGCAGCTGTTCGATAGCTTGCGCGCGATGGGCTTCGGACGGTGCAACGAGGCTGACCGCGATGCCTTTCTCGCCAGCGCGACCGGTACGGCCAACGCGGTGAATGTGGATTTCCGAGTCGCGGGCCAGCTCGACGTTGATCACCATGTCCAGCGCGTCGATGTCCAGGCCACGGGCGGCGACGTCGGTGGCGACCAGAACCGAGGTGCTGCGGTTGGCGAACATCGCCAGCACCTGATCGCGATCACGCTGTTCCAGGTCGCCATGCAGGCCGACGGCGGAAATGCCTTTGGCGGTCAGGTGATCGACGGTTTCCTGCACCTGCTGCTTGGTGAAGCAGAACGCCACGCAGGAGGCTGGGCGGAAGTGGTGCAGGACTTTGGTCACCGCGCTCATGCGTTCTTCCGGAGAAATCTCGTAGAAGCGCTGTTCGATCTGCGTGTCGTCGTGGAACGCTTCGGCTTTCACCGTTTGCGGATCACGCATGAATTTCGACGCCAGTTGCTTGATGCCCACCGGGTACGTGGCGGAGAACAGCAGGGTCTGCCGGCGCGACGGGGTCTGTTCGATGATGTCTTCGATGGCGTCGTAGAAACCCATGTCGAGCATGCGGTCGGCTTCGTCGAGGATCAGCGTGTTCAGGCCGTCGAGCACCAGCGAACCCTTGCGCAGGTGTTGCTGGATACGCCCCGGGGTGCCGACGATGATGTGCGCGCCGTGCTCCAGCGAAGCGATCTGCGGGCCGAACGACACGCCGCCGCACAGGGTCAGGACCTTGATGTTGTCTTCGGCGCGGGCCAGACGTCGGACTTCCTTGGCGACCTGGTCGGCCAGCTCACGGGTCGGGCAGATCACCAGTGCCTGGCAACCGAAGTAACGCGGGTTGATCGGGTTGAGCAGGCCAATGCCGAACGCGGCGGTCTTGCCGCTGCCGGTCTTGGCCTGGGCGATCAGGTCCATCCCCTTGAGGATCACCGGCAAGCTCTGCGCCTGGATCGGCGTCATCTGGGCATAACCGAGGGATTCGAGGTTAGCCAGCATGGCGGCGGACAGCGGCAGAGTATTAAAAGCGGTGGCGATGGTGGTCACGGGACTGGCCTGCAAAACAAAATGTCGCGCAGTGTAGCAGCCCCGTGCCACTTTCTTCGAAAGTTCTGGACGAACAGTGTGCAATGCACATCAAACCCAGTGGCAAACAGCATTCCTTGTGGCGAGGGGATTTATCCCCGCTGGGCTGCGCAGCAGCCCCCTATACCCGCCACCTCGGAACATCAGGCTGATCGCATCCAACCTTCTTGGGGCTGCTGCGCACCCCAACGGGGATAAATCCCCTCGCCACAAAAGCCCTGCATCACACATCAGTGTTCGATGTGTTCTTCCGGACGCTTGGCCCGCCGGCCGTCTTCTTTCGACAGTTGCGAGAAAATCGTCGCGGCGAGCATCGCCATGATCCCGACGGTGACGAAGGTCAGCTGGAACGCGCCGAGCACGGTTTCCACGCCATCGTTGCCGATCTCTGCCGTAAAGCCACCGAGCAACGCACCGGCGCACGCCACCCCCAGACTCAACGACAATTGCGCCACCACCGACAGCAAACTGTTGCCGCTGCTGGCGCTGGCGTCGTCGAGGTCGATCAGGGTCACGGTGTTCATTGCAGTGAATTGCAGCGAGTTGATCGCGCCAAGCACGGCCAGCAGGCACAGCAGCAGCCAGTACGGCGTCTGCTCGCTGACCAGGCCCATGCTCGCCAGCATGATCCCCAGTGCCAGGGTGTTGCCGGTGAGCACGATGCGGTAGCCGAGGCGTTCGATCAGCGGGCGTGCCATCCACTTGGCAAACATCGCCGCAGCGGCCAGCGGCAACATGCTCATCCCGGCCTGGGACGGCGAATAACCCAGCGCCACTTGCAGCAGCAACGGCACCAGAAACGGCAGGGCACCGCTGCCCAGTCGGGCGAACAGGTTGCCGAGAATGCCGACGGCAAAGGTGCGGGTCTTGAACAGCGACGGGGCGAACAGCGGATTTTCCACGTGCCCGGCGCGCAGCCAGTACGCCGCCAGACAGGCCAGACCGGCGAACAGCAGCAGCATCACCCGCAAGTGCGGCAGGTGCAATTCGCCAAGGCCTTCCATGGCGATGGTGATGAGGATCATCGCCGCGCCGAACAGCAGGAAACCGAGACTATCAAACCGTGTGCGCTCGCTGCCGCGCAGGTCGGGGATGAACTTCCACACCGCGTAACAACCGATGACGCCGACCGGCAGGTTAATCAGGAAGATCCAGTGCCAGGTCAGGTACTGCACCATCCAGCCGCCCATGGTCGGGCCGATCAACGGGCCGAGCAGGCCGGGAATGGTGATGAAGCCCATGATCCGCACCAGTTCCGAGCGTGGATAGGCGCGCAGCACCACCAGGCGTCCGACCGGCAGCATCAGCGCACCGCCCAGGCCCTGAATGACCCGCGCGCCAATCAGCATGCTCAGGCTGCTCGACAGCGCGCAGAGCAGTGAGCCGAAGCTGAATAGCAGAATCGCGCCGAAGAAGATCTTCTTGGTGCCGAAGCGGTCGGCGATCCAGCCTGAGGCCGGTATCAGCAGGGCCACGGTGAGCATGTAGGCGATGATCACGCCTTGCATGCGCAAGGGGTCTTCGGCCAGATCCCGAGCCATGGCCGGCAGGGCGGTGTTGAGGATGGTCCCGTCGAGGGACTGCATGAAGAATGCAATGGCGACGACCCACGGCAACCAGCGTGCGGTGATGGCGTCGAGAGGCGGGCGGTTGGGCATGGAACCTCTTGTTGGTGTTATCCGAAATTTCTGTTCTGACTGAAACCCTGTGGCGAGGGGATTTATCCCCGTTGGGTCGCGCAGCGGCCCTGAGAAGGTGGGTTGCGATCCACCTGATTCACCGAGGTGGGGGATATAGGGGGCGCTGCGCACCCCAACGGGGATAAATCCCCTCGCCACAGGGCCTTGTACTCAAGCCCCCGTGTATTGGGGAATAGCGTGTTTACAGGGTTAGGGTCAGTCGGCTGACCAGCGCCCCCGGCAGCAACGCCGACGAAGTATTGCGCTGGCTGTACGTACTCGCCGACAGCAGCAACTCACGCTCGGCGGTCAACGCTTCCAGCTGCGAACCCAGCAGGCTGTAGGCGCTGTCGTCGAAACGCATGGTGCTGACCGGCGCCTGGATCTCGCCGTTCTCGACCCAGAAGGTGGCAAACCGGGTCATGCCGGTCAAGCGCGCCGCTGGTTGATCGGAGAAGTTCAGGTACCACAGGTTGCTGATGTACAGCCCGGTGCCCAACTGCTTGAGAATCTCTGCCTGCGTCAGGTTCCCCGCCGCCATGTTCAGCGCACTCGGTGATTCGCCGCCGCTGGCGCCATTGGCGGTCAGGCCGTATTCCGCCGCACTGCGCGAGCCGACCAGTTGATCGCCCGCCTTGCCGTCGACGATCAGCCGCAAATCACTGCGCGGATAACCCTCGCCGGAAAACGCCGGGCTCAACGATTCGCTGACTTTCTCGTCCAGCGACACCAGCGGACTGAACGTCTGATCGCCGACATACAGTTTTTGCAGCGGACTGCTTTTGCTGGCAATCGACTGCGCCGAGAAACCGCCCCAGCTCAACATGCCCATGATTTCTTCCAGCGCCGCCGGTGCCAGATACGCGCGGTACTGCCCCGGCGCCAGCGTGCGCAACGGGCGGCCGAGAAATGCCAGTTGCTCGCGGGCCTGCTGGAAGCGTCTGGCGAACCCTTCACTGCTCCAGTCATGCCCGGCGTAGCTGGCCTTCACCGCTTCGCCATTGTCGTGAAACAGGCTGAAATCGAAGTTGAAGCTGTTGGCCTGGTGCCAGCCGAACGCCCCCGACGAACTGGCGAAACCGCGGCTGATGGGACCGGCGGCGTAGAAGCCGACCAGATCCAGACCTTCAGCGGCGGTGCAGATTTCCTCGACCACCTGCTCGGTGTCCGGTAGCGGATGTTCCTGCACGTTCTCGCTCTGCCAACCGTTGTGGTTGAGCAACAGGTACGGATCCTGCGGCAGCAACGGCAACGTTTCGCGCAATTGATGCAGGCCCTCGGCGAGGCGTTGCAGGTCGGCTTCCTGATCGCCGGACAGGGTGATTTGCAGATCGGCGTGGCGGCCATCGTTGATCAGCTTCAGGACGATATTGGCCTGCTGCACTTGCCCGGCCTGCCGCACCTTGGCGTGATTGAAACGCACGAATGCCGAGGACTCGGCGGCGAAGCTGAGGGTGAATTGTTCCGGCTCGCGCACGCTGTCGCGCAGCCAATTGACCATGACCTTGAAGGCGTCGGACTGACTCTTCGAAATGCTCATCAGGCGTCTCCCCCAAACACATCAACGTTGCTGAATACGCAGGCCGGCGAAGCGTGGCCGACGCGAATCACCTGGTTCGGTTCACCCTTGCCGCAGTTCGGTGTGCCCAGCACCTTGACGGTGTTGGCATCGCCGACGGCGCGCAGGCTCTTCCAGAAATGCGCGGAAATCGCCCGGTAGTTCGGGTTTTTCACCACGCCTTTGAGTTCGCCGTTTTCGATCAACTGGCCCCACTCGCAGCCGAACTGGAATTTGTTGCGCGCATCGTCGATCGACCAGGAGCGGTTGGTGCTCATCAGGATGCCGTGCTCGATGCCTTCGATCAGTTTGTTCAGTGGCTGATCGCCCGGCTCGATATTGAGGTTGGCCATGCGGTCGATCGGCGGGCGGTTCCAGCCACAGGCACGGCTGTTGGCGACGCCGTCGAGACCGGCGCGAAATTGCGACAGTGCACCGCCCAGAGGACGCAGCAGCAAACCATCGCGAATCAGGAACTGTTTGCTTGCCGCCGTGCCGTCGTCGTCATGGCCGTAGCTGGCGAGCTCTTCGGGAATGCCCGGATCGAAGGTCACGTTAAGTAATTTCGAACCGTATTGCAGGCTGCCGAAGTCGCTGGTTTTGACGAAACTGGTGCCGGCGTAATTGCGCTCGTCACCGAGGATGCGGTCCAGCTCCAGCGGGTGACCGATGGACTCGTGGATCTGCAGCATCATCTGATCCGGCATCAGCAGCAGGTCGCGCGGGCCTTGCGGAGTGTTCGGCGCGAGCAGCAGTTGCAGGGCCTGATCCGCCACTTGCGGGCCGGCGCCGACCAGACCGCAACGGCTGATCACATCGGCGCCACCCTGCTGGCCGAAGTTCTCGCGGCCGAGGCTGCGGGTCTGGCTGTCGTTGCCGTCGTAGGCAGTGACATCGAGGCTCGGGTAGACGAAACGCTGGGCCTGGCGCAATTCGGCACCGGCGCTGCTCAGGTAGATCTGCTCGACATGGGTAATGCCGATGCTCACTTGCCAGTTCACCAGGCGCTCATCCTTGGGCACCGAGGCGGATTCCGCGCCGAGCAGCTCGAAGCATTCGCTCAGGGACGGGAAGGGTTGTTCGAGATTGGGCGAAAAGTAGTCGGCGCGGTCGCTCGACACCGGCTGATCGCGCAGGTCGAGCAAGGCGTGGGGCTTGAGCCGCCGGGCCTGTTGCTCGGCGCGTTCAAGGGCGGCTTGCAGGCCTTGCTGCGACAGGTCGTTGGTGGCGGCATAGGCCTCGACCCCGTTGACGCGCACGGTGAGCATCGCGCCTTCGTCGCGGCTCAGGCTCGGCGGCTCGGCGACGTTCTTGCGCACCGACAGGTATTGGCCGGACTCGCGTACATACCGCAGGGAAAAGAACTCGGCGCCCGTGCGCAAGGCAGCGAAGCGCTGCTTGAGCTGGGGGTGGAAATCGAACATTCGGGAACCTCCTTGTTATGGAGTTGCGGGGTGCAGCGATTCGGCGGGGAGGGGTGAAACGATTGCGCGAGGTCTAGAGTAGGCCTGCGTGGGGGTAGGATCAAGTGAAGAGGGGGTGTAGGGGGATTTACTGTGCAGCGGGGGGATTTGTGCTGAATGGCCAGGCCTCATCGCTGGCAAGCCAGGCTCCCACAGGTTTTTGGTGAACACAATTTCTGTGAACGACACAAAACCCTGTGGGAGCTGGCTTGCCAGCGATCAGCCTTGACGCGGTATTACGACTTACTGAGCAACAGGCGTGATATCACGCATCGGCTTGCCCTTCACCGGCGCATCGCCCGCAACGTAGTACGGCGCGTTGCTGCGCGGCAGTGGTTTGCGGCCACGGATCTTGTCGGCGATTTTCTCGGCCATCATGATCGTCGGCGCGTTGAGGTTGCCGGTGGTAATGATCGGCATGATCGAGGCATCGACCACACGCAGGCTCTGCATGCCGTGCACGCGACCTTCGCCATCCACGACGGCCATGTCGTCGGTGCCCATCTTGCACGAGCAGGACGGGTGGAACGCGGTTTCGGCGTGCTCGCGGATGAACTTGTCGAGCTGCTCATCGGTTTGCACGTCGATGCCCGGGCTGATTTCGCGACCACGGAAGGCGTCCAGTGCCGGCTGCTGCATGATTTCGCGGGTCAGGCGGATGCCGTCACGGAATTCCTGCCAGTCCTGCTCGGTGGCCATGTAGTTGAACAGGATGCTCGGGTGCTGGCGCGGATCCTTGGATTTGACCTGGATGCGACCACGGCTCGGCGAACGCATGGAACCCATGTGTGCCTGGAAACCGTGCTCTTTCACACCGTTGCTGCCGTTGTAGTTAATCGCCACCGGCAGGAAGTGGTACTGGATGTTCGGCCATTCGAACTCTTCGCGAGTACGGATGAAACCGCCGGCTTCGAACTGGTTACTGGCGCCGATGCCGGTGCCGTTGAACAGCCACTCGGCACCGATGGCCGGCTGGTTGTACCAGAGCAGCGACGGGTACAGCGAAACCGGTTGAGTGCAAGCGTATTGCAGGTACAGCTCGAGGTGATCCTGCAGGTTTTCACCGACGCCTGGCAGGTCATGAACGACCGGGATGTCGAGGCTTTCCAGCAGTTTCGCCGGGCCGACGCCGGAACGCTGCAGAATCTGCGGCGAAGCGATGGCGCCGGAGCACAGCAGGACTTCCTTGCGTGCTTTGACTTCAACGCGTTCTTCAGCCGAACCGACCAGGTAACGCACGCCGACCGCACGCTTGCCTTCGAACAGGATCTTGTCGGTCAGGGCGTGGGTGACGATGGTCAGGGTCGAACGCTTCTTGGCGACGTCGAGGTAGCCACGGGCGGTGGAAGCACGACGGCCGTTCGGCGTCACGGTGCGGTCCATCGGGCCGAAGCCTTCCTGCTGGTAGCCGTTCAAGTCTTCGGTGCGCGGGTAACCGGCCTGCACGCCGGCTTCAACCATGGCGTGGAACAGCGGGTTGTTGCCGGCCTTCGGTGTGGTCACGCTGACCGGACCGTCGCCACCGTGGTAGTCGTTCGGGCCGATGTCGCGGGTTTCCGCTTTGCGGAAGTACGGCAGGCAGTCGAGGTACGACCAGTCTTCCAGGCCTGGCAGTTTCGCCCAGCCGTCGTAGTCCATCGCGTTGCCACGGATGTAGCACATGCCGTTGATCAGCGAGGAGCCGCCGAGGCCTTTGCCGCGACCGCATTCCATCCGGCGACCGTCCATGTGTGGCTCTGGATCGGTTTCGTAAGCCCAGTTGTAGCGACGACCCTGCAGCGGGAACGCCAGGGCAGCCGGCATTTGCGTGCGGAAGTCGAAACGATAGTCCGGACCGCCGGCTTCGAGCAGCAGAACGGTGACGCCTGCGTCTTCAGTCAGACGGGTCGCAAGTGTGTTACCTGCAGAACCGGCCCCTATGATGATGTAGTCGTATTCTTGAGTCATAAGTTCTCCTGGGGGAGCTACAAGCCACAAGCTTCAAGCTGCAAGAAAAAGCAGCGAGCTGTGGCTTCGAAATCGGGGAGGGCGGCAACCCCAAACTGCTTTTACTTGCAGCTTGAAACTTGCCGCTTGCAGCTGATCAGCTAGCTGATCAGAACACCGAGACGTAATCGCCCAGCTCGACCTGTACCGATTTGATGCGTGTGTAGTTGGTCAGCGAGCTGATGCCGTTTTCACGGCCCACGCCCGACTGCTTGTAACCGCCCACCGGCATTTTCGCGTCGGACTCGCCCCAGGCGTTGATCCAGCAGATACCGGCTTCCAGCTGATGAATCACGCGGTGCGCGCGGTTCAGGTCTTTGGTCACGATACCGGCGGCCAGGCCGAAGTCGGTGTCGTTGGCGCGGCGGATCACTTCTTCTTCGGTCTCGTAGGAGAGGATCGCCATCACCGGGCCAAAGATTTCTTCACGGACGATGGTCATCTCGTCGGTGCAATCGGTGAACACGGTCGGTGCAACGAAAGCGCCTTTGGCGAACTCGCCGTCGGTCAGACGCTCGCCGCCGCACAGGACGCGGGCACCTTCTTCTTTACCCTTGGCGATGTAACCCAGCACGCTTTCCATGTGGGCGAAGCTGACCAGCGGGCCAAAGTTGGTGTTTTCGTCTTCCGGGTTGCCGATGCGGATGCGCGCTACGCGCTCGACGATCTTGGCTTCGAAAGCGGCTTTCAGGTGGCTCGGTACGAACACGCGAGTGCCGTTGGTGCAGACCTGACCGGAGCTGTAGAAGTTGGCCATCATTGCGGTGTCGGCGGCGCGATCCAGGTCGGCGTCGTCGCAGATGATCAACGGCGATTTGCCGCCCAGTTCCATGGTCACGTCTTTCAGCGACGAAGCCGAAGCGCTGGCCATGACTTTCTTGCCGGTGTCGGTGCCGCCGGTGAAGGAGACTTTCTCGATGCGCGGATGCTCGGTCAGCCAGGTGCCGACTTCACGGCCGCTGCCGGTCAGCACGTTGAACACGCCGTTGGGCAGGCCGGCTTCGGTGTAGATTTCGGCCAGTTTCAGGGTGGTCAGCGAGGTGACTTCGCTTGGCTTGAAGATCATCGCGTTACCGGCCGCCAGGGCTGGTGCGGATTTCCACAGAGCGATCTGGATCGGGTAGTTCCACGCGCCGATACCGGCGACTACGCCCAGCGGCTCGCGACGGGTGTAGACGAAAGACGTGTCACGCAGCGGGATCTGCTCGCCTTCGATAGCCGGCACCAGGCCTGCGTAGTATTCCAGCACGTCGGCGCCGGTAACGATGTCGACGTACTTGGTTTCGGAGAAGGCTTTACCGGTGTCCAGGGTTTCCAGCGCGGCCAGTTCATCGTTGCGTTCGCGCAGGATGTCGACGGCACGACGCAGGATGCGCGAACGCTCCATGGCGGTCATCGCTGCCCAGATTTTCTGGCCCTTTTCCGCGCTGACCACGGCACGCTCGACGTCTTCCTTGGTCGCACGTTGCACGTTGGCGAGGACTTCACCGTTCGCCGGGTTGATGGCTTCGAAGGTGGCATCGCTGCCAGCGTCGGAGTACGCGCCATCAATGTAGAGTTTTTGCAGTTCGAAACGGGCCATAGTGTCCTCGCAAGTGCATGAGTGGTTGGCGTTGGTCACCGGGTGAGCCATGTAGCTGTGGCATCGCTGGTCGGTAACAGTTCAGGGGCTGAGCGTTTTCTGTGTGCTCTAGCTCACCTTCTTGGCCAATTGGAAATCCATGTATTCGTAAGCGATCTGTTGCGCCTGCGCCGTGTCGAAAGCGTCTCCCGACAAAGCGCCGCGCAACCACAAACCGTCAATCAACGCTGCCAGTCCTCGCGCGGCGCTGCGCGCATCTTCGAGCGGCAACACACGGCGGAACTCGCAGCACAGGTTGGAATACAGACGGTGATCGTTGATCCGCTGCAACCTGTGCAAAGACGGCTGGTGCATGCTGGTGGCCCAGAAGGCCAGCCAGGTTTTCATTGCCGGGCCATTGACCTGGCTGGCATCGAAGTTGCCTTCGATGATCACCTGCAGATGCGCCCGTGGGCTGCTGTCTGCCAGCGCCTGACGGCGTGCGGTGACGTTCTCGCTGAGGACATTCATCAGATACCGCATCGTGGCGGCAATCAGGCCGTTCTTGTCCTGAAAGTAGTGACTGATGATGCCGTTCGAGACACCGGCCAAACGGGCGATCAGCGCAATGCTGGCGTCCCCCATCCCGACCTGATCGACCGCCTGCAACGTGGCTTCGATCAGTTGTTGGCGGCGGATGGGTTGCATCCCGACCTTGGGCATCTTGCACATCTCCTTAGGCCTTCCGGTGGACGAAAAACGGCTACCGGATTGAGGGCCAGTCTATTTTGTTTTGATTGAACGTTCAATCAACAAAGAATAAGATCTGCGACAAATCGTCGCGATTTACAGATTTTTCCTACGTGTAAATGGCGATAAACCGACATCCGAAAATGCTTGAAACCTGCGTGGGGCATGGCGCGGTTCGCGATTCGATGGACGTGTTGAAAGGGCAAGACGCTCAGGGCCAGGTTTCGGATGAACGTCCAGACCTCGGCCACGAAAGCGATTCGCAGCGCCATTTCGGCAGGTTCGGGCTGTTTTCGGGGTGTCTTTATATCACCCGCCGGTCGGCTGCCAACTAACCGATTGGTCGGGTTCCGTGTTGCCTTGTGTTCTTCTCTCGCACTGCCTGGAGCATTTGTGCCATGAGTTCTGCCTCGCTTATAAAGACCCCGCCCGAGAAGGTGACGGTCAACGGTTGGGTGTTCTACACCTCTACCGCGCTGATTCTGTTGTTGACCGCCATTCTGATCATCGCCCCGCAAGAGGCCGGCAGATTGTTGGGTATCGCTCAGGCCTGGTTGTCGCGCAGCTTCGGCTGGTACTACATGGTGGTGATCGCCGCCTACCTGGTGTTTGTGGTGGGCCTGGCGTTTTCTTCCTACGGCAAACTCAAACTGGGCAGCAAGGACGACACCCCGGATTTCAGTTACGGCGCCTGGGCGGGGATGCTGTTCTCGTCGGGTATCGGTATTTCGCTGCTGTACTTCGGCGCGTCCGAGCCGCTGGACCACTACTTCAATCCGCCGGAAGGCGCAGCGGCCACCAACATGGCCGCGCGTCAGGCGGTGCAATTGACGTTCCTGCACTGGGGCCTGCACGGCTGGGCGATCTACGCGCTGGTCGGTCTGGCCGTGGCGTACTTCGCTTACCGTCATAACCAGCCGTTGGCACTGCGTTCGGCGTTGTATCCGCTGGTGGGCGAGCGTTGGGTCAAAGGCGCGGCCGGTCACGCGGTGGACGGCTTCGGCATGTTCGTGACCCTGCTGGGTCTGGTGACCAACCTGGGGATCGGTTCGCTGCAAGTGTCCTCCGGCCTGGAAAACCTGTTCGGCATGGAACACAGCAACACTAACCTGCTGATCGTGATCATCGTGATGAGCACCGTGGCGACCATCGCTGCCGTGTCGGGTGTGGAAAACGGCATCCGTCGTCTGTCCAACCTGAATATTGTGCTGTTCAGCGGTCTGCTGATTTTCGTGCTGTTGTTTGGCCCGACTTTGCACCTGCTTAACGGCTTCGTGCAGAACATCGGCGATTACCTCAACGGCGTGGTGCTGAAGACTTTCGACCTGTACGTCTATGAAGGCGACAGCGCCAAGTCCGACCGCTGGTTGGGCCTGTGGACTCTGTTCTACTGGGCGTGGTGGATTTCCTGGGCACCATTCGTTGGCATGTTCATCGCGCGTATTTCCCGTGGCCGTACCGTGCGTGAACTGGTGGCCGGTGTGCTGCTGATTCCGCTGGGCTTCACTTTGGCCTGGCTGTCGATCTTCGGTAACTCGGCACTGGATCTGGTGATGAACCAGGGGGCGGTGGAGCTTGGCAAGACGGCGCTGGAACAGCCGTCGATGGCGATTTATCAATTGCTGGAACACTACCCGGCGTCGAAAGTCGTCATCGGTGTGTCGATCTTTGTCGGTTTCGTGCTGTTCCTGACCCCGGCCGACTCCGGCGCGGTGATGATGGCGAATCTGTCCTGCAAGGGCGGCAACGTCGACGAAGATGCGCCGCACTGGCTGCGGATCTTCTGGTCGGTGGTGATCACGCTGGTGACCATCGGTCTGCTGTTCGCCGGTAACTTCGAAGCCATGCAAACCATGGTGGTGCTGGCCGGTCTGCCGTTCTCGGTGGTGCTGGTGTTCTTCATGTTCGGCCTGCACAAGGCGATGCGTCAGGACGTGCAGATCGAACAGGAGCAGGCGCAACTGGCTGAGCGCGGTCGTCGTGGTTTCAGTGAGCGTCTGACGCAGCTGGATCTGCAGCCGAGCCAATCGGTGGTGCAACGCTTCATGGACAAGCAGGTCAGCCCGGCGCTGGAAGACGCGGCCGCTCAAATGCGTGTTCAGGGTCTGGAAGTGCAGACACTGCTGGGTAAATCCAAGCGTTGCATGGGCGTGCGTGTCGAGATGGAAGAGGGCAACCCTTTCGTCTACGAAGTGAGCCTGGACGGCTACCTCGCGACCCCGACCGAATCGGCTCAGTCCGATGAGGCGCGCCAGCGTTACTACCGCGCCGAGGTGTATCTGCACAACGGCAGTCAGGACTACGACCTGATGGGCTTCACGCAGGATCAGATCACACGCGATGTGCTTGATCAGTTTGAAAGCCATCGGCAGCTTCTTGGCCGGGTGTATAGCTAAAGTCAAAAGCCCCCTCACCCCAGCCCTCTCCCCAAGGGAGAGGGGGAAAGGGAGCAGATCGGGGGCTTTCAAAGCCTGAGTTCGACTCGAAATTTCAATGCCAGTCAAAAGCCCCTCACCCCAACCCTCCCGAAACGTCGGACCGCCCGTAGGGAGAGGGAGCTGACCGAGGTGTCTGGCGTTGTACATCGACCTGAAAGATCGAGTCGATTATGGATTCGGTGAAGCAAGATCAGGTCGGTGTAGATCTGCAGCATCCCCCGGTAGGTCCCCTCTCCCTCCGGGAGAGGGCTAGGGTGAGGGGGCTTTTCCCTGACCCAATAAAAAAGGGATCGCTCACCGCGATCCCTTTTTTTATCCCTGCCTTAACCGAGGTTCTTGCCCAGCAACGCGTGATACAACTCACTGTCGCCCAAGATCCCCACCACATGGTTGTTGTCGTGCAGCACCAGTTTGTTGCCGGTCTGGTAGCGAATCTGCAGCGCGTCACGCATACCGATGTTCGAGTCCACCAATGTCGGCTTGCGCTCCAGAGCCTCCACGGCTTGGCCCGGTGCCCAGTTCTGCAGGTTCAGCACTGAACCGTTCTGCCGCGCGCCTTTAATGGTGTTGCCTTCGGCCAGGTCCAGCCACGAATCGCCGCCCGGATCGAGGCACACTGAGCCGTTGATGCGTTTGCAGTTGTCCAGCGTGCGCATCAGGCTGCGGCCGCAGAGCACGTTGAGCGGGTTGGTGTGGGCAACGAAGGTGCGCACGTAGTCGTCCGCCGGGTTCAGCACGATCTCTTCCGGCACGCTGTACTGGATGATCCGGCCGTCTTTCATGATCGCGATGCGGCTACCGAGTTTCAGCGCTTCATCAAGGTCATGGCTCACGAACACGATGGTCTTGCTCAGCTTGCGTTGCAGTTCCAGCAGTTCATCCTGCAGACCCTGACGGATCAGCGGGTCGAGTGCCGAGAACGGTTCGTCCATCAGCAGGATATCGGCGTCCATCGCCAGTGCCCGGGCCAGGCCTACGCGCTGCTGCATACCGCCGGAGAGTTCGTCAGGCTTCTTGTTGCGCCATTGGGTCAGGCCAACCAGTTCGAGCTTTTCATCGACGAGCTTCTTGCGTTCCTTCTCCGGGCGACCCTGCATTTCCAGTCCGAAACTGATGTTCTCGCGCACCGTCAGCCACGGCATCAGGGCGAACTTCTGGAACACCATGGCGATGCGTTTGGTGCGCATCATTTTCAGCTCGGCCGGGGTGCAGGAGGCGATGTCGATCTGGCGGTTTTCATGCTCGACGAACAGCTTGCCGCGGCTCACGGTGTTGAGGCCGTTGATGCAGCGCAGCAGGCTCGACTTGCCGGAGCCGGACAGGCCCATCAGCACGCAGATCTCGCCCTTGTTGATGTCCAGCGTGGCTTTTTCCACACCGACAATCTGTCCGGTCTTTTTCAGGATCTCGTTGCGGGTCATGCCCTGATCCAGCAGCTTGAGTGCCTCGCGCGGATCCTTGGAGAAGATTACGTCGACGTCTTCGAAGCGAATTATGCTCATGCGTCACCCCCTGCTTTGGCGTCGGGTTGTTTGCAGATACGGTCGAGCATGATCGCCAGCAGTACGATCGCCAGGCCCGCTTCGAAGCCCAGGGCGATATCAGCAGTGTTCAGTGCGTTGACCACCGGTTTGCCGAGTCCGTCGGCGCCCACCAGTGCCGCGATCACCACCATCGACAGCGACAGCATGATGCACTGGGTGATGCCGGCCGCGATGCTCGGCATGGCGTGAGGCAGTTCGATCCGTGAAAGCAATTGGCGACGCGAGCAGCCGAAGGCCTTGCCGGCGTCCATCAGTTCTTGCGGGACATCGCGGATGCCCAGGTAGGTCAGGCGGATCGGCGCAGCGATGGCGAACACCACTGTGGAGATCAGGCCCGGCACCACACCCAGCCCGAAGAGGGTCAGGGTAGGAATGAGGTAAACGAAGGTCGGTACGGTCTGCATCAGATCGAGTACCGGACGCATCAACGTGTAGAACATCGGTTTGTGCGCGGCGACGATGCCCAACGGCACGCCGATGACCACGCAGACCAGGGTCGCGAACATGACCTGGGCGAGGGTTTCCATGGTTTCCTGCCAGTACCCCAGGTTGAGGATCAGCAGGAACGAGGCGATTACAAAAGCAGTCAGTCCCCATTTGCGCTGGATGAAATGCGCGAGCAATGCAATGAGGCCGATCAAGACGAAGGGATTGAACCAGGTCAGCGCAAACGTCACGCCGTGGATCATCGTTTCCAGGGTCACGGCGATTGCGTCGAAGGTGTTGGCGCCGTGTTGCGTCAACCATTCAACGAAGCCCGCGATGTACTGGCCTAAAGGGATTTTCTGATCAATCAGCATGGTAGTGAACGTCCGCATGCAAGGAAATAAACAGCCCGGACGGCTTACGCCGTCCGGCATAAGCGATTACTGCAGTTTGGCTTTCACGGCCTCCAGGCCAGGTTTACCGTCAATGGTGGTCACGCCAGCGAGCCAGGTATCGAGCACCTGTGGATTCTTCTTCAGCCAGGCCTTGGCGGCCGCGTCAGGCTTCATCTTGTCGTCGAGGATGTTGCCCATCAGTTCACTTTCCATGTCGACGGTGAACTCCAGGTTCTTCAGCAACTGGCCGACGTTGCTGCATTCCTCGGCGTAGCCCTTGCGGGTGTTGGTCGCCACGGTCGCTGCACCGAAATCGGGGCCGAAGAAATCGTCGCCACCGGTCAGGTATTGAATCTTGAAGCGCTTGTTCATCGGGTGCGGTGCCCAGCCGAGGAAGACCACGGCGGTGTCGCGTTTTTGCGCCCGGTCGACCTGCGATAGCATCCCCGCTTCGGACGATTCCACGACCTTGAAGCCGGCGTCCTTCAGGCCGAAGGCGTTCTTGTCGATCATGCTCTGGATCAGACGGTTGCCGTCGTTACCTGGCTCGATGCCGTAAATCTTGCCGTCGAGTTCTTTCTTGAATTTGGCGATGTCGGCGAAGTCGTGCAGACCCTTGTCATACAGTGCCTGAGGAACGGCGAGGGTGTACTTGGCGCCCTTCAGGTTGGTGCGCACGGTTTCCACGGTGCCGGCATCGCGGTAGGCCTTGATGTCGTTTTCCATGGTCGGCATCCAGTTACCCAGGAACACGTCCATGTTCTTGCCGTCGGCCAGCGATTTGTAGGTCACGGGCACGGAGATCATGGTGGTCTTGGTCTTGTAGCCGAGGGCGTTGAGCACGACGCTGGTGGTCGCGGTAGTCGCGGTGATGTCGGTCCAGCCGACATCGGAGAAGTTAACGGTACTGCACTGCGCCGGTTCTGCGGCTTGAGCCAGTAACGGCAGACTCAGCATGGCGGCCAACAACAACGACGGGGAACCTTTCATGGATGGACTCCTTGGTGTTTTTTTTGGCAGTGTTCCGACTGGACCACCGCACTTATAGGTTGCGGTTGGATGGCGTTCTGGAGACAGCTCTACCACGGCGCCTTGCAATCGAGTCATAACGATCATGTACCAGTGAAAATCTGACGCCTACAGGGTGGGTCGTATCCAGTACAGGGATGGTCGCATCCAGTGTCAGTGACGTCGTTTACAGCTTTTTTCAGCCCCGTTTGGCCATCTGAACCGCATAAAAACGGCGAAAACCGGGGACGAAAGCGGCACGGCGTTGGTGGGCATGAGTGCGTCGGTGTCAGACGCCGTGCGCCCCGACAAAAGCCTGATGATGCGGGCATTCCGGCGGATCGCAGCTTGAGCGTAGCAGCTCCGCCAGCGGGCGCTTCAAGCCCGGGAACGGCATCCTCAGGAGCTCTGCAGCAATGGCTATCAGCGTTTTCGACCTGTTCAAAATCGGCATCGGCCCGTCCAGTTCCCACACCGTCGGGCCGATGCGCGCCGCGGCGTTGTTCGTCGAGTCGCTCAGGGACAAACACCTGCTGGAACAGGTGCGTCGTATAGAAGTGCAACTGTTCGGTTCGCTGTCGGCCACCGGTATCGGGCATGGCAGCGACAACGCGGTGATCATGGGCCTGATGGGCGAGTGGCCGGACGCAATCGACCCGTCGCAGATCGGCCCGCGCATCCAGGCGCTGCGTGAAACCCACACCCTGTTATTGGATGGGCGCTTGTCGGTGCCGTTTGTCTGGGCGCGCGACATGCGCCTGATCGACGAGAATCTGCCGTTCCACCCCAACGCGATGACCCTGATTGCCGAAGGCGATCACGGGGATATTCATCGCGACACCTACTATTCGGTCGGTGGCGGTTTTGTGGTGGATCAGGCGCAGGCCTCCAGCGGTGTGGTCGATCTGGATCGCACCGAATTGCCGTATGACTTTTCCAGCGCGGTCGAGCTGCTGGAACTGTGCAAACAGAACAACCTGCGCGTCGCTGAACTGATGATGGCCAACGAAAAGGTCTGGCGCAGCGAAGAGGAAATTCGCGCCGGGCTGATGAAACTGTGGTGGGCGATGCAGGATTGCGTCGAGCAGGGCCTCAAGCACGAAGGCATCCTCCCCGGTGGTCTGAATGTGCGTCGGCGCGCGGCGAAATTGCATCGCAGCCTGCAGGAACTGAACAAGCCCAACGTAATCGGCTCGACCCTCAGCGCCATGGAATGGGTCAACCTGTTTGCCCTCGCGGTCAATGAAGAGAACGCGGCCGGTGGGCGCATGGTCACGGCGCCGACCAATGGTGCAGCGGGGATCATCCCGGCGGTGTTGCACTACTTTATGAAGTTCAGTGAGGCGGTGACTGACGCCAACGTCGTCGACTACTTTCTGGGCGCCGCGGCGGTGGGCATTCTGTGCAAGAAGAACGCCTCGATCTCCGGTGCCGAAGTCGGCTGCCAGGGCGAGGTCGGTTCGGCCTGCGCAATGGCGGCGGCGGGGCTGGCGGAGATTTTGGGCGCGACGCCGGAGCAACTGTGCAACGCGGCGGAGATTGGCCTGGAGCATAACCTCGGGCTGACCTGCGATCCGGTCGGCGGGCTGGTGCAGGTGCCGTGCATCGAGCGCAATGCGATTGCGGCGGTGAAGGCGATCAACGCGGCGCAGATGGCGCTGCGTGGGGACGGTCAGCACTTTATCTCGCTGGACCGGGTGATCCGCACCATGCGTGATACCGGTGCCGACATGCATGACAAATATAAAGAGACGTCGCGGGGTGGGCTGGCGGTCAGCGCGGTTGAGTGCTAAGTCAGCGCCACCGAGGTGAATTCTTCGCGAGCAAGCTCGCTCCCACAGGAGAACGCATTCCAAATGTGGGAGCAAGCTCGCTCCCACAGGAGAACGCATTCCAAATGTGGGAGCAAGCTCGCTCCCACAGGAGAACGCATTCCAAATGTGGGAGCAAGCTCGCTCCCACAGGTGAACGCATTCCAAATGTGGGAGCGAGCTTGCTCGCGAAGGCGTCAGACCAGTCAAAACTGCTCGCTAACGGAACACACATAACCGCAGGCGCCACCTTTTAGCGCGTCGCAATCAGATAAGAGTCTTTCCCAGCCACAGTGCGCCTTTTGCACCACCTACCGTCCGTCACCCGTGCCTGCGGTGACACTCACCGCAAACTGCGCGCAGGCCCGTTCCCACAAGTGCTACCGATTTGCTCACACGCCTCGGGGCAGGGCGCTCAGCGACACTAATGGCACTTCAAAACACCTTTCGTCGGACGTCTTGAATAGACACGTCGCGACGTCGTTTTCAGGAGTTATTGAACAGCCATTCAATTTTAGGCATGGCAATTGCTCTGTCATAACAAAGCCCGTCTCCCACGCGAGAACGCTGGCAATAACAAGAGCCTCCGCCTGAGGCCATCACCCGCTTTGTGTGAGGAGATACCGCGATGACGTCGTTCAACTCCGGGGCTCAACCCCAGAACCGTGCGCCTCAATCCATCGGCTTTCTGCTGCTGGACAATTTCACGCTGATTTCCCTGGCCTCTGCGGTAGAGCCGCTACGCATGGCCAACCAATTGTCCGGTCGCGAGCTGTATCGCTGGAGCACCCTCACCGTCGATGGTGGTCAGGTGTGGGCCAGTGACGGTCTGCAAATCACCCCCGATGCCTCCATGCACAAAGCGCCACCGCTGGACACCGTGATTGTCTGCGGCGGGATCGGCATTCAACGCACCGTGACCCGTGAGCATGTGTCGTGGTTGCAAAGCCAGGCGCGCCAGTCCAAGCGTCTCGGCGCGGTGTGCACCGGCAGTTGGGCTCTGGCCTGCGCCGGCCTCCTCGACGGTTTTGATTGCAGCGTGCACTGGGAATGTCTGGCGGCGATGCAGGAAGCTTTCCCGCGCGTGGCGATGAGCACTCGCTTGTTCACCCTCGACCGTAACCGCTTCACCAGCTCTGGCGGTACTGCGCCACTGGACATGATGTTGCACCTGATCAGCCGCGATCACGGCCGTGAGCTGTCCGCCGCGATCTCGGAAATGTTTGTCTACGAACGCATCCGCAACGAACAGGATCACCAGCGTGTGCCGCTCAAGCACATGCTCGGCACCAACCAGCCGAAGCTGCAGGAAATCGTCGCGCTGATGGAAGCCAATCTGGAAGAGCCGATCGACCTCGACGAACTGGCGGTGTATGTCGCCGTGTCGCGTCGACAGCTGGAGCGCCTGTTCCAGAAATACCTGCACTGCTCGCCGTCGCGCTACTACCTCAAGCTGCGCCTGATCCGCGCGCGGCAGTTGCTCAAGCAGACGCCGATGTCGATCATCGAAGTGGCTTCGGTGTGTGGTTTCGTGTCGACGCCGCACTTCTCCAAGTGCTACCGCGAATACTTCGGCATTCCGCCGCGTGACGAACGCGTAGGCTCCAACACCACCCAGCAAGTGGCGATGATGCCGCTGCCGCAGGCGATCGTGATGTCGCCGCTGTCGGGGCCGATGTCGGCGTTGAGTCAGGCGCGTAATGAGTCGACATTTGCCAGTGTGAGGCTGTAGACCGGGTCGCCCCTATCGCTGGCAAGCCAGCTCCCACAGGTTCTTTGGTGATACAGATATCTTGATCACACCGAACAGCCCTGTGGGAGCTGGCTTGCCAGCGATGGCGGCCTGTCAGGCGCTATGGCTTTGCTGGTAATCCGCCAATGCCGGCAACAACTGCTTGTCGATTGCCTGGCGCACCGCAGGCTGGATACTGGCGCCGCTGGTGTACATGTCCTTGACCATCTTGCGCAGTTCAGAGGCGCGAACGTTATCCAGACCACGCACCGCGCACTCGCAAGCCCGCTCGGCGGTAGTGCCACTGGGTACTTGAATACCCAACGCCTTGAGCTGGCCCAGCAAGTCTTCCTGATCAATCAAATCGGCATACATCATGACGCGCATCCTTCTTCGGTAACGGAGGTCGTGGCTCGATTCTGGTAGCCATGCCGGAGCACGGCAAGGGCGATTTGTCGCAGTGGCTGCGACGGCTATGAACAGGTCGTTTTCGGCTAACTCAGTGCCAAGGGGAGTGGGCACACTGGCGCAAGCTCGCTACAGACGGTTTGGTCACCCTCGGCTGGCAGCTCCTCAACAGTACCCTCTGCCCCGATCCTGTCACGGCTTGTATCGGGGCTTTTTTTGGTCTGTGAATCAGAGATGTTCGCGTTGTTTTTGCTGACGCCATCGCTGGCAAGCCAGCTCCCACAGGTTTTGGGCCTTGTCACTTGTCTGTTGTCGGCGCCGGCCCTGTGGGAGCGGGCTTGCCCGCGATGAACGATGACGCGGTTTACCTTTGCAACACCAGAATGCGCGACAACAACTCATCCCGATCGACATAGCAACCCTGGAAATGCCGCGCCCCGGTGGCCGGGTCAAACGCATTGCGCGCATGCAGCGTGCGGCGGTTATCGAAGCACCACAGCTCCCCTGGATTAAGCCGCTGCATCAGCCGAAACCGTGGCTCGCGGGTCATCGCGATCAAGCGTCGATAGGCGCGATACAGCAGCGGCATCTGCTCCACCGATGTATCGAATGCCCCGCGCAGAAAGTTCGCCATGCGAATCTCCGCAACCCGCCCCAACGCATCCAGAGCAATGATCGGCGCCAGGCAGCGATAGTCGCTGTGGCGATCCTTGTTGCGGAATTCCACGGGGATTTCGCACAGCGCGTGAAACAGCTGCGGCGCTTCCTGACGCAAGGCGTCGGCAATCGCAAAACCATCGACAAAAATACTCTCGCCACCCGCGGCGTCATTCACCAGGCAATGCAGAAACTGCAGCCCCGGTTGCAGCTCGCGAGTCGGCAAGTCCGTGTGCAATGGCAGGTTGAAAGCGGTGTAGGCGTTGCTGTCGGCATCGGCCTTGGATTGCACGTTGAACAGCACGCCGAAATTGCTCTCGCGGATGAACGAAATACGCTGCGCGATCAGCTTCAGCGAGCCTGGTTCGG
Organism: Pseudomonas monsensis; assembly: GCF_014268495.2. NCBI lineage: Bacteria > Pseudomonadati > Pseudomonadota > Gammaproteobacteria > Pseudomonadales > Pseudomonadaceae > Pseudomonas > Pseudomonas monsensis. The sequence goes on along the minus strand of NZ_CP077087.1, from coordinate 6,099,163 downwards.
TGGGCACACCGCGCACCTGGGTCAGGCCGATGTCGCGCACCGCGATCAACCATTGCAGCAGGGCGCTGTTGTCATTCATCAGCGCGGCGTAGTCGAACACCGGCAACTGCAAATCGCTGTGCCACAGGCAGGCTTTGGGCTTGGCGGCCAGACGTTCGGCCCGGGACGCGTCATCGTAGGCGTGGGCGCGCAGCCACCCGGGGTCGAAGCGGCTGCGGTGGCCGTCCTGCCAGTCGATGCGCAGGCAGCCGTCGCTGTCGATGTGGGTACTGGCGGGGGTGAGGTCCGGCGCGGCGTCGATGATCTCGAACACTTGCTCGCGGGTAACACTGTAGACGCACTGCTCGCAGGGGCAGTTGTCCCGCAACCAGACATGATGAAACGGGCTGAAACGACCGTCAGCCCATTCGATGGCAACGCGATCCGCCAGGTTCTGCACGCTACCGAGCGCGCTGATCAACGGATAAGTACGGAAGTCGGCAACAGCGGCAGCGGTGTTCATGGCGGCTCCTTGCGATAGATGATTTACCGGGCAGATGGCAGGGCGATGACCCGGCCGATGTAAGCGGGAGCGGGCAGGTCTTGTTGTTCGATGACGATGGCTTGCAGCCGGCTCAGGGTGTCCGGGGTGAACGGTGCCGAGCGCGGGCCAGCGAGGTCGACGTGCAGCAGCATCTGTTCGTTGCCGGCCAGTTCCTGGACGCCGCCAACCAGGTGCAGGCTGTGATAAAGGTGCAGGCGTTTGCTGTCATGGCCGATGATTTGCGTGCGCACTTCGACCTCGGCGTCGAGCTTCACTTCGTGCAGGTAGTTGAGGTGCAGTTCGAGGGTGAACAGTGAATGGCCGCTGGCTTCGCGGTTGTTGCTGTCCATGCCGAAACGGTCCATCAGGGCGTCGGTCGCGTAGCTGAAAATCAGCAGGTAGAAGGCGTCGCGCAGGTGGCCGTTGTAGTCGACCCAGTCGGGGATGATAGTGGTTTGGTAAGTGGTGAGGGTGGGCATGATTGGGTTCCGGTAGTTGGCGAGTCGTTAAGATCAAGAGCTACCCCCTCACCCCAGCCCTCTCCCCCAGGGGGGAGAGGGGGAAAGGGAGCAGATCGGGGGGCTTTCAAACTTGAGTTCGGCTCGATAGTTCAGGTCGGTGCAGCTCGCATAAACACCTCGGTCAGTCCCCTCTTTCCCAAGGGGAAAGGGAGCAGATCTGGGGCCTTTCAAAATTTGAGTTCGGCTCGGTGGTGCAAGTCGGCTTAGCTTGCATGAACACCGCAGTCAGTCCCCTCTTCCCCAAGGGAAAGGGAGAAGATCCGGGGGCTTTCAAAATTTGAGTTCGGCGCGATAGTTCAGGTCGGTGCAGCTCGCATGAACACCTCGGTCAGTCCCCTCTCCCTCCGGGAGAGGGCTAGGGTGAGGGCCGCGATGTCATGCCAGCCCCATCACTCGCTAAAACTCATCCCATGCTTTTCCTTGGTGCTCTTCACCGCCTCCAGCACCGCCAGCAGACAATCATCACGATAGCGCTCCAGCGCCGAAATGCTGTGCCGGCCCAACTGATCACTGGTGCCATCGACTACATCGTCGATCAGCTTGTCGGTCAGCTCCGGTGCTGGCAGATAGGTCCACGGCAACTGCAATGCCGGGCCGAATTGCGACATGAAGTGGCGCATACCCGCGTCACCGCCCGCCAGGGTGTAAGTCAGGAAGGTGCCCATGAACGACCAGCGCAGACCGGCGCCGAATCGGATTGCATCGTCGATCTCGCCAGTGGTCGCCACGCCATCGTTGACCAGATGCAGTGCCTCACGCCACAGCGCTTCGAGCAGACGGTCAGCGATGAATCCCGGCACTTCCTTGCGCACATGCAGCGGGCGCATGCCGAGGGATTCGTAGACTGTCATCGCCGCTTGCACGGCCTCGGGCGCGGTGTTCTTGCCGCCGACCACTTCCACCAGCGGCAACAGGTAAACCGGGTTGAACGGGTGGCCGACCACGCAGCGCTCAGGATGGGTCGAACTCTCGTAGAACTCGCTCGGCAACAGGCCGGAAGTGCTCGAACCGATCAAGGCATTGGGTTTGGCCGCCGCGCTGATTTTGCTGTGCAGTTCCAGTTTCAGTTCCAGACGTTCCGGGGCGCTTTCCTGGATGAAGTCGGCATCACGCACGCATTCCTCGATGGTCGCGACAAAGCGCAGACGATCCTGCGAAGCGCCGGGCGCCAGGCCGTTTTTCTCCAGCGCGCCCCAGGCATTGGCCACGCGTTTGCGCAGTGCGGCTTCAGCGCCAGGCGCCGGGTCCCAGGCCACCACGTCGAGGCCGTGGGCGAGGGCGCGCGCAACCCAGCCGCTGCCGATGACACCGCTGCCAAGGGCGGCGAAGGTTTTGATGTCGGTGATAAAGCTCATGGTGATTTCCTGAATAGTTCGGCGATCAACTGTGGGAGCGAGCTTGCTCGCGAAGGGGGCGGTACATCCGCAGCATCTTCATCAGCAGATCCATCGCATTCGCGAGCAAGCTCGCTCCCACAGGGTTCGAGGTGGGGCAATTAACCGCGCTGGGTCAGGCCCATTTTCTTGCGGCCTTCGGCCGGGGTCAGCACCCGGGCGCCAAGGCGGCTGAGGATCTCGCTGGCGCGTTCGACCAGTTGGCCGTTGGTCGCCAGCACGCCCTTGTCCAGCCACAGGTTGTCTTCCAGCCCGACCCGCACGTTGCCGCCCAACAGCACCGCTTGCGCGGCCATCGGCATCTGCATCCGGCCGATGCCAAACCCGGCCCACACCGCGTCGGCGGGCAGGTTGTCGACCATGGCTTTCATGGTGGTGGTATCCGCCGGTGCGCCCCACGGAATGCCCAGGCACAGCTGGAACAGTGGGTTATCAAGCAGGCCTTCCTTGATCATCTGCTTGGCGAACCACAGGTGCCCGGTGTCGAAAATCTCCAGCTCGGCCTTCACCCCCAGTTCGGTGATGCGCTTGGCGCCGGCGCGCAGTTGTGCCGGTGTGGACACGTAAATGGTGTCGCCATCGCCGAAGTTCAGGGTGCCGCAATCGAGGGTGCAGATTTCCGGCAATAGCTCTTCAACGTGAGCCAGACGGGTCAGCGGGCCGACCAGATCGGTGTTCGGACCGAACTCCATCGGGTTCTCGCCCGCGCCGATTTCGAGGTCGCCGCCCATGCCGGCGGTGAGGTTGACGATGATGTCGACGTCGGCTTCGCGGATGCGCTCCATCACCTCGCGATAGAGCGCCACGTCACGGCTGAACTTGCCGGTCTGCGGGTCGCGCACATGGCAGTGCACAACGGTGGCGCCGGCCTTGGCTGCTTCAACGGCAGCAGCGGCGATCTGTTTCGGGGTGACCGGCACGTGGGGGCTCTTGGCGGTCGTGTCGCCAGCACCGGTGAGTGCGCAGGTGATGATGACGTCGTGGTTCATGGTGCGGTTTCCTTCAGGCGTGATGGGTCTGTTCGCAGCCCTGTTTCGGGCTGCGAAGCGTCAGTCAGTCCCCTCTCCTCGGGGGGAGGGTGAGGGGCTGTTCAATCGAGGGTTATTTGCTGGTCAGTTGCAGGTTTTCAGCAGCCGGTTTGCCGTCGAAGGTGGTCACACCGTCGAGCCAGCGCTGCTTGTCTTCCGGGTGATCCTTGAGCCACTGCCTGGCCGATTCGAAGGCGTCTTTGTGATCGAGCAGCGGTTGCATCATCCGGCTCTCGTCTTCGGCGGTGAACGTCAGGTTGCTCAGCAGACGGCCGACGTTCGGGCATTGTTCGGCGTATTTCGGCGCGGTGACGGTCCAGACGGTGGCCATGCCTTCGTTCGGGCCGAGGGCGTCGTCGCTGCCGGTGAGGTAAGTCATTTTTACGTTGACGTTCATCGGGTGCGGCGCCCAGCCGAAGAACACCACGGCCTCCTTGCGGCGCACGGCACGGTCAACGGCGGCGAGCATCCCGGCTTCGCTGGACTCGACCAGCTGGAATTTGCCGAGGCCGAACTGGTTCTTGGCGATCATTGCCTTGATCTGCGTGTTGGCGCCCGAGCCCGGTTCGATGCCGTAAATCTTGCCGCCCAGTTCCTTCTCGAATTTGGCGATGTCGGCGAAGGTTTTCAGGCCCTTGTCGGCCAGATAGGTCGGCACGGCGAGGGTGGCGCGGGCGTCCTTCAGGCTCGGCGCCGGCAGAACCTTGACCTGATTGGCGTCGACGAACGGGGTGATGGTCTGGGTCATCAGCGGGTTCCAGTAGCCGAGGAACAGGTCCAGGCGCTGATCGCGGATCCCGGCGAAGATGATTTGCTGGGAGGCGCTGGTTTGTTTGGTGCTGTAGCCGAGGCCGTCGAGCAGGACCTGGGTCATGGCACTGGTGGCGATCACGTCGGTCCAGTTGACCACGCCCATGCGCACGTTCTGGCACGAGGCGGGTTCGGCCGCCATGACGCTGGCGCTCAAGAAAGCGGTACCGCTGAGTGCAAGAACACAGCTGCTGATCAGTCGTTTCATGTCGGGTTCCTCGGCAGGTCGTTTATTGTGGTTTCCGGCGTCTGATGCGCCGGTGATGCCAAGTTACGCAGCTACGCCCCCGTAAAAACGCACTGCGGCGACTGGCATTTGCACTGTAGCGACCTGCGCGCTTGAACGCTGACGACAATCGGCGTATCAACGATCCACGCTCCCCTCCCTCTCGTTACCCGCGAATCGAGTGCGCCCATGTCCCAGGATTTCTATTTCTTGCTGATGCCGGGGTTCTCCGCCATCGGCTTTATCTCTGCGATTGAACCGCTGCGGGTGGCCAACCGCTTTCGTGGCGAGCTGTATCGCTGGCACGTGCTCAGTGCTGATGGCGGGGCGGTGCTGGCGAGCAATGGCATGTCGGTCAACGCCGATGCGGCGCTGGAGCCGCTGAAGAAAGGTGCGACGTTGTTGGTGGTGGCCGGATTCGAACCGCTGAAGTTCGCCACGCCCACTCTTGAGCACTGGTTGCGACGGCTGGACAACGAAGGCGTGACCCTCGGCGCGATCGACACCGGCAGCTTCGTGCTCGCTGAGGCCGGTTTGCTCGATGGTCATCGCCTGACCCTGCACTGGGAGGCCATTGATGCGTTCAAGGAATCGTATCCACAGCTCAGTGTGACCCAGGAACTGTTCGAGATTGACCGCCGGCGCATCACGTCGGCCGGTGGCACCGCGTCTATCGACTTAATGCTCGATCTGATCGCCCAGGCTCACGGCCCGCAACTGGCGATTCAGGTCAGCGAGCAGTTCGTATTGGGGCGGATCCGCCCGCGCAAAGACCACCAGCGCATGGAAGTCGCTACGCGCTACGGCATCAGCAACAAGAAGCTGGTGCAGGTGATTGGTGAGATGGAGCAGCACAGCGAGCCGCCACTGACCACGCTGCAATTGGCGGATTCGATCAAGGTGACGCGGCGGCAGCTGGAGCGTTTGTTTCGGCTGCACTTGAATGACACGCCGAGCAATTTCTACCTGCGCCTGCGCCTGGAAAAGGCCCGGCAGCTACTGCGCCAGACCGACATGAGCGTGCTTGAAGTCGGCATCGCCTGCGGGTTTGAATCTCCGTCCTACTTCACCCGCAGCTATCGCGCACGCTTTGCGCGCTGCCCCCGTGAAGACCGGCGTACCGCCCAGGCCTGATCTTGAGACCAGCAAATAAACCTGTGGGAGCGAGCTTGCTCGCGAACGCGGTAGATCATTCGAAAAAACTGTCGACTGACACTCCATCTTCGCGAGCAAGCTCGCTCCCACATGGATTTACTGTGCTTGCGCGAACAGGTTACTTCTTCACCAGCGCCGAACACGCCGCTTTGTAAGCCTCATGCTGATACTTGTTCAGCGTCCCCGGCAGCTCGAAATTATGCTTCTTCGCCTGCGCGTTGATCGTCTGCGGCGACAACAGCGTCACCTCACACCCGTCCAGCAGTTGAAACACACCCTCGATCTTGAACGTGGTCGGCCCACCGGCAAACTCGCCCTTCTTGCTGCGTTTCTTGATCGCAATCCGGTCAATCGAATGCTCGCGCACAAACGACGCGACCTGCGCCGCGAAGCGTTTGACGTTGGCCGCCTCGTCATCATCGTCGAGGGCGATTTTCTTGGTATTGAGCGCCACATGGCTCAGCGTTGCCCCGTCGAGAGCGGCCACGGCGATGATCGCTTCGCTGCCTTTGATTTCGATGCCGCAGATGTTCATGGGGAATTCCTTGAAGTGAAGAGGGCAGCTTACAGCTCAAGCTGATTGGCGGTGATGCCGAACGCCGACGCAATTTTCTCGCGCGTGGCCTTGCGAGGCTTGGCGACTGTTTCCTGCTGAGCAAACGCCGGTTGTGAAATACCCATGCGTTTGGCGACTTCTTCTTGAGTCAGATTGAGGTGTTCGCGCCAGGCACGGATCGGTGTTGCCCCGTCGACCATGCGACTGACAACCTCATGGGGAATCAGGTCGGGCTGCATTTTTTGCGCAACGTACTGCGCGTACGGAATGACCACAAAGGCTGGTTTGCCCTCGGCGTCATTAATGATTTGGATGTCAGTAGGTGCGTTCATCGCGTTTTTTGACCTCTTGAATACTGACCACTTTGATTGCTCCGCCCCAGTCGAACATCACTCGATAATTGCCGACACGCAGGCGGTAGGAGTAGTCATGGCCAATCAGTGCTTTGACATTGCCCACATCAGGCATGTCGGCAAGCGCCGTAACAGCATCCCGAACCTTTACCTGATGCACAGAATGCAATTTCAAGAGTTGCTTAACGGCCTTTCGTGTCCAGTGGATGCTGTTTATGGAAGAATATAAGTCTTTTATAAGATTCGCGAATCTTTACTTATATTTTCAAGGCGACCAATCAAGAACTGTTGTCAGCATATTGCGTGAAAGGCCCGTAGATCGGAGCTTTCACGCAATAGGTGTAGGCGAAGTCGGCATGTGCCGTAAGAAGAAGAGTTTCACGAGGCAAATGCAAAAAGCAGTGCCAATTTTCCTTCAAATTTTGAGGACTATTCCTGCACAATCGACTCCAAAAACTCCGACCGTTCATCACTCATCCGCGCCACGCAATCATTCTGCGCAATCGTGAACGCCTTGCTCCCCGCCGTAGCCGGAAACGCTTCCACCGCACAATCCGCGTCCCGCGTCTTCAACCACTGCTGCTGAGCCGTCTTGATCTTGGCGGTAATGTCCGCCAATTGCGTCGGGTTCTTGCCATACGCCGTCTGCATGCGTTCGTTGAGGCTGGCGTAGTTGTCCTTGAGCAGGTCTTCGGCGGTGGTGCGGCTGTAGGTCGAGCATTCCAGGGTCTGGATGTCGTTTTCCACCGCGTCGCACGGGTTGTTGTCGGTCTCTTCGGCGGCGTGTACGCCGGTCGCAATCAGGGCCAGTGCCAGGAAGATCGATTTCATGTTGTCGCCGCTCTAATCCAGTGGTGTATCCAAGATGCGCCAGATTCTGGCTCAAGCTGGCGGGCTTGAACAGGTAGCTGATCGGAGCGTCCGGCGACCCTTTGTCGCGGATTGACGCTTTCGGCAATTCCCCTGTCGTTTTTGCACCCGGTCGCCCCTGCACCGAGGCATATGCTGGCCCCAAAGCGCCGGCAGACGATTCGGCGCATGAATCGCCAATAAGGGGACGCCTGATGAGCCCAGCCGAATTACACGCCGACAGCATCGTTATCGACGGTCTGATCATTGCCAAATGGAACCGCGAGCTGTTCGAAGACATGCGCAAGGGCGGTCTGACGGCGGCCAACTGCACTGTGTCGGTGTGGGAAGGCTTTCAGGCGACTGTGAACAATATTGCCGCCAGCCAGAAACTGATCCGCGAAAACAGCGACCTGGTGATGCCCGTGCGCACCACCGCCGACATCCGTCGCGCCAAGGAGCAGGGCAAGACCGGCATCCTCTTCGGCTTCCAGAACGCCCATGCGTTTGAAGACCAGATCGGCTATGTCGAGGTGTTCAAGCAGCTCGGCGTCGGCATTGTGCAGATGTGCTACAACACCCAGAACCTGGTGGGCACCGGTTGCTACGAGCGTGACGGCGGCCTGTCGGGCTTCGGTCGCGAAATCGTCGCCGAGATGAATCGCGTCGGCGTCATGTGCGACCTGTCCCACGTCGGTTCCAAGACTTCTGAAGAAGTCATCCTCGAATCGAAAAAACCGGTCTGCTATTCCCACTGCCTGCCGTCGGGTCTGAAAGAGCACCCGCGCAACAAGTCCGATGAAGAACTGAAGTTCATTGCCGACCACGGCGGTTTCGTCGGTGTGACCATGTTCGCGCCGTTCCTCGCCAAGGGTATCGACTCGACCATCGACGACTACGCCGAAGCCATCGAATACACCATGAACATCGTCGGCGAAGACGCCATCGGCATCGGCACCGACTTCACCCAGGGTCACGGCCAGGACTTCTTCGAATACCTGACTCACGACAAGGGCTACGCCCGGCGTCTGACCAGCTTCGGCAAGATCATCAACCCGCTGGGCATCCGCACCGTCGGCGAGTTCCCGAACCTGACCGAAACCCTGCTCAAGCGCGGCCACTCCGAGCGCGTGGTGCGCAAGATCATGGGCGAAAACTGGGTCAACGTCCTCAAAGACGTCTGGGGCGAGTAACGCTTACTCAAGACCGCCGCCGAGCTGCCCCCTCTCCTGCGGGAGAGGGCTGGGGTGAGGGCTGCGGCCAACACTGAATCTAATTTTTTCTGGAGTTAAGTTTCCATGGCCAAGATCGCCCCGCAATTGCCAATCGAAGTCGACAGCGAAACCGGTGTCTGGACCTCCGACGCCCTGCCGATGCTGTACGTGCCACGCCACTTTTTCGTCAACAACCACATGGGCATCGAGGAAGTGCTGGGCGCCGAAGCCTATGCCGAAATCCTCTACAAGGCCGGCTACAAGTCCGCCTGGCACTGGTGTGAAAAAGAAGCTGAATGCCATGGCCTGGAAGGCGTCGCGGTGTTCGAGCACTACATGAAGCGCCTGTCGCAACGTGGCTGGGGCCTGTTCAAGATTCAGGACATCGACCTCGACAAAGGCACCGCCAGCGTCAAACTCGAACACTCGGCGTTCGTCTACGTCTACGGCAAGGTCGGACGCAAGGTCGACTACATGTTCACCGGCTGGTTTGCCGGGGCCATGGATCAGATTCTTGAGGCGCGCGGCAGCAAGATTCGCACGGTTGCCGAGCAAGTCTACGGTGGCTCCGAAGAAGGCCACGACGACGGCCTGTTCACCGTCAAGCCGTTGTAAGTCGAGGAACCCGCCATGGCTTTCGAAGCAATGTTCCAGCCGATCCAGATCGGCAAACTGACCATCCGCAACCGCGTGCTCAGTACCGCGCACGCCGAGGTCTACGCGACCGACGGCGGCATGACCACCGACCGCTACGTCAAATACTACGAAGAGAAAGCCAAGGGCGGCATCGGCCTGGCGATCTGCGGCGGTTCCTCCAGCGTAGCCATCGACAGCCCGCAAGGCTGGTGGAAATCGGTGAACCTGGCGGACGACCGGATCATTCCGCACTTCCAGAATCTGGCTGACGCCATGCACAAGCATGGCGCCAAGATCATGATCCAGATTACCCACATGGGCCGCCGCTCGCGCTGGGACGGTGAGCACTGGCCGACCCTGTTGTCGCCGTCGGGCATCCGTGAACCGGTACACCGCGCGACCTGCAAGACTATCGAGCCGGAAGAAATCTGGCGCGTCATCGGCAACTATGCCACCGCCGCTGCACGGGCCAAGGCCGGTGGTCTGGACGGTGTCGAACTGTCCGCCGTGCACCAGCACATGATCGACCAGTTCTGGAGCCCGCGCGTCAACAAGCGTACCGACGAGTGGGGTGGCAGCTTCGAAAATCGCATGCGTTTCGGCCTCGAAGTGCTCAAGGCTGTGCGCAAGGAAGTCGGCGACGATTTCTGCGTCGGCATCCGTCTGTGCGGTGATGAATTCCACCCGGACGGCTTGTCCCACGAGGACATGAAGCAGATCGCCAAGTACTACGATGACACCGGCATGATCGACTTCATCGGCGTGGTCGGCTCGGGTTGCGACACCCACAACACCCTGGCCAACGTTATCCCCAACATGAGTTATCCACCGGAGCCGTTCCTGCACCTGGCCGCCGGGATCAAGGAAGTGGTCAAGGCTCCGGTGCTGCACGCGCAGAACATCAAGGACCCGAACCAGGCCACGCGCATCCTTGAAGGCGGTTACGTCGACATGGTCGGCATGACGCGCGCGCACATCGCCGACCCGCACTTGATCGCCAAGATCAAGATGGGGCAGGTCGATCAGATCAAACAGTGCGTCGGCGCCAACTACTGCATCGACCGCCAGTATCAGGGGCTGGATGTGCTGTGCATCCAGAACGCCGCAACCTCCCGCGAATACATGGGCGTGCCGCACATCATCGAGAAATCCACCGGGCCGAAACGCAAAGTCGTGGTGGTTGGTGCCGGCCCTGCCGGGATGGAAGCTGCACGCGTGGCGGCCGAACGTGGCCACGACGTGACCCTGTTCGAGAAGAAAGAATTCATCGGCGGGCAGATCACTACCGCGTCGAAAGCGCCGCAACGAGACCAGATCGCCGGCATCACCCGCTGGTTCCAGCTGGAGCTGGCGCGGCTGAAAGTCGACCTGCGCCTGGGCACTGCTGCGGATGCGGCGACCATTCTCGACTTGCGTCCGGACGTGGTGGTGCTGGCAGTGGGCGGGCATCCGTTCCTTGAGCAGAACGAACACTGGGGCGCTGCCGAAGGGCTGGTGGTCAGCAGCTGGGACGTGCTCGACGGCAAGGTTGCGCCGGGCAAGAACGTGCTGGTCTACGATACCATTTGCGAATTCACCGGGATGTCGGTGGCGGACTTCCTCGCCGACAAGGGCAGCCAGGTCGAGATCGTCACCGACGACATCAAGCCGGGCGTGGCCATCGGCGGTACGTCGTTCCCGACTTACTACCGCAGCATGTACCCGAAAGAAGTGATCATGACCGGCGACATGATGCTGGAGAAGGTCTACCGCGAAGGCGACAAGCTGGTGGCGGTGCTGGAGAACGAATACACCGGCGCCAAAGAGGAGCGGGTGGTCGATCAGGTGGTGGTGGAAAACGGCGTGCGTCCTGACGAAGAGCTGTATTACGGGCTCAAGGACGGTTCGCGCAACAAGGGCCAGATCGACATTGACGCGCTGTTTGCGATCAAGCCGCAGCCTTCGTTGAGCACCACCGGTGACGGCTACTTGCTGTTCCGCATCGGCGACTGCGTGGCGCAGCGTAATACCCATGCTGCGATCTATGACGCGCTCAGACTGTGTAAAGACTTCTAAAGGCTTGCACACAACCCTGTGGGAGCGAGCTTGCTCGCGAAAGCGGTGGATCAGTCGACATCAATGTTGAATGTCAGTCCGCCTTCGCGAGCAAGCTCGCTCCCACAGTGACCGAGTAAGGCAACTCGACCTGCAAGACCCTGCGGTCTTTGGGAGCTTCACCTATGTTGAACACCCTTCTTCCAATCCTGTTGTTCGCAGCCATCGCCCTTGCGGTGCTGGGCGCGTTGCGGCGGGTGGCCATGTGGCGTCGGGGCCGAGCCTCGAAGGTCGATCTGATTGGCGGCCTGTTCGCCATGCCCAAGCGCTACATGGTCGACCTGCACCACGTGGTGGCGCGGGACAAATACATCGCCAACACCCACGTCGCCACGGCCGGCGGTGCGGTGGCGTCGATCGTGCTGGCGATTCTGGTGCACGGTTTCGGCCTGCATAACCGCCTCCTCGGTTACGCGCTGCTGTTGATGACGGCGGTGATGTTCGTCGGCGCGATTTTCGTTTACCGGCGTCGGCTCAACCCGCCGGCGCGGTTGTCGAAAGGCCCGTGGATGCGCCTGCCGAAAAGCCTGCTGGCGTTCTCTGCCTCGTTCTTTCTGGTGACGCTGCCGGTGGCCGGTATCCTCCCGGAAAACTTCGGTGGTTGGCTGCTGGCGGCGATTCTCGGGATTGGCGTGCTGTGGGGCGTGTCGGAATTGTTCTTCGGCATGACCTGGGGCGGGCCGATGAAGCACGCCTTCGCCGGTGCCCTGCATCTGGCCTGGCACCGTCGCGCCGAACGCTTTGGCGGCGGCCGTTCCACGGGCTTGAAACCGCTGGATCTCAACGATCCATCGGCGCCGCTGGGCGTGGAAAAACCCAAGGATTTCACCTGGAACCAGTTGCTCGGTTTCGACGCCTGTGTGCAGTGCGGCAAGTGCGAAGCGGCGTGCCCGGCGTTCGCTGCCGGCCAGCCGCTGAACCCGAAGAAACTGATTCAGGACATGGTCGTCGGCCTCGCCGGCGGCACTGACGCGAAGTTCGCCGGCAGCCCGTATCCCGGCAAGCCGATCGGCGAACACAGCGGCAATCCGCATCAACCGATCGTCAACGGTCTGGTCGATGCCGAAACCCTGTGGTCGTGTACCACCTGCCGCGCTTGCGTCGAGGAATGCCCGATGATGATCGAGCACGTCGACGCCATCGTCGACATGCGCCGTCATCTGACCCTGGAAAAAGGCGCGACCCCGAACAAGGGCGCCGAGGTCCTCGAAAACCTCATCGCCACCGACAACCCCGGCGGTTTTGCCCCGGGCGGACGGATGAACTGGGCGGCGGACCTGAACCTCAATCTGCTCAGCGAAAAGAAGTCCACCGACGTGCTGTTCTGGGTTGGTGACGGCGCCTTCGACATGCGCAACCAGCGCACCTTGCGCGCATTCGTCAAAGTGCTGAAAGCGGCCAAGATCGACTTCGCCGTACTCGGCCTGGAAGAGCGCGACAGCGGTGACGTGGCCCGCCGTTTGGGCGATGAAGCGACCTTCCAGTTGCTCGCCAAACGCAACATCCAGACCCTGGGCAAATACAGCTTCAACCGCATCGTCACTTGCGATCCGCACAGCTTCCACGTGCTGAAAAACGAGTACGGCGCGTTCGACGGCCACTACCTGGTGCAGCACCACAGCACCTACATGGCGGAAATCATTCAGGCCGGCGCGCTGAACCTCGGTCAGCACAAAGGCAACAGCGTGACCTATCACGACCCGTGCTACCTCGGCCGCTACAACGGCGAATACGAGGCGCCGCGTGAAGTGCTGCGCGCCCTCGGCATTGAGGTCAAAGAGATGCAACGTTCCGGGTTCCGCTCGCGCTGCTGTGGCGGTGGTGGCGGCGCGCCGATCACCGACATTCCGGGTAAGCAGCGGATTCCCGACATGCGCATGGAAGACATCCGCGAGACCGGCGCCGAGCTGGTAGCCGTGGGTTGTCCACAGTGCACGGCGATGCTCGAAGGCGTGGTCGAACCACGGCCGCTGATCAAGGACATCGCCGAACTGGTGGCCGACGCGCTGCTCGAAGACGCCGCGCCGGACAAGCCTGCCGCCCCGGCCAAACGTGAACCTGCGGAGGCCCACTGATGAGCGACATTATCCGCCGCGACCCACGCGCCGAATGGATTGCGCGTAACCGTCTGCACCCGCTGCACGCGGCCATGCAACCGGCGCAACACAGCTGGATGGGCCCCAACGGCATCATCCGCAAGAATCTGCACGGCATCGGTTTTATCGGCCCCAACGGCATCAAACGTATCGACCGCAGCGGCGCGCAGCAGGGCGGGGCGGTCAAACGCTCGGCCACCGTTGAAGTGCAATTGCCGCTGCATCAGGTGCCGGCGCCGGCGTTCTACATCAGCGTAGTGCCGGACATGGTCGGCGGCCGCCTGAGCAGCCACGACCGCGACTTGCTGGGCCTGGCTCATCAATTGGCCGGCAAGGACGGTGCAGTGTTGGCCGTGGTATTCGGCGAGCACAAGGAAAACGCTTTCGCCACGGCCGGTGTCGATCGCTTGCTGGTGCTGGAGAGCGAGGAGTTCAGCGGTTATGCACCGGAGCAACGGGTGCAGGGTCTGCGGGCTGTGGATAACCAGTTCAACCCGCGTCACTGGTTGCTGCCGGACAGCCGCAGCGGTGGCGGTGAACTCGGCCGCCGTTTTGCTGCAGCACTGGGCGAACGCCCGGCGACGCGGGTCTGGCAGGTCAAGGATCAGGAGTGCATCGGCCGCGCCGGTGCGGGCCTGCAAGACCTGGCGCGGCCGGTCGCACGCTTGATTCTGGCCTCGGCCGAGTGCGCCGAACCGGTTAGCGAAACCCGTCACGAAGCACTGCCCGTGGAGTTATCCACAACGGTGGCGCGCAGCCTGTCGCGAATCGAAGATCTCGGGGCGGTGGCGGTGGACCCGGCGGCGATTCCGATGGCCGAAGCCGAGTTCATCTTCTCCGGCGGCAACGGGGTCAAGGACTGGCAGTTGTTCCACGAAACGGCTGCTGCGCTCGGCGCCACCGAAGGCGCGTCACGGGTGGCGGTGGACGATGGCTTCATGGCGCGGGATCGGCAGGTCGGCGCGTCCGGCACCTGGGTCACCGCGCGGGTCTACGTGGCTGTGGGTATCTCCGGGGCGATCCAGCATCTGCAGGGCATCGGTGCCTGCGACAAGGTGGTAGCGATCAACCTCGATCCCGGTTGCGACATGATCAAACGCGCCGACCTGTCGGTGATCGGCGAGAGCGCGGAGATTCTTCAAGCCTTGATCGCGGCGGTAGCGGCTTACCGCAACGACGCCAAGCGCGATGCGGCTTAAGGGAAGGACACAGTTATGAACACCAATGTCATCAGCCTGGTCTCCATCGGCGCCCACCCGACCTCGGGCCGGCCACGCCGTGCCGAACAGGACGCGCGCGCCGTGGAATTGGGCCTGCAACTGGCTGGGGATAACCTGCAAGTGCTGCATGCAGGCGATGTCGCGGAACCGGCACTGCGCGCCTATCTGGGCATGGGACTTACGCAGATGCATGTGCTGGAGCAACCCGCTGGCGCCGATGCTCTCCCGGCGCTGACCGCGTATCTGCGCGAGGCGGGCGCCCAGGTGGTGCTGACCGGCAGTCAGGCGGAAACCGGTGAAGGCTCCGGCATGCTGCCGTTTCTGCTCGCCGAAGGGCTGGGCTGGCCGCTGGTGGTGGGGCTGGCGCAGGTCGAGTCGATCAACGACGGTTCGGCGCTGGTGCTGCAAGCCCTGCCCCGTGGGCAGCGGCGGCGGTTGAAGGTGAAGCTGCCGTTTCTGGCGACGGTGGACAACGCCGCGCCCAAGCCTCGGCAGAGTGCCTACGGCCCGGCACGCCGTGGCGTACTGAACGCTGAAGACGTGGAAGTGCTGGACGATGAACTGCTGGCCGTCGCCACGCTGCAACCGGCCAAGCCCCGGCCCAAGCGTTTGAAGGTAATCAAAGCCAAGAGCGGTGCGGACCGAATGAAGGCTGCGACGGCCAAGGCCAGTGGGGGCGGTGGGCAGGTGCTCAAGGGCGTTACCGCGCAAGCCGGCGCCGAAGCCATCCTCAAACTGCTGATCGAAGAGGGCGTTGTCCGCTGAACAGCCCCTCACCCTAACCCTCTCCCGGAGGGAGAGGGGACTGATCAGAGGGGATTGGCCATCTACATCGACCTGCGACTGCACAGTGACCTTGACTTAGCCAAGCTTGAGTTCACGTTAGTCATTCAGGTCGATGTATCTCGAACAGGCGACTGTGTCGGCGCCCTCTCCCTCCGGAGGGAGCGGGGACTGATCAGAGGGGATTGGCCATCTACATAGACCTGCGACTGCACAGTGACCTTGACTTAGCCAAGCTTGAGTTCACGTTAGTCCTTCAGGTCGATGTATCTCGAACAGGAGACGGTGTCGGCTCCCTCTCCCTCCGGAGGGAGCGGGGACTGATCAGAGGGGATTGACCATCTACACAGACCTGCGACTGCACAGTGACCTTGACTTAGCCAAGCTTGAGTTCACGTTAGTCATTCAGGTCGATGTATCTCGAACAGGCGACTGTGTCGGCGCCTTCTCCCTCCGGAGGGAGAGGGGACTGATCAGAGGGGATTGGCCATCTACATAGGCCTGCGACTGCACAGTGACCTTGACTTAGCCAAGCTTGAGTTCACGTTAGTCATTCAGGTCGATGTATCTCGAACAGGCGACTGTGTCGGCTCCCTCTCCCTCCGGAGGGAGCGGGGACTGATCAGAGGGGATTGGCCATCTACATAGACCTGCGACTGCACAGTGACCTTGACTTAGCCAAGCTTGAGTTCACGTTAGTCATTCAGGTCGATGCATCTCGAACAGGCGACTGTGTCGGCTCCCTCTCCCTCCGGAGGGAGCGGGGACTGATCAGGGGGGATTGGCCATCTACATAGACCTGCGACTGCACAGTGACCTTGACTTAGCCAAGCTTGAGTTCACGTTAGTCATTCAGGTCGATGTATCTCGAACAGGCGACTGTGTCGGCTCCCTCTCCCTCCGGGAGAGGGCTGGGGTGAGGGGAGCGGTTTACCCACAATCCCTGTTGGCGGATCTGTGGATAACGTGTTCGCCCCTCCCTGCATCCCGCGCCAATCAAGGCCTGCAGCCATCCGCTCAAAAAACAACCAGCCTAAGTCGCGGTTTTTTCTGGGTTTTTCAGCTGAATAACTCGGCAAGTTGCCCCCAATCTCTGTTGGCGCTTCTGTGGATAAGATGTTCGCTATACGCTGCGAGCCTTATAGATCGTGGCTTGTAGAGAGTTGATTAAAAAACGATCAAGTACCCGTGAAAGACCGGCGAATCTTCTCCAGACCCCCGGATTTTCACACGCTGCAGCGCTTTTCCACAGACCCGCAAAACTTACCCCCGTTCTCTGTTGGTGCTTCTGTGGATAAGGTGTTCGCCATCCTCTACACGCCTTGCAGAACGTGCGTTACAGGCTGTTGATCAAATTCTGATCAATCGTTGGTGCAAAGCCTTCTTCTGCATAAGTCACGCTTTTTCTTCACAAATCAGCGGGTTATTTTCGGCTTCATCCACAGTTACCCCCATTTGCTGTGGGTGGCTATGTGGATAACTTGTTCGTCGAACCCTGCAAGCCGCGCCGGCCATAGTCCAAACGGCGATTGATCACATTTCATACAGTTCTAAATCGTCGCCTTGACTTCGAAACCTGCGCTGTCTTCACTGCAATGGCACAAGGACAGCCGTTACTTATCCACATCAGGTTCTGGGAGAACGCATGATGGATAGCCGCCCACGCCGCCATCCCCCCTCGCCACGCAAGCGCACGTTACGTCGTGCGGCCAATCAACACGCTCGTCTGTAGCGACTTCTGCTCCAACCGCTGTGCTGTCGCCGGGTTCGTCTCGGAGACCAGGTGCCCGTTCGCCCATTGATTGCAGGCAACCGCAGAGTTGCCCCATCTGCCTGAGAGAGGAACACCCTCATGACACGCATCGCAACGTCCATCAGCGAAATCAAGGAACACTACGACGTGATCGTCATCGGCTCCGGCTATGGCGGCGGCATTGCTGCGTCGCGCCTGTCCCGGGCCGGCAAGCAGGTGTGCCTGCTCGAACGCGGGCGGGAAATCCAGCCCGGCGAATATCCCAATACCATGATTGCCGCGACCGAAGAGCTGCAGGTGCATGACCCGGATGGCCATATCGGTTCGCGCACCGGGCTGTTTGATTTGCACGTCAATGCCCAGCAGAACGTGGTGGTCGGTTGTGGTCTCGGCGGTACGTCGTTGATCAACGCCAACGTGGCCCTGGAGCCTGAGCCCGGAGTGTTCGATGACCCGCGCTGGCCGCAGGCGGTACGTGAACATCGCGATACCTTGCTCAAGGACGGTTATGCCCGTGCCCGGGAAATGCTCAAGCCCAATCCGTACCCGAATAGCGCACCGAACCTGCCCAAGCTCGACGCCAACAAAAAGTCCGCGGACTACCTCAAGCAGGGCGCGCACTTCTACAAGCCGCCGATCAACGTGACCTTCGACAAACTGCCGAACAACCTCAACCACGTCGGCGTCGAACAGCTGCCGTGCAACCAGTGCGGCGACTGCGTCTCGGGCTGTAACAACAAGGCCAAGAACACCACGCTGATGAACTATTTGCCGGATGCCTGGAACCACGGCGCGGAGATTTTCTGTCAGGCCGAGGTGCGTCATCTGGAGCGTGACGGCGACGGCTGGATCGTGCATTTCCAGTATCTCGACAGCGGGCGTGAGAAATTCGACGCGCCCACGTTGTTCGTGAAGGCTGACATCGTCGTGGTCTCTGCCGGCACCCTCGGCTCCACCGAGATTCTGCTGCGCTCGCGCGACAAGGGGCTGGTGATGTCCGGCCAGCTCGGCGAGAACATGAGCGGCAACGGCGACATCCTCGGCTTCGGCCACAACTGCGAGCAGACCATCAACGGCATCGGCTTCGGCGCGCATCCGGCCAAGGAAATGCAGCCAGTCGGCCCGTGCATCACTTCGGTCATCGACATGCGCACCGAAGGTGACTGGCGCAGCCGCATGGTTATCGAGGAGGGCTCGATCCCCGGCGCACTCGGCCGGCCGATGGTACCGGCCATGGCCGGGTTCGCCGAAATGATCGGCAAGGCCACCGATGACAGCTTCAGCGGCAAGGTGAGGTACAAGGAGCGCGAAGCCGAAAGCTTCCTGCGCGGCCCGTATTACGGCGCGCTGCACAACATGCAGACCTACCTGATCATGAGCCACGACAGCGGCCAGGGCCGGATGATTCTCGACAACAAGGACCAGTTGCGCATCGACTGGCCGGGCGTCGGCGAGCAGGAAAACTTCAAGCTCGGCAACGAACGTCTGTACCAGAGCACCAAGGCCTTGGGCGGGGTCTGGGTGGAGAACCCGATCTGGACCAAGCTGCTCAAGCACAGCATTGTCTCGGTGCATCCGCTGGGCGGTTGCGTGATGGGCGAGGACGCCGGGCAAGGGGTGGTCAATCACAAGGGCCAGGTGTTCAGCGGCGCGGCCGGCACTGATGTCTACGCCAGCCTGTACGTGACTGACGGCGCGGTGATCCCGACCTCGCTGGCGGTCAATCCGCTGTTGACCATCTCCGCTGTGAGCGAGCGCAACATGGGCCTGCTCGCCGCCGACCGTGGCTGGCACATCGACTACACGCTGCCGTCGGCACCGCGCAAACAGGTGGCACCACCGACCCTCGGCGTGCAGTTCACCGAAACCATGAAGGGCTATTTCTCCCGGGCCTTCACCGCCGCGCAAAGCACCGATCTGAAGGTCTACGAAGCCGCGGCCAAACGCGGCGAGGCGGACAATTCGCCGATCGACTTCACCCTGACCATCACCGCCAACGACCTCAACCGGATGATCAAGGAGCCGGAACACGCCGCGACCATCGTCGGCACGGTCAACGCCCCGGCGCTATCGCCGCAACCGCTGACCGCCAGCAATGGCGTGTTCAACCTGTTCGAGCAATTCGAGCAGCAGGTCGACACGCGGCACATGAAATACGACATGAAACTCAGCGCCGAGGACGGCAGCGACTATTTCTTCAGCGCCTTCAAGACCGTGCCGGAAGACAACGGCGTGCTGAACATCTGGCACGACACCAGCACCTTGTACGTGACGCTGTATCGCGGGCCGGACAAGTCGGGCGAGGTGATCGGCTCCGGGGTTATGCACATTCATCCGACCGATTTCGCCAAGCAGATGACCACCATGAAAGTGCTCAACGCGCGCAACGAGCGTGAGCGTATCGAAGGCCTGGCGCGCTTCGGCAAGTTCTTCGCCGGAATTCTCTGGGAGAGTTACGGTGGGGTCTTCGCTGGCGATATCTACTTCAACCCCGACGCGCCGCCACGCTTGAAACGGCCGCTGGATGCGCCGACCCCGGCGGTGCATTTCTTCCCCACCGAGGACGGCGTCGAGCTGCGCCTGACCCGCTATCAGGCCGGCAGCAAGGGCCCGGTCATGCTGGTGCACGGCCTGGGTGTGGGGTCGAATATCTTTTCCACCGACACCATCCAGACCAACCTGCTGGAGTTCCTGTGCAAGCACGACTACGACGTCTGGCTGCTGGATTTTCGCGTGAGCATTCTGTTGCCGGCGAGCAAGAAGGAATGGAACGGCGACCAGATCGCCCAGTACGACTTCAAGGCTGCCATCGCGCAGATTCAGCGGCAGACCCAGGCCAAAGACGTGCAGTGCGTGGTGCATTGCTACGGCGCGACGACTTTCTTCATGTCACTGCTGGCGGGGCTGCAAGGCGTGCGTTCGGTGGTCTGCTCGCAGATTGCCGCTGACACCGTGGTCGCCACCGCCACCGGACTGAAGGCCGGGCTGCACCTGCCGGGGATGCTCGATGCAATCGGCATCAAGTCGATGACGGCCTACGCCGACAGCAAGGAAAACTGGTTCAACCGGCTCTACGACAAGGCCCTCAATGGCTATGCGCGGATCGAGGCACAGGGTTATTGCACCAACCCGGTATGCCACCGCATCACCTTCATGTACGCCTCGCTGTATCGCCACGACACCCTCAACGAAACCCTGCACGACAACCTGCACGAGCTGTTCGGAGAGTCGAATATCGAGACCTTCGAGCACCTGGCGCTGATCGTGCGCAAAGGGCACCTGGTGGATTTCAAAGGCAACGATGTGTACATGCCGCACTTCGACCGGCTGACGATGCCGATCTGCTTCATCAGTGGCGCCGACAACCAGTGCTACCTGCCGGAAAGCACCCTGAAAACCTACCAGCGCGTCTGCGAAGTCCATGGGCCGGAGCGTTACAGCCGGCATGTGGTGCCGGGCTATGGCCATATCGACTGCATGTTCGGCAAGAACGCGGTGGTCGATGTCTATCCGATCATCCTTGAACACCTGGAGAAAACCGCCCTCGGCTGACACCTGTGATTGATCTTTTGTGCAGAGAAAGTCCTTTGTGGCGAGGGGATTCATCCCCGATGGGTCGCGCAGCGGCCCCAAGTCAGGCCGCGCGGTGTTTCTGACAAACTGCAGGCGATAGTTTGCGACTGCTTCGCAGCCGATCGGGGATAAATCCCCTCGCCACAGGAATGGGTTCGATCCAGTTATGTAAAAGGAAATGGATGATATGGAAAGCTACATCCGCTGGTTTCAACGCTTCATCTGGATCGGCATTGCGATGAACATGGTGTTCGCGATCCCCGCGCTGTTCGCGCCGGGGTTGCTGACATCGGTGGTCGGTCTGCCGCCGCAACTCTCCGACCCGTGGCTGGAAAATGCCGGGATGCTGCTGGTGGGCATCAGCGTGTTTTACATGCCGTCGGGCTTCAACGCGCCGCGCTACGTGGTGCATTCCTGGCTGTGCGTACTGACGCGACTGATCGCGGTGGTGTTCTGGATCTATCTGATCAACACCAGCAGCCAGGGCTCGGTGTTCGTGCCGATGTTGATGGGCGATCTGAGCTTCTTTCTGATCCTCGGCATTCTGTTGTACCTCGGCACCACGCCCGCGAACCGGCCATGGGCATTGCTCTGCGATGGCTGGCGTGAGTGGCGCGCGGCCTGGGCGCGGCAATGGCAAAGCCACGGCTTCAAGGTCGGCACTTTGGTTGTGCTGGCCGTCCTGGGTTTCATCGGTTACGAAACCTGGTACCAGATGCTGCGGGTGGTGCCGGAGCAGGAATACGCTTCCGACGAAGATCACTACAAATACGCTGCCATCGGCCTGGGCATCGAAGCACGGATCCCGTATTACCTGTTCGCCGTGCTGCCGCAGATGTGCCCGGAAAAAATGCCCAAACCCGGCGGCTGGGAAGTCTTCGGTTTTCTCTATGAGAACGGCAAGGATCTGCCGATCGGCATGGCCAAGCGGCAGGTCGGCTACCCGACCGTCGAGCCGAACTGCGCGCTGTGCCACACCGGCTCGTACCGGGCCAATGCCAGCGACGTCGCGGTCAACGTGCCGAGCGCGCCGGCCAATACCCTGCAACTGCAAGCGTTCCAGTGGTACGCCTACGATTGCGCCAGCGATCCGAAATTCACCACCGACGCGGTGATGGCGGCGATCAACGGCAAGTTCCAGCTGGGCTTTTTCGAGAAGCTCTACAACCGCTACCTGATCATCCCGATGGCGAAAAGCGCCTTGCTCAAGCAGAAGCAGGCCTACGCCTGGCAGAAGCTGCGCCCGCAACAGGGCCCGGGCCGCACCGACACCTTCAACCCGACGAAAATGGTGGTGTTCGGCTTCCCGGATGACTCGACCATCGGCACCGTCGACCTGCCGCAAGTGTGGAACCAGAAACCACGGGAATCGATGTACCTGCACTGGGACGGCAATAACAACAAGATTCACGAACGCAACTACGCCGCCGCGATGGCCGTGGGCGCGACGCCGGAATCAGTGCTGCCGCCGAGCTTCAACCGGGTGACCAACTGGCTGCTCGGGCACAAGGCGCCAGCGTGGCCGTGGGCACTGGATCAGGCGAAAGTCGCCCAGGGCAAACCGGTCTGGGAGGCCAATTGCGCCGGTTGTCATGATTTCGGCCGCGCCGACACCGGGCAGGTCACCACCAACATCGACCAACTCGGCACCGATCCGCATCGGCTCGACTCGTTCACCACCGGTCTGGTGACGGCATTCCACACCTTCAAGAAACCGCCGTTCGACTTCGGTGCGTATCGCAAGACCCAGAGCTACAGCAACACGCCGACTGACGGCATCTGGCTGCGCGCGCCGTACCTGCATAACGGGTCGGTGCCAACCCTGTGGGA
Source organism: Pseudomonas monsensis (assembly GCF_014268495.2). Taxonomy (NCBI): domain Bacteria; kingdom Pseudomonadati; phylum Pseudomonadota; class Gammaproteobacteria; order Pseudomonadales; family Pseudomonadaceae; genus Pseudomonas; species Pseudomonas monsensis. The sequence continues at coordinate 6,076,549 of NZ_CP077087.1, read as the reverse complement.
CCTGCTGCAACCGCCGGAAAAACGCCCGGTGGTGTTCTACACCGGCTCCGACGTCTACGACCCGGCCAACGTCGGTTTCGTCACCAGCGGCGCCCAGGCCAAAGCCTCGGCGGACTTCAAATACGACACCCGGCTGGAGGGCAACCACAACAGCGGTCACCTGTACGGGACGCAGCTGTCGGACGCCGACAAGCGTGCGTTGATCGAATTCATGAAAACCCTGTGAGCCCTTACGGATAGAGGATTACGCCATGTCAGCGGTCGGTCATCTGAAACACGAATACGACAAGGTCAAAGTGCGCATTCACGGCTTGTTCACGCGCATGGAAATGGCCTGGATGAAGCTCGTCAGCGAACTGGAGCCGCACGAGTTTCAGGCCATCATCAAGCTGCTGCAGCGCGGGCACGATCAGGCACAGTACGTGCTGAAAAACGGCGAGTTGCCGGACGACGAACCGAGCGTACCCTGGGAGCTGTCCCACGGCTTGTCGATCCTGCGCATCGGCGGTGCTGCGCCCTTGCCGCAGTCGAGTGATCAACTGCAAACCCGGGTGCTCAAGGACGGCAGCCTGCTTGGGTGTCGCAAGTGGGAACTGCTGGATCTGCTGTGGAGCGAGGCGCTGCTCAAATGGATCGAAAACCTGCGCCATCACGCAACCTTCGGCACCGACCCGGCGGTGGTGCAAATGGAGCGCGACGTGACCCTGGCCATCGCCGGCGATTGGGGCACCGGTCCCTTCGACAGCCACGCACCGGCGGTGTCGGTGGCCAACCAGATGCAGCTGGCGCAGGCGGATTTCACCATCCATCTGGGCGACGTTTACTACGCCGGCAGTCACTCCCAGGAGGACGTCGACATGGCCGGTTGGCCGATGGGCAGCCATGGCTCGTTCACCCTCAACTCCAACCACGAGATGTACAGCGGCGCCCACGGCTACTTCAAGGAACTGGCCAAGCGTTTTCCGGGGCAGCAGGGCACCAGTTACTTCGCCTTGATCAATGACGACTGGCTGGTGGTCGGGCTGGATTCGGCGTATGCCTCGGATGCGATGAACCTGTACATGGACGGCACCCTCAACGAACCGCAGATCCAGTGGCTGAAAGGCCTGCCGAAACGCAAGAAAATCATGGTGCTCAGCCATCATCAGGGCTTCGATATTTCCGGGCACAACAAGACTGCGCTGTATCAACCAGTGTGCGATGCGCTGGGGCGGGAGCCGGATTATTGGTATTGGGGGCATCTGCATAACGGCATCGTCTATGCGCAGCAGGGCGGTTTGCATGCGCGCTGTGCCGGGCACGGGGCGATTCCCTGTGGCAATGCCAGCGAGCTGAACGGACATTCGCGGGTGTTGTGGTCGGAGACGCAGGATGCCAACGATCCGGCGTATCCGCTGCGGGTGCTGAATGGCTACGCGAAAATCAGGTTGGTGGGCGAGGATATTTTTGAGGAGTTTATTGGCGAGGATGGATCGGTGAGGTGGTCATCCAAATAAGGCGGTGACTGGGCCGGCCTCTTCGCGAGCAAGCTCGCTCCCACAGTGGTCTGCGGTGTTAACAGAATTTGTGTACACCGCCAGTCCCTGTGGGAGCGAGCTTGCTCGCGAAGCTTTTGCTTTTAGCCCTGGACGGGAACGCCTTTGAGGTACGGCGCCGGCTCGGCGCCGAGGTTGCTCAGCATCCGCTCGCTGTACCAGTCGACGAAGTTGACCACGCCAAACTCATAGGTCTTGGAATAAGGCCCAGGCTGGTAAGCGGTGGAGTTGATCCCGCGCTGGTTCTCTTCGGCCAGACGACGATCCTGATCGTTGGTCGCGTCCCACACCTGGCGCATGCGCTCTACGTCGTAATCCACGCCCTCGACCGCATCCTTGTGCACCAGCCATTTGGTGGTGACCATGGTTTCCTGGGCGCTGATCGGCCACACGGTGAAGACGATGATGTGGTCGCCCATGCAGTGGTTCCACGAGTGCGGCAGGTGCAGAATGCGCATCGAGCCGAGGTCGGGGTTCTTGATCCGGCCCATCAGTTTCGCGCAGCCCTGTTTGCCGTCCATGGTCATCGACACGGTGCCCTTGAGCAGCGGCATGCGCACGATACGGTTGCGCAGGCCGAAACTGGCGTGGGCGTAAGGAATCTTCTCGGCTTCCCAGGCAGCGGCGGAGGCGGCGACGTGATCCTTGAACGCCTGATCGGCGCGCGGGTCGGTGACGTCGTCCCATTCCAGCAGGGTTTTCAGCAGTTCCGGGTGCGACGCGTTGCAGTGGTAGCACTCGCGGTTGTTTTCCAGCACCAGTTTCCAGTTGGCCTTTTCCATCAAGGTGGTGGTGATCGCCACCTTGGTGTTCTCCATGTCGTACGGTTCCATGTAGTGGTTCAGCGTCGACAGGAAGTCATCAATGGCCGGTGGATTGTCCGCCAGGCTGATGAAGATGTAGCCGCCGGCGGTCTTCACGTTCACCGGTTTGAGGCCGTACTGCTTCATGTCGAAATCGGCGCCCATTTCGGTACCGGCAAACAGCAGTCGACCGTCCAGTTCATACGTCCACTGGTGGTAGTGGCAGACCAGTTTGGCGACCTTGCCTTTTTCGCTGGTGCACAGGCGCGAGCCACGGTGGCGGCAGACGTTATGGAAGGCATGCACCACGCCGTCGCCGCCACGAATGACGATGATCGGGTTCTTGCCGACCTGCAGGGTCAGGTAGTTGCCCTTGGCCGGGATCTCGCAGGTCATGCCGGCGATCAGCCATTCCTTCTGAAAGATCTCCTGCATGTCGATATCGAACAGGCGCTCGTCGCTGTAAAACGGCTGTGGCAGCGAAAAGGTGCGCTCGCGCTCCTGGAGCATTTGTGCGGTGGCCTTGCGTGCGGGTTCCAGCGGATCGCCCAGGCTGATTTTTGCGGTGACGTCCATCAATGTGATCCTCGAGGCCATTCTGTGTGGCCGATGAAAAGTGGCTGATCAGGGGTGCTACGCAAGGTGTAAAGGATTCGTCTTGGTGTGAGGCGAGTGTGGGGCCGGCGCTGCCCGGAACCTTATCCATGGGCGACATGGTGCAATCTGTTCCCGACGCGCAACCCCCGGCGGTTGGGGGCTGGTCGCGATAAGTATGCCGATGTCGCGGATAGGTAAACGGGCGGTCCGCGCTATACGCAGAATCGCCACATGAAGGCCGACAGTCGGCCGTGGAGAACAGCATGTCCAACAGCTTCCTGAATCCGGTCACCACCCAGACCTGGGCCAATGGCCGACACATCGTCCGTTGCGTCAAAGTCATCCAGGAAACCTGGGACGTGCGCACCTTCTGTTTCATGGCCGACCAGCCGATCCTGTTCTTCTTCAAGCCCGGGCAGTTCGTGACCCTGGAGCTGGAAATCGACGGTCAGCCGATCATGCGTTCGTACACCATTTCCAGTTCGCCGTCGGTGCCGTACAGCTTCTCGGTGACCATCAAGCGCGTGCCGGGCGGCAAGGTCTCCAACTGGCTGCACGACACGTTGCATGAAGGCCAGGAGCTGGCGGTGCACGGGCCGGTCGGGCTGTTCAACGCCATCGACTTCCCGAGCCCGAAAGTGCTTTACCTCAGCGGCGGCGTGGGGATCACCCCGTGCATGTCGATGGCGCGCTGGTTCTACGACACCAACGCCAACGTCGACATGACGTTTATTCACAGCGCCCGCTCGCCGAAAGACATCATTTACCACCGCGAGCTGGAACACATGGCGTCGCGGATCGACAACTTCAGCCTGCACCTGATCTGCGAGAAGCATGGTCTGGGTGAACCGTGGGCCGGTTATCGCGGCTACCTCAATCACAAAATGCTCGAACTGATGGTGCCGGACTTCCTCGAGCGCGAAGTGTTCTGCTGCGGCCCGACGCCGTACATGACCGCGGTCAAGCGCCTGCTCGAAGCCGCCGGCTACGACATGTCGCGCTATCACGAGGAGTCCTTCGGCGCCACGCCACCGGAAGCCCGCGCCGATGCAGTGGAGCAAGCCGAACAGGCCGCCGAGGCGCCGGAAATAGATGCGGCGGATCTGCATCAGGTCGAATTCACCGCATCCGGCAAAAGCATTCGCGTGGCCCCGGGCGAAACCGTGCATGCGGCGGCGGCCAAGTTGGGCCTGATGATCCCGAAAGCCTGCGGCATGGGCATTTGCGGCACGTGCAAGGTGATGAAACTGGGCGGCGAGGTGGAGATGGAGCACAACGGCGGGATCACCGAGGACGATGAGGCGGAAGGGTTTATTCTTTCGTGCTGCAGCGTGCCGAAGGGCGACGTGCGTATCGAATTCTGATCGGTAACCCTCAACCCAGCCCTCTCCCAGAGGGAGAGGGGGCCGACCGAGGTCTCTGGCGTTCTACATCGACCTGAAAGACCTTATCGAGTATGGATTCGGTAAAGCAGTTTCACGTCGGCGTAATTCTCAAATATCCCCCAATTGATCTGGCTTAATGATTCTGGACACCCTTAAAGGGCGGTAATCTACGCCCAGCGAAGAGGTGGCATTTGACTAGACGATATTTTTCGACAGATTTCAAACGGGATGCAGCTTGCCTGGTTTTGGATAAAGACTATTCGGTGAGTGAAGCCTGCGAAGCAATGGGCGTCGGACCTACAGCACTGCGTCGCTGGGTTGAGCAGTTGCGAGCTGAGCGCAACGGTAAGACGCCTGAGAAGTCCAAGGCCATGACTCCTGACCAACAACGCATCCAAGAACTGGAAGCAAAAATCCGACGGATTGAGCGAGAGAAGGAAATCTTAAAAAAGGCTACGGTTCTCTTGATGTCGGATTCCCTCGATCAGTAAGGCTGGTCGAGGAGTTAAGCGAGCAATATCCAAGATCCGAGTTGTGTGGCGTGTTTGGTATCAACCGCAGCAGTTATTACGAGCGTCTGAAACAGCGGACAAAAGTGGATGCCGAGCGCGAGCGCCTCAAGATCAAGGCTGCTGAATTACATAAGCAAAGTCGCGGTTCAATGGGCGCGCGCAGCCTGTCAAAGGCGTTGTGTAACGAAAAGGAGTCGGTAGGTCGTTACATGGCTCGTAGCCTGATGCTCGAGATCGGATTGAAGAGCCAGCAACGACGCAGACATCGTTACAAACCTAGCGGCGCAGAGGCTCAATACGCCCCCAATCATTTGGAGCGTAAATTCAACGTTGAGGCGCCCAATCAAGTGTGGTGTGGCGATGTGACTTACATTTGGGCCGGTACTTACTGGGTTTATCTGGCTGCGGTACTAGACCTGCATGCCCGACGCATCGTCGGTTGGGCGATATCCAGAAGTCCCGATTCGGCTCTGACCTGTAAAGCGTTGAGGATGGCTTTCGAGTCGCGAGGACGCCCTGAAAACTTGATGTTCCATTCGGATCAGGGTTGTCATTACAGCAGCAAAATGTTCCGAGAAACGCTGTCGGAGATGCGAATAAAACAAAGCATGAGTCGACGAGGAAACTGCTGGGATAACGCCCCGATGGAACGTTTCTTTGGCAGTTTGAAATCTGAATGGATACCCAAGGTCGGTTATCGAAACGAAGATGAAGCCAGTAGCGATGTGCTGCGCTACCTGACCCACTATTACAATCGGATCAGGCTACACAGTCACAACGGCTATCGAACTCCGGTAGACATGGAAACCCTGGCGGCATGAAAAGGGATAAAACCCTATAACTGTGTCCAGGATCGTTTGACCAGATCAAATCAGTCCCCTCTCCCTTTGGGAGAGGGCTAGGGTGAGGGGCTTTTCAGTCGATAAACAAATCCGGCATCAGTGCCGCGGCGCTTTCTCGATCAAAGCGATATTGATCGAACTCAGCCACACCGCTCTCACGCAAAATCTCTTCATCAACCAACAATCGCCCAGTGATCTGCCGCCCGCTGCTGCTCAGAATCACATGCGCCGCATCCGCCATGATCGCAGGCGTGCGCGCCTGTTTGAACGACTCGCGATTGCCCAGCTGAAACTCGATCGCCGCTGTGGCAATCATCGTCTGCGGCCACAGCGAATTGACGCTGATCCCGTAACTGGCGAATTCCTCGCTCATGCCTACGGTCAGCATGCTCATGCCGTACTTGGTCACGGTGTAGGGGCTGAACTGCGCAAACCATTTGCTCGCCAGGTTCAGCGGCGGTGACAGGTTGAGGATGTGCCCGGCCGATTTTTTCAGATAGGGCAGGGCCGCCTGGCTGCACAGCAACACGGCGCGGGTGTTGATCTGGTGCATCAGGTCGAAGCGCTTGAGTTCGATGTGTTGCACGCCAGTCAGCTTGATCGCCCCGGCGTTGTTCACCAGCGCATCAATGCCGCCGAAATGCTCGTTGGCCTGGGCCAGTGCCTGACGCACGGCGTCGTCATCACGCACATCCACTTGCAGCGCCAGGGCCTTGCCGCCGGCGGCTTCGACTTCGGCGGCGACGCTGTGGATGGTGCCGGGCAGCTTGGCGTGGGGTTCGGCGCTTTTAGCGGCGATGACGATATTGGCCCCGTCCTTCGCGGCGCGCAGCGCAATCTCACGCCCGATGCCACGGCTGGCGCCGGTGATGAACAGGGTTTTGCCTTGTAACGACATGCCGATGCTCCTGCTTATTGTTAGGTGAGCGGAGGCTCGACAGACACTGTAGACCAAGTCTTTCTGGGCACGAGGAAGGAGGATTGAGGATGCTTGGGGGAGTGGCGGTTGTGGCAAGGGGATAAATCCCCTTGCCACAGGGGGATCCCCTCATGACAGGGAGTCCCTCACAGGGAGTTCATTTGCTCAAAAAAATCAGGCGGACATGACTTCGCGGATGTCGCGGGCCAGTTCGCGTACGCGTTCTTCTTCGGTGTCCCATGAGCACATGAAGCGCGCGCCGCCCTTGCCGATGAAGGTGTAGAAACGCCAATTCTTCGCGGTTAGCGCGGCGATGGCCGGTTCCGAGAGTTGCAGGAACACGCCGTTGGCCTGGACCGGGAACATCAGTTCCACGCCCGGGATGTCGCTGACCAGTTCGGCCAGCAATTGCGCGCAATGGTTGGCGTGGCGGGCATATTTGAGCCAGGCGTCGTTTTCGAGGATGCCGACCCACGGTGCCGAGAGGAAGCGCATTTTCGACGCCAGTTGCCCGGCCTGTTTGCAGCGGTAATCGAAGTCTTCGGCCAGTTTGTGGTTGAAGAACAGGATCGCTTCACCCACCGCCATGCCGTTCTTGGTGCCGCCGAAGCACAGCACGTCGACGCCGGCCTTCCAGGTCAGGTCGGCCGGCGAGCAGCCGAGGAACGCGCAGGCGTTGGAGAAACGCGCGCCGTCCATGTGCAGGTGCAGGCCCAGTTCCTTGCAGGTGGCGCTGATGGCGCGGACTTCTTCCGGGGTATAGACGCTGCCGACTTCGGTGGCCTGGGTCAGGGTCACGACGCGCGGTTTCGGGTAGTGGATGTCCTGACGCTTGAGCGCGACTTCACGAATCGACTGCGGGGTGATCTTGCCGTTTTCAGTGCCGGCGATCAGCAGTTTCGAGCCGTTGGAGAAAAATTCCGGGGCGCCGCACTCGTCGGTTTCGACGTGGGCGGTTTCCGAGCAGATCACGCTGTGGTAACTCTGGCACAGCGACGACAGCGCCAGCGAGTTGGCGGCGGTGCCGTTGAAGGCGAAGAACACTTCGCAGTCGGTTTCGAACAGGTTGCGGAAATGGTCGGCCGCGCGTGCGGTCCATTCATCGTCGCCATAAGCGCGCTGGTGGCCGTGGTTGGCCTGTTCCATGGCAGCCCAGGCTTCAGGGCAGATACCGGAATAGTTGTCGCTGGCGAATTGTTGGCTCTTGTCGGTCATGGCCGGCTTCCGTGGTCGAGACTCTTGTGAAGGCTCGTGGTCAATGATGATGCGCACTTTACCGAAGATCTTCCGGGGAGCACACGGGATGTCGCTGTCAGAAAATTACCAGTTTGTGGCCCGATTATGCACGTGACTAAACGCGACGGCGCGCTGGATTTACTCAAGTGGCTGGCGCTGCTGAGCATGCTGCTCGATCACCTGCGATATGTCGGGATCAGCGCCGATTGGCTGTATGTGCCGGGGCGGATGGCGTTTCCGTGGTTCTGCCTGGCGATGGCGGCGAATCTTGCCCGCGCCAGTGCGCAGAAGACCGAATGGCGCTATCTGGGCTGGTTGTTGCTGTTCAGCGCAGTGAGTGAAATTCCCTACCGTCTGTACATTCCAGATCCCGACACCTTGAACGTGATGCCCACTCTCGCGCTGGGGTTGCTGGTGGCGCGGGGCTGGCAGGATCAATCACTGATGTCGCGACTGTTGGGCATCGGAGCCTTGTTGCTGGCCGCGCTGTTTTCGCCGTGGCTGATGTTCGGTGTATTCGGCGTGTTATTGCCGCTGGCGCTGCTGCTGGTGTTCCGTCGCCCCTGGTATTTCAGCCTGCTGCCGGGGCTGGTGTGTCTGGCGGGCAATCAGTGGCAGGTGCTGTATGAGGCGGCGGAGTTCGGTAATGTCGTTGCAGTCCTCGGCATCGCGGCGTGTCTGATGGCGCCATTGCTCGGAATGTTCTTGTTGCGACACTCCAGTTCTATCCATCCGTTGCCCATGCGCCGCTGGGCGTACGCGCTCTATCCCGCGCATTTCCTCCTGCTGCTCGCCGTCCGCCAACTCTTTACATAACTCTGTGGGAGCGAGCTTGCTCGCGAAGAGGCCGTGTCAGTCAGCATCAGTGCTGGCTGACACACCGCTTTCGCGAGCAAGCTCGCTCCCACAGGGTTCTTCGTCATATTGAGGATTGTGTTTGTCAGGGCATTTCGAGCCATGTCGTAAACGCACCTTTGCGTGGCGTCCGTAGGCATTTGAGCTGTCTGCGCCGGTCATACCATCGGCATCAAAGGGCACTGCCGTGATTGCCGGTGCCTTACCGAGACGAATGGCGCACAGATGCCGCTGGGAGAGACGCGATGTTCAGCAAGCAAGACCAGATCCAGGGTTACGACGATGCACTGCTGGCGGCGATGAATGCCGAGGAGCAACGTCAGGAAGATCACATCGAGCTGATCGCGTCAGAGAACTACACCAGCAAACGTGTCATGCAAGCCCAGGGCAGCGGTCTCACCAACAAGTACGCCGAAGGCTATCCGGGCAAGCGCTACTACGGCGGCTGCGAGCATGTGGATAAGGTCGAAGCGCTGGCCATCGAGCGCGCCAAGCAAGTGTTCGGCGCCGATTACGCCAACGTCCAGCCGCACTCCGGTTCGTCGGCCAACAGCGCCGTGTACCTGGCGCTGATCCAGCCGGGCGACACCATCCTCGGCATGAGCCTGGCCCACGGCGGTCACCTGACCCACGGCGCCAAAGTGTCGTCCTCGGGCAAGCTCTACAACGCTGTGCAGTACGGCATCAACACCGACACCGGGCTGATTGATTACGACGAAGTCGAGCGTCTGGCCATCGAGTGCAAGCCGAAGATGATCGTCGCCGGGTTCTCCGCGTACTCCAAGACCCTCGACTTCCCGCGCTTCCGGCAGATTGCTGACAAGGTCGGCGCGCTGCTGTTCGTCGACATGGCCCACGTCGCCGGTCTGGTCGCCGCCGGTCTGTACCCGAACCCGCTGCCGTACGCCGACGTGGTCACCACCACCACGCACAAAACCCTGCGCGGTCCGCGTGGCGGGCTGATCCTGGCCAAGTCCAACGAAGAAATCGAGAAGAAGCTCAACGCTGCGGTATTCCCAGGCGCCCAGGGCGGCCCGCTGATGCACGTGATCGCCGGTAAAGCGGTGTGCTTCAAGGAAGCACTGGAGCCAGGCTTCAAGGCCTATCAACAGCAAGTGATCGACAACGCCAAAGCGATGGCCAGCGTGTTTATCAAACGTGGCTACGATGTAGTGTCCGGCGGCACTGATAACCACCTGTTCCTGGTCAGCCTGATCCGCCAGGGCCTGACCGGCAAAGATGCGGACGCCGCCCTCGGCCGCGCCCACATCACCGTCAACAAGAACGCGGTGCCGAACGACCCGCAATCGCCGTTCGTGACCTCGGGCCTGCGCATCGGCACCCCGGCGGTCACCACGCGTGGCTTCAAGGTCGCCCAGTGCGAAGTGCTGGCCGGCTGGATCTGCGACATCCTCGACAACCTCGGTGACGCCGACGTTGAAGCGAATGTGGCCAAGAACGTCGCGGCACTGTGCGCCGACTACCCGGTTTATCGCTGAGCGGTTTGGAGTAAATGACTATGCAACGCTATTCGGGCTTCGGCCTCTTCAAACACTCCCTCAGCCACCACGAAAACTGGCAGCGCATGTGGCGCACGCCGACGCCGAAGAAAGTCTACGACGTGGTCATCGTCGGTGGCGGCGGGCACGGTCTGGCGACTGCCTATTACTTGGCGAAAGAGCACGGCATCACCAACGTGGCCGTGGTCGAGAAGGGCTGGCTGGGCGGCGGGAACACCGCGCGCAACACCACTATCGTTCGCTCCAACTACCTGTGGGACGAGTCGGCGCACCTCTACGAACACGCGATGAAATTGTGGGAAGGCCTGTCGCAGGACCTGAACTACAACGTGATGTTCTCCCAGCGCGGCGTCTACAACCTGTGCCACACCCTGCAGGACATCCGTGATTCCGAGCGTCGGGTCAGCGCCAACCGCCTCAACGGCGTCGACGGCGAGTTGCTCAATGCCAAGCAAGTCGCTGACGAGATCCCGTACCTCGACTGCTCGAAAAACACCCGCTACCCGGTGATGGGCGCGACCGTTCAGCGTCGTGGTGGCGTCGCTCGTCACGATGCCGTGGCCTGGGGCTTTGCCCGTGCCGCCGACGCCTTGGGCGTGGACTTGATCCAGCAGACCGAAGTGATCGGTTTCCGCAAGGAAAACGGCGTGTGCATCGGCGTTGAAACCAACAAGGGTTTCATCGGCGCCAAGCGCGTCGGTGTGGTGACTGCCGGTAACTCCGGGCACATGGCCAAGCTCGCCGGTTTCCGTCTGCCGATCGAGTCCCACCCGCTGCAAGCGCTGGTGTCCGAGCCGATCAAACCGATTATCGACAGCGTGATCATGTCCAACGCCGTACACGGTTACATCAGCCAGTCCGACAAGGGCGACCTGGTGATCGGCGCCGGTATCGACGGCTACAACGGCTACGGCCAGCGCGGTTCGTACCCGGTGATCGAGCACACCATCCAGGCCATCGTCGAGATGTTCCCGGTGCTGTCGCGGGTGCGCATGAACCGCCAGTGGGGCGGCATCGTCGACACCACGCCGGACGCTTGCCCGATCATTTCGAAAACCCCGGTGCCGAACATGTTCTTCAACTGCGGTTGGGGCACCGGCGGCTTCAAGGCCACACCTGGCTCGGGCAACGTGTTTGCCGCCAGTCTGGCCAAGGGTGAAATGCACCCGTTGGCCGCCCCGTTTTCCATCGACCGTTTCCACAACGGCGCTCTTATCGACGAACACGGCGCTGCTGCCGTCGCCCACTAACAGGAGAAATCCCCATGTTGCATATCTTCTGTCCTCACTGCGGCGAACTGCGCTCCGAAGAGGAATTCCACGCATCCGGCCAGGCGCACATTCCGCGCCCACTGGATCCTGCCGCCTGCACTGATGAAGAGTGGGGCGACTACATGTTCTTCCGCGATAACCCGCGTGGTCTGCACCACGAACTGTGGGATCACGTCGCCGGTTGCCGCCAGTACTTCAACGTCACCCGCGACACCGTGACCTACGAGATTCTCGAAACCTACAAGATCGGCACCAAGCCGCAATTCACCGACAAGGCTGATTCGGCGAAAACAGCCACGACGGCGCTGGGAGAGAAGGTATGAGCCAGACCAATCGCCTGTCCAACGGTGGACGGATCGACCGCAACAAAGTGCTGAGCTTCACCTTCAACGGCCAGACTTATAAAGGCTTCGAGGGCGACTCGCTGGCCTCGGCGCTGATCGCCAATGGCGTCGACATCATCGGTCGCAGCTTCAAGTATTCACGGCCACGCGGGATCTTCGCCGCCGGTGCCGAAGAGCCGAACGCCGTGCTGCAGATCGGTGCCACCGAAGCCACGCAAATTCCCAACGTGCGCGCCACGCAACAGGCGTTGTACCAAGGCCTGGTCGCCACCAGCACCAACGGCTGGCCGAGCGTCAACAACGACATGATGGGGATTCTCGGCAAGGTCGGCGGCAAGCTGATGCCGCCGGGTTTCTACTACAAAACCTTCATGTACCCGCAATCGTTCTGGATGACTTACGAGAAGTACATTCGCAAGGCCGCCGGCCTGGGCCGTTCGCCGACTGAAGTTGATCCGGACACCTACGACTACATGAACCAGCACTGCGACGTGCTGATTGTCGGCGCCGGCCCTGCCGGTCTCGCCGCGGCCCTGGCCGCCGCACGCAGCGGTGCCCGGGTGATTCTCGCCGATGAGCAGGAAGAGTTCGGCGGCAGCCTGCTCGATTCCCGCGAGAGCCTCGACGGCAAACCGGCGATCGAGTGGGTGGCCAGTGTTATCGCTGAATTGAAGAACACCCCCGACGTGCTGCTGTTGCCGCGCGCCACGGTCAACGGCTACCACGACCACAACTTCCTGACCATTCACGAACGCCTCACCGACCACCTCGGTGACCGTGCGCCGATCGGTCAGGTGCGTCAGCGCATCCACCGCGTTCGCGCCAAACGTGTGGTGCTGGCGACCGGCGCTCACGAGCGGCCACTGGTCTACGGCAACAACGACGTGCCGGGCAACATGCTCGCCGGCGCGGTCTCGACTTACGTGCGCCGTTACGGCGTGGCACCGGGCAAGAAGCTGGTGCTGACCACCAACAATGATCACGCTTACCGCGTCGCTCTGGACTGGCTCGACGCCAGCCTGCAAGTGGTGGCCATCGCCGATGCGCGCAGCAACCCGCGTGGTGCGCTGGTGGAAGAAGCCCGTGCCAAAGGCATCCGCATCCTCACCGGCAGCGCCGTGATCGAGGCCCGTGGCAGCAAGCGCGTGACCGCTGCCCGCGTGGCGGCGATCGACGTTAAAGCGCACACCGTGACCAGCCCGGGCGAATGGCTCGACTGCGACGTGATCGCCAGTTCCGGCGGTTACAGCCCGGTTGTGCACTTGGCTTCGCACCTCGGTGGCAAGCCGATCTGGCGTGAAGACATCCTCGGTTTCGTACCGGGCGAAGCACCGCAGAAGCGTGTGTGCGTCGGCGGCATCAACGGCGTGTATGGCCTCGGCGATTCGCTGGCCGACGGCTTCGAAGGTGGCGTGCGCGCTGCGGCCGAAGCCGGGTTCCAGACTGTCGAAGGCGTGCTGCCCAAAGCCCTGAGCCGTGTTGAAGAACCGACCCTGGCGCTGTTCCAGGTGCCGCACGAGAAGGGCACCGCGCGCGCGCCGAAGCAATTCGTCGACCTGCAGAACGACGTCACCGCCGCCGCCATCGAACTGGCGACCCGCGAAGGTTTCGAGTCGGTCGAACACGTCAAACGTTATACCGCGCTGGGCTTCGGCACCGATCAGGGCAAGCTTGGCAACGTCAACGGCCTGGCGATTGCCGCCCGTTCGCTGAACGTGACCATCCCGCAGATGGGCACCACGATGTTCCGTCCGAACTACACGCCGGTCACCTTCGGCGCCGTGGCCGGTCGTCACTGTGGGCACATCTTCGAACCGGTGCGCTATACCGCGCTGCATGCCTGGCATGTGAAGAACGGTGCCGAATTTGAAGACGTTGGTCAGTGGAAGCGTCCATGGTATTTCCCGAAAAACGGTGAAGACCTGCACGCCGCTGTGAAGCGCGAATGCAAAGCCGTACGCGACAGCGTCGGCCTGCTCGACGCCTCGACCCTGGGCAAGATCGACATCCAGGGCCCGGATGCCCGCGAGTTCCTCAACCGCGTGTACACCAACGCCTGGACCAAACTCGACGTGGGCAAGGCCCGTTATGGCCTGATGTGCAAAGAAGACGGCATGGTCTTCGATGACGGTGTAACGGCGTGCCTGGCGGACAACCATTTCGTCATGACCACCACCACCGGCGGCGCGGCGCGCGTACTGCAATGGCTGGAGCTGTACCACCAGACCGAATGGCCGGACATGAAGGTCTACTTCACCTCCGTCACCGACCACTGGGCGACCATGACCCTGTCCGGACCGAACAGCCGCAAGCTGCTCAGCGCCGTGACCGACATTGATCTGAGCAACGAAGCGTTCCCGTTCATGACCTGGAAAGAAGGTCTGGTCGGCGGCGTGCCGGCGCGGGTGTTCCGTATCTCGTTCACCGGTGAGCTGTCGTACGAAGTCAACGTCCAGGCCGACTACGCGATGGGCGTGCTGGAGAAAATCGTCGAGGCCGGCAAGCAGTACAACCTGACCCCGTATGGCACTGAAACCATGCACGTGCTGCGGGCGGAGAAGGGTTTCATCATCGTCGGTCAGGACACTGACGGCTCGATGACCCCGGACGACCTGAACATGGGCTGGTGTGTGGGTCGCACCAAACCGTTCTCGTGGATCGGCCAGCGTGGGATGAACCGTGAAGACTGCGTGCGTGATCAGCGCAAACAACTGGTGGGCCTGAAGCCGATTGATCCCAACGTCTGGCTGCCGGAAGGTGCGCAACTGGTGTTCAACACCAAGCAGGCGATCCCGATGACCATGGTCGGCCACGTGACCTCCAGCTACGCGCACAACTCCCTCGGCTATTCGTTTGCCATGGGCGTGGTCAAGGGTGGTCTGAAGCGCATGGGTGAGCGGGTGTTTGCACCGCTGGCCGATGGCAGCGTGATCGAGGCGGAGATTGTTTCTTCGGTGTTCTTCGATCCGAAGGGTGATCGGCAGAACATCTGATGCTCTCGAATCCTGTGGGGTGGCGGATATCGCCTTCGCGAGCAAGCTCGCTCCCACAGGTTTCGGGTTGTTAATGGGATTTGTGTCAGGCATCAGTCCAGTGTGGGAGCGAGCTTGCTCGCGAAGGCGGAGTAACAGCCACCACAGGGGCCGGAACCAACAGAATTGATATAGGTGCTTTATGACCACAGCCAACGTGTACCAACAACGCCCGACCACCGGTGCCCGTGCCGAGTCGTCGCTGCACCATGCCGACCTCGCCAGCCTGGTTGGCAAGGGTCGCAAGAATGCCGGCGTCACCTTGCGTGAAAAGAAACTCCTCGGCCACCTGACCATCCGTGGCGATGGCCACGATGCAGCCTTCGCCGCTGGTGTGCACAAGGCCTTGGGCATCGAATTGCCCGGCGCCCTGAGCGTGATCGTCAAAGGCGAATCCAGCCTGCAATGGATGGGGCCGGACGAGTGGCTGTTGATCGTGCCGAGCGGTGAAGAATTCGTCGCCGAGCAGAAACTGCGTGAAGCGCTGGGTGATCTGCACATCGCGATCGTCAACGTCAGCGGCGGCCAGCAAGTGCTCGAACTGAGCGGGCCGAACGTGCGTCAGGTGCTGATGAAATCCACCAGCTACGACGTGCACCCGAACAACTTCCCGGTCGGTAAAGCGGTCGGCACGGTGTTCGCCAAGTCGCAGCTGATGATCCGCCACACCGCTGAAGACACCTGGGAGCTGCTGATCCGTCGCAGCTTTTCGGATTATTGGTGGTTGTGGTTGCAGGATGCATCGGCTGAGTACGGGTTGAGCGTTCAGGCTTGAAGTGAATTGCGTTGAGCGTGCTTGCGTGTAGGGCTGGAGATTTTTTCCCCCTCACCCCAGCCCTCTCCCCCAAGGGGGAGAGGGGAAAGGGAGCCGATCTCGGGTGTTTTTGCGATCTGTATTCACCCGCGAGATTCCAGGTCGATGTAACTCGGCAGACACTTAGGTCAGTCCCCTCTCCCTCCGGGAGAGGGCCAGGGTGAGGGGGAAACCTGACACCCCGCACAAAGAACAGGAGTCACCGCACCATGAGCCGCGCCCCAGACACATGGATTCTGACCGCCGACTGCCCCAGCGTCCTCGGCACTGTGGACGCGGTGACGCGTTTTCTGTTCGAGCAGGGTTGCTACGTTACCGAGCACCACTCGTTCGATGACCGCCTCTCCGGCCGTTTCTTCATTCGCGTGGAATTCCGTCAGCCCGACGGTTTCGACGAACAGTCCTTCCGCGCCGGCTTAGCCGAGCGTGGTCAGGCCTTTGGCATGGTCTTCGAACTGACCGCGCCAAACTACCGGCCCAAAGTGGTGATCATGGTCTCCAAGGCCGATCACTGCCTCAACGACTTGCTCTACCGGCAGCGCATCGGCCAGTTGTCGATGGACGTCGCGGCGGTGGTGTCCAACCATCCGGACCTCAAGCCGCTGGCCGACTGGCACCAGATTCCCTACTACCATTTCCCCCTCGACCCCAACGACAAGCCGTCGCAGGAGCGTCAGGTGTGGCAGGTGATCGAAGAGTCCGGTGCCGAGCTGGTTATCCTTGCCCGCTACATGCAGGTGTTGTCGCCGGAGCTGTGCCGCAAGCTCGATGGCAAGGCGATCAATATTCACCACTCGCTGCTGCCGGGGTTCAAGGGCGCCAAGCCGTATCACCAGGCCTACAACAAAGGCGTGAAACTGGTGGGCGCCACGGCGCATTACATCAACAACGACCTCGACGAGGGACCGATCATCGCCCAGGGCGTCGAGGCGGTGGATCACAGTCATTACCCTGAGGACTTGATTGCCAAGGGGCGGGATATCGAGGGCCTGACCCTGGCGCGGGCCGTTGGGTATCACATCGAAAGAAGGGTGTTTCTCAACGCCAATCGCACGGTCGTTCTCTAGATCGCTTTCGCTGGCAAGCCAGCTCCCACAGAGGTTTGTGTCGTATACAAAATCTGAATCCAACCCGAATCCTGTGGGAGCTGGCTCGCCAGCGATGAGGCCATATCAGGCAACACAACAATCAGCATCTGTACCCGAGCACTTAACGCGCTGCCTGCCTGGGCAACGCGGTTCCATAAAAACAACAGCGAGGTGAAAGCATGTCTGGCAATCGTGGTGTGGTGTATCTCGGCGCTGGCAAGGTCGAAGTACAGAAAATCGACTATCCGAAAATGCAGGACCCGCGCGGTCGCAAGATCGAGCACGGGGTCATTCTCAAAGTGGTTTCCACCAACATTTGTGGCTCCGACCAGCACATGGTGCGCGGCCGTACCACGGCGCAGACCGGTCTGGTGCTGGGCCACGAAATCACCGGCGAAGTGATCGAAAAGGGTTCCGACGTCGAGAACCTGAAAATCGGCGACCTGGTTTCCGTACCGTTCAACGTGGCTTGCGGGCGCTGCCGTTCCTGCAAGGAGCAACACACCGGCGTCTGCCTGACCGTCAACCCGGCCCGTGCCGGCGGCGCTTACGGTTACGTCGACATGGGCGACTGGACCGGTGGCCAGGCCGAGTACGTGTTGGTGCCGTACGCCGACTTCAACCTGCTGAAACTGCCGGATCGCGACAAGGCCATGGAGAAAATCCGCGACCTGACCTGCCTCTCCGACATCCTCCCGACCGGCTACCACGGTGCCGTCACCGCTGGCGTTGGTCCGGGCAGCACCGTTTACATCGCGGGCGCCGGCCCGGTCGGCCTGGCCGCTGCCGCCTCGGCGCGCTTGCTGGGTGCGGCGGTGGTGATCATCGGCGACGTCAACACCATCCGTCTGGCCCACGCCAAGGCGCAGGGTTTTGAAGTGGTCGACCTGTCGCAAGACACGCCACTGCACGAACAGATCGCTGCACTGCTGGGCGAGCCGGAAGTCGATTGCGCGGTGGACTGTGTGGGCTTCGAAGCCCGCGGCCACGGCCACGACGGGGTGAAAGCCGAAGCCCCGGCCACCGTGCTCAACTCGCTGATGGGCGTGGTGCGTGTGGCGGGCAAGATCGGTATCCCGGGCCTGTACGTCACCGAAGATCCGGGTGCCGTGGACGCCGCCGCGAAAATGGGCAGCCTGAGCATCCGCTTCGGCCTCGGCTGGGCAAAATCCCACAGCTTCCACACCGGCCAGACCCCGGTGATGAAGTACAACCGCCAACTGATGCAGGCGATCATGTGGGATCGCATTAACATCGCCGAAGTGGTGGGTGTGCAGGTGATCAGCCTCGACCAGGCGCCGGAAGGTTACGGCGAGTTCGATGCGGGCGTGCCGAAGAAGTTTGTGATTGATCCGCACAAGTTGTTTAGTGCGGCGTAAGTTTCACCGTGTATAAAAGGGCAATCCGGTGGATTGCCCTTTTTATTCCTTACTTTTTCTTCTCTTTGAATGCGCATTTGCTGGCGTCACCGCCAGCCGTTACACAGTCATCATTTTTCCAATCGCTTCCGGTAGCTTTAACCGGGGTGCCGTTCCTGTAACCGGCCGAGACGCCCAGGTCATTTTTGCCTTCGTACCGGCAGATGACCACCGAATCGGCAGTGTTTTTGTCTTTGAGGCGTGCAGACACGAAGGTAAGATCTTCGCCGTCTTGAGAGTGACTCACCGAGATTGTCGGGCAAGTAGCGGCATAGGCGGTGCTCATCATGGCCAGGGTCATCAGGACACCCGTGACAATTTTCAGCTTCATTATTTGTACTCCGTTACATAAATAGGAGCCGTAATGTTCCCGTGGACGATGGTTGTTGCCTACTGTCAGGTCTGACAGGTTTATAGTTTGCTTTGGAATATAAGTTCGCATTGTTAAGCAATTAGATGAACTAAAACACCGCAGCCTTCGGCTGCTCCTGCACAACCCCTGTAGCATCGGAAGGGTATGGCGAGTTCGATGCTGGCGTGCCGAAGAAGTTTGTGATTGATCCGCATAAGTTGTTCAGTGCGGCGTAAGGCTTGAGCGCAATACAAAACGGCGACCTCGGGGTCGCCGTTTTTTGTTGCAAGCCCAGGTCAAAAGCTACCCTCACCCCAGCCCTCTCCCGGAGGGAGAGGGGGCCGACCGAGGGATGCTCACAATTTACGCCGACCTGAAAATACCGCTGTGAATCCATAATCGGCTCGGTATTTCAGGTCGATAAAACTCGAGAGAACACCACGGTCAGTCCCCTCTCCCTCTGGGAGAGGCCCAGGGTGAGGGGCTTTGCTTTACAGCGCTGCCAAAGCACCCTGATAAAGCACCGGTCCAGTCGGCTGTCCGGTCGGTGAACCCCCTTTAGGTTCCAGACTGACCGCCAAAGCAATCGGTTTGCCGATCAAGGCTTTCTGCGCCTCGTTCAACTCAACCTTGCCTTTGCCTCCCGCCGGGATCACACCCAGCGAAATCGGCTTGCCATCCGCCGGAATCGCCCACAGCTCAAGGCTGCGGCCCGGATCGACTGCCGCCAATGTCAGCGGCTCGACTTGCAGATAATCCGCATGCGCCTCGACCTTCAACGCCGGTTGCGCATTGGCGGTCAGCAGGGTGGCGCGGTAGCGGGCGTCGTCGCGGTTGTACAGGGAGCCGAGGAAGACCAGCACCACGATTGAACACAGTGCAGCGGTGACGCGCAGCCAGTTCCAGAACGGCCGCTTCTCGGGAACATGCAGCACTTGCGGTTCGATGCGCGCGGTGATGCCTTGCCACACGCGCTCCGGCACCGGAACTTGCGGCAGCGTTTCGGTGAGGCTGGCGAGGTTTTCCTGCCAATGCGCCAGTTCGACCCTTAATGCCGCGTCGTCCAGCAGCAATTGCTCGAAGCGTCGACGCGCCGCCGGTGCCATCAGGCCGATGGCGTAATCGGCAGCGAGGGCGCGGCGCAGGGCTGGGGTCTGGTAGTTCATGATTCAAGGCACCTGCGCAGACGTTCCAGGCCACGGCGAATCCACGATTTCACCGAACCCAGCGGCGCGGCCAGGTGTTCGGCCAGTTCCGAGCAGGACAGGCCCTGAAAGTAAGCCACCGTGATCGACTGGCGTTGCTGGCCGTCGAGGGTGTCCAGGCAGCGGTGCAGCGCGTTGGCTTCCCGGCTGCTGTTCAACAGTTCATGCGCCGAAGGGCCTTCGTCGGCGAGGCTGTCCTGTTCGACATCGGTCAGTGGCCGGTCGTGATGTTTGCGCAATTGGTCGATGGCCTGATTGCGGGTGATGTTGATCATCCAGGTCATCGGCGCCGACAAATGGGCCTGGTAGCGCGAGGCGTTGTTCCAGATGCGCACGAAGCTTTCCTGCAGCACTTCCTCGGCCAGATCGGTGCGGCCCATAAAACGCAGGGCCACGCCGTGCAGGCGCGGGCCGACGCTGCGATAAAGGGTTTCGAAGGCACGCCGGTCACCCAGTGAGCACTGGGCCAACAGCTGGCGCAACTGATCGGTGTCGGCGGTGGAAATGACGTTTCTCCAGGCAATGGTCGCACGACGAGGTCTGATCTCGAGCTGTTCACAGGCTAGTTCAGCAACAGCGCTTGTGCCATTCATGACAGGTGTCCGCGGTTTCACGTTTTATATACGTGGCTATCCTGAAAATGGATGCGTCGGCGAGGAACATGCCGGCCGAAACCCGGTCAAACCGGCAGTTTTGCCGCCCATTGAAGGGCGGTTACCACAGCGCAAGAGGATGTCTGAATGAAGATTTCACGCGGTATTGCCTTGGCTTCACTGATGACCCTTGCAGCGAGCCCGGTGTTCGCCGGTTTCAGCCTGGACGACGTGACCAAGGCGGCTTCAAGCATGCAGGGCGGCAACGCTGCCACCGCCGCCGCGCCGACTTCGGAAACCGCCGGTCTGTTGCAAGCCGTCACCGGTCTGGGGGTCACGCCGCAACAAGCCGTGGGTGGCACTAGCGCGATGCTGGGCCTGGCCAAGAACCAATTGAGCAGCGCCGATTATTCGCAGTTGGCCAAAGAAGTGCCGGGCATCGACAAGCTGTCGGGCGGTGGCGGCAATCTGGCGGCGTTGAGCGGTTTGCTCGGTCAGTCCGGCAAATCCGCTGGCCTGGAAAATGCGCTGGGCAACGTCAAGGACACCAATGACCTGAACAACGCCTTCGGCGCACTGGGCATGGACAGCGGCATGGTCGGCCAGTTTGCGCCGGTACTGCTCAAGTACCTGGGTGATCAAGGCGTCGGCGGCCCTCTGCTGCAAAGCCTGGGCAGCATCTGGGGCGCCGGCACCGGTAGCTGATCAGCCGCGCTCGCCGCGCAGTTCGGCAATGCGCTGGTCTTTCTCGGTCCAGAGCTGGTTGACCCAGTTCTGGACCGTCTGGCGAAACGCCGGATCATTCTCGTAATCGCCCTGCCACAACGCCGGGTCGAGTTCGCGGGTCTTGATATCGACGATCACCCGCGGCACGTTGCCGCTGATCAAATCCCAGAAGCCCGGGATGTTCGCCTGTGGATAAACCACTGTCACATCGAGCATCGCATCCAGCTGTTCACCCATCGCCGCCAGTACAAACGCCACGCCGCCGGCCTTGGGCTTGAGCAAGTGGTTGAACGGCGACTGTTGCTGCGCACTTTTCGCCGCGGTGTAGCGGGTACCTTCCAGATAATTCACCACGGTCACCGGCTGGCGCTTGAACAGCTCGCAGGCCTGCCGGGTGATCTCCAGATCCTTGCCGGCCAGTTCCGGGTGTTTGGCCAGAAAGGCCTTGGTGTAGCGCTTCATGAACGGGTAATCCAGCGCCCACCACGCCAGCCCCAGGAACGGCACCCAGATCAGCTCCTTCTTGAGGAAGAACTTGAAGAACGGCGTGCGCCGGTTGAGGGTCTGGATCAGTGCCGGAATGTCGACCCACGACTGGTGGTTGCTGACCACCAGATAGGAGGTGTCACCGCGCAGGTTTTCGCCGCCGCGAATATCCCATCGGGTGGGGATGCACAGGCGGAAAATCAGCTTGTCGATCTCGGCCCAGGTCTCGGCGATCCACATCACCACCCCCGACGCATAGTCACGCCAGCGCCCGGGCGCCACCAGTTTGAGCAGGGCAAAGACCATCAACGGCCCGATCAGGATCAGGGTGTTGAGCAACAGCAGCAGGGTGACGAAACAGCCGGTGAGCAGGCGGCGCATAGGCAACTCTATGACGTTGGATGGGCGCGCCATGATAAGTGGCTTCGGACGACAGGCCAAATCGCGGGTGACAAATGTTTCACTTTTGGCTGGGTATGCTTGGGCCAGATATTGTGTTGAACGGGCTGGCCGCATCGCTGGCAAGCCAGCTCCCACAGGTTTATCGGGTGTGCGCAAGAATTACATTCGCTGAAGCTCCTTGTGGGCGCTGGCTTGCCAGCGATGCGGTCTCAGCGGCGAACGAATTGCTTGCTGGCTGTCTAAAATCTCGCGTCTGACGCCCTCATTTTCCAAGGAAGCCCTCTACGTGAAATCCCTCCTTGCACTGTTTGCCCTCGTCGCCCTGCCGGTCATGGCCGCCGAGCCGACCCTGTACGGGCGTTATGAATACATCGCGCTGCCGGAAATCGGCGGCGAAGTGCTCAAGGCCAAGATGGACACCGGAGCACTGACCGCATCGCTGTCGGCCAAGGACATCGAAACCTTCACCCGCGATGGCGATGAATGGGTGCGCTTCCGCCTCGGCACCAAGGACGCCAGCAACAAGGTCTACGAACACAAAGTGGCGCGGATCAGCAAGATCAAAAGCCGTTCCGATGAAGAAGACGAGGGCGACAGCACCGAAGTCGCCAAGCGCCCGGTGGTCGATCTGGAGCTGTGCCTGGGCAACGTCAAGCGCACCGTTGAGGTCAACCTGACCGACCGCAGCAACTTCAACTACCCGCTGCTGATCGGTGCCAAGGCCCTGCGCGAATTTGGCGCAGCGGTAAACCCGGCGCGGCGCTTCACGGCGGACAAGCCAGACTGCTGAGCCAAGTGGTCTCATTGACGTAACGTCAGGCTTGGGGCACCGTTCGCGCACCTAACCCACGGGCTCGGACGCCATGCCTCATATCCTGATTGTCGAAGACGAAGCGGCGATTGCCGACACGCTGATTTTTGCCCTGCAGGGCGAGGGGTTCACCACCACGTGGCTGAGCCTCGGCGCGGCGGCGCTGGAGCATCAGCGGCAGACCCCGGCCGATCTGATCATTCTCGACATCGGCCTGCCGGACATCAGTGGCTTCGAGACCTGCAAACAGCTGCGGCGCTTCACTGAAGTGCCGGTGCTGTTCCTCAGCGCCCGGGATGCCGAGATCGACCGTGTGGTGGGCCTGGAGATCGGCGCCGACGACTACGTGGTCAAGCCGTTCAGCCCCCGGGAAGTCGCCGCCCGGGTGCGGGCGATTCTCAAGCGCATGGCGCCGCGACCGCTGATCGAAGCCACCTCGACGCTGTTTCGCATCGACCTCGAGCGTGTGTTGATCACTTACCGTGGCCAGCCACTGAGCCTGACCCGCCACGAATTCCGTCTGCTGCAATGCCTGCTCGACCAACCGCAGCGAGTCTTCAGTCGCGAGCAATTGCTCGACGCGCTGGGCGTTGCCGCCGACGCCGGTTACGAGCGCAGCATCGACAGCCACATCAAAAGCGTGCGCGCCAAACTGCGGCTGGTGCAGGCCGATGCCGAGCCGATCCAGACCCATCGCGGCCTCGGTTACAGCTACAGTCCGGGGCACAGCTGATGTCGCTGGGGCTGCGGATCTTCCTGGTGTATGTGCTGTTTGTCGGCCTGACCGGTTATTTCGTGCTCAACACGGTGATGGAAGAAATCCGCCCGGGCGTGCGTCAGTCCACCGAAGAAACCCTGGTCGACACCGCCAACCTCATGGCGGAAATCCTGCGCGACGATTTCAAGGCCGGCACCCTCAGTGAGAATCGCTGGCCGCAGTTGCTGCGCGCCTATGGCGAACGCCAGCCGCAAGCGACCATCTGGGGGTTGCCGAAAAACCAGGTCAACCACCGCATCTACGTCACCGACGCCAAGGGCATCGTCGTGCTCGATTCCATCGGCGTGGCGGTCGGTCAGGATTACTCGCGCTGGAACGACGTTTACCTGACCCTGCGTGGCGAATATGGCGCGCGTTCGAGCCGCAGTGATCCGAATGACGCCAGTTCCTCGGTGATGCACGTCGGCGCGCCGATCCGCGATAACGGCAAGATCATCGGCGTGGTCACCGTGGCCAAGCCCAACAGCTCGTTGCAGCCGTATGTCGATCGCACCGAGCGCCGCTTGCTGTTTTACGGCGCCGGGTTGATCGGGCTCGGCCTGCTGTTTGGCGCCTTGTTGTCGTGGTGGCTGAGCCGTGCGTTGCACCGTTTGACCGGTTACGCCCAGGCGGTGAGCGAGGGCCGGCGGGTAGAAGTCCCGCATTACCGCGGGGGTGAGCTGGAACAGCTGGCGACCGCTGTGGAACAGATGCGCACCCAACTGGAAGGCAAGGCCTACGTCGAGCGCTATGTGCACACCCTGACCCATGAATTGAAGAGTCCGCTGGCGGCGATTCGTGGCGCGGCGGAGTTGCTGCAGGGCGACATGCCGCCGGTTCAGCGCCTGCGTTTTGTCGGCAACATCGACAGCGAAAGTGCGCGGATGCAGCAGTTGATCGAACGATTGCTCAATCTGGCGCAGGTCGAACAGCGGCAGGGGCTGGAAGAACGCGTCGCCGTGCCGTTGGCGGCACTGGTCGATGAATTGTTGCGGGCGCAGACGGCGCGGATTGAAGGCAAGCAACTGCGGGTCGAGCAGACGATTGCGGCGGATCTGCTGTTGATCGGCGAGCCGTTTCTGCTGCGTCAGGCGTTGGGCAACTTGCTGGACAATGCGCTGGATTTCACCCCGTCGCAGGGGTTGTTGCGCTTCACCGGCGAGCGGGTTGGCGAGCAGATCGAATGCCGGTTGTTCAATGAGTCGGCAGCGATTCCTGACTACGCTTTGCCGCGTTTGACCGAGCGTTTTTATTCGCTGCCGCGTCCGGACAGCGGGCGCAAAAGTACCGGCTTGGGCCTTAACTTCGTTGAAGAAGTGGTCAAGTTGCATGGTGGGTCGATGCAGATTCGCAATGTCGAGAACGGGGTTGAGGTGACATTGCGCCTGCCTTGATACCGAGTTGCGACCATCGCGAGCAGTCTCCACACAATCTCCATGTTTCCCCCACATTCCCCTCATACAGCACCAGCAGACTCTGCCCATCCAAACAGGGAGAGTCCCATGAACAAGAATCTGACGATCAAACTCGGCGCTATCGCCCTGCTGATCCTGCTGTTGTTGATCCCGCTGCTGATGATCGACGGCGTCATCGACGACCGCCAGCAGTTGCGCGACGGCGTGCTCGAAGACATTGCCCGCAGCTCCAGCTACAGCCAGCAATTGCGCGGGCCGGTGATGGTAGTGCCGTATCGCAAGGTGGTTCACAACTGGAAGCTCAACGACAAAACCAATCAGCGCTACGACGAACCAGGCGAGGAACGCGGGCGGTTGTACTTTCTGCCGGAGCGTTTCGAACTCGACGGCCAGGTGCAGACCGAACTGCGTGCCCGGGGGATTTACGAGGCGCGGCTGTTCCACGCCGATAACCGTATCAACGGCCATTTCTCGTTGCCGGCACAGCTGGGCATCAAGGAAGACTTCAGCGATTACCAGTTCGATGCGCCGTTTCTCGCGGTCGGCATCAGCGACATTCGCGGCATCGAAAATGCGCTGAAACTGGAACTCGATGGCCAGCGCCTGGACTTCGTTCCCGGTACTCAAGTCGGTTGGCTCGGCGAAGGTGTGCGGGTCACGCTGCCGCTGCTTGATACCCGTAAAACCACGGAGCTGGGTTTCGCCTTCGATTTGCGTCTGCAAGGCACCGGTTCGTTGCAGGTGTTGCCAGTGGGCAAGAGCAGCAGCGTCAGCCTTGCCGCCAACTGGCCGCATCCAAGCTTCATCGGCAACTTTTTGCCGGCCAAACGGGAAATCAATGACGCCGGTTTCAGCGCCGACTGGCAGACCACCTTCTTCTCGACCAACCTGCAAGACGCCATGAGCCGGTGCGTCAGCGGCAATGATTGCGAGGCGTTCAACGGTCGCAGCTTCGGCGTGAGCTTCATCGACCCGGTGGATCAGTATCTGAAGAGTGACCGGGCGATCAAATATGCGCTGCTGTTCATTGTCCTGACGTTTGCCGGTTTCTTCTTGTTCGAAGTGCTCAAAAGCCTGGCGGTGCACCCGGTGCAATACGCATTGGTGGGTGTGGCGCTGGCGTTCTTTTATCTGTTGCTGCTGTCGCTGTCGGAGCACATCGGGTTTGCCCTGGCGTATCTGTTGTCGGCCAGCGCTTGTGTGTTGTTGATCGGGTTTTATGTCTGCCACGTACTGCGCAGTGTGCGTCACGGTCTGAGTTTTTCGGCAGGACTGGCGGCGTTGTATGGCCTGCTCTATGGATTGCTGAGCGCCGAGGATTACGCGTTGTTGATGGGCTCGTTGCTGCTGTTCGGCCTGCTGGGTGTGTTCATGGTGCTGACGCGCAAACTGGACTGGTACGGGATCGGGCAGAAATCGGCCAGGCCGTTGGAGTTTGATGTGGGGGCGATGCAATGAGCGGGTTGCGTGAGGAACAGCGAGAAGTGCAAGTATTGGTGACGCTGATATTTGCGTCACTGCCGCCGGCACCGCGTGGGTGCCATCGCTGGCAAGCCAGCTCCCACAGGATTTGTGTTGAATCAGAATCCTCTGTCATACCCAAATCCAGTGTTGGAGCTTTGCTGAGTCAGGCGTCTCTGCCATAGCCACAACCCCTGTGGGAGTTGGCTTGCCAACGATGAGGCCGGAGCAGCTCCGCCTATTCAGGGCTTGGGCATCGTCGCGATCATGGACGGTCGCTGACTCACTTCAAAGAACCAGTTGGCCAGTTGCGGGTTGGCATCTCGCCAGCCCAGGTCCGGGAAGCGCAGGTCGAGGTAACCCAGCGCGCACGCCACGCTGATCGCCGCCACATCAAAGTGGCTGGTCAGCTCGGCAATCGCATCGCGCTCGAGCACGGCGAGGGCGCGGCGGATCTTGTCGCGCTGGGCTTCGAGCCATTCGTCCCAGTGTTTTTCCGGAGCACGCAGGACCAACTCATAACGCACCATCACCGACGCATCCATGATCCCGTCGGCCATCGAGGCCAGTGTCAGGCGACGCCAGCGGGCCGCGCCTTCGCGGGGAATCAGTGGGTTGCCGACGTGCTGCTGGTCGAGGTATTCGAGGATCACCCGGCTGTCATGGATGACGTTGCCATCGGCCAGACGCAGTGCGGGGATCTTGCCCAGCGGATTGTCGATATTGAGCTCGGTGCTCGGGCTGACGGGGCTGAGCACGCAGTCTTGCAAGGCGACGCGATCCTGCTGGCCGGTCTCGTGCAGCAACACCATCACTTTGCGCACGAACGGGGAGAGCGTGTTGTGGTACAGGGTCATGCTGGGGGCGGACATTGGCAAACCTCGGTGATCGTCGAAGAGCAGGAGGTTAGCCTAGCCACAAGCCGCGAGGCTGGCGAGGGAATTTATGGTGCCTTGAAGGTCGCCATCGCTGGCAAGCCAGCTCCCACAGGTTTTTGCAGTGAACACACATTTCGGGTTCACCAGAAGTCCCTGTGGGAGCTGGCTTGCCAGCGATGAGACCATCACCGACCACACAAAAACTACCCGCGCTGCTGCAATCCCCTGATCCCCAAAAATGCCGGAACACCGAGTCCGACCCAGCTCAACGCATCCCAAACCCCGTCCCCCAACAACGCCGCAAACAATCCCGCCGCACTGAGCAACGCAATCACGATCGGCGTGCTGAACACTTTCCAGAAACTCGACTGACGCGGTTTCATGCACAAGCCCCCACCTGCAGCGGTTTCGCCGCTTTACGCCGCACCACCCAGAGGTACACCCCGCTGCCGAGGACGATGATGGTCAGCACATCGAGCGTGGCCCAGAGGATCTTCATCGGCATGCCGCCGTAGTCACCGAAGTGCAGCGGCTGCGACATGCCCATGGCGTCCATGTACCACGGGCGCTCGGCCACGGCGGTGACTTGCAGCGTCGTGGCGTCGATCAACACCGGCGTCAGCAGGTGCGAAGTCAGGTGCGTGCCGCCCTTCATGAACACCGAGTAATGATGCTCGCTGGAAAAACGCGTGCCGGGAAAGGCAATGAAGTCTGGTTTCATCCCCGGCGCAACGTCGCCGGCGATGTCGAGCAAGCGTGTGGCGGGGGCCAGCTGCGTCAGGGGCGGCGCATCGCGATACGGCGCGATCAGGGTGTTCAAGGTGTCCTCGCGCCACGCCGCGATTATCAGGTCGGCGCAGGCACTGATTACCCCGGTCACGCCCACCACCAGCGCCCAAGTCAGGGTGACCACGCCGATCAGGTTATGCAGGTCGAGCCAGCGCAGGCGGGTGGATTTGTCCTGGCGCACGGTGCCGAATTTCAACCGACGCATGAACGGCAGATACAGCACCGTCCCCGAGATAATCGCCACCACAAACAGCAGCCCCATGAACGCCAGCAGCAACTTGCCCGGCAACCCGGCGAACATGTCCACATGCAGACGGAGGATGAACAGCATCAAGCCACCGTTGGCCGACGGTGTTTCCAGTGCTTCGCCGGTGCGTGCATCGAGCATGAAGGTGTGCGATGAGTTCGGTTCGGTGCCGGCGGTTTTCGCCATGATCGTCAGCACGGCGTTCGGCTCATCGTCGTCGAAACCGAAATACTGCACCACGTCATCCGGGCGATGTTTTTCGGCGGCTTGCACCAGTTGCGCCAGATTCAGTCGAGGCGTGTCGGCCGGCATCTCGCGGACTTGGGGCGCATCGCCGAGCAGGTGCTCGATCTCGTGATGGAAGATCAACGGCAGACCGGTCAGTGCCAGCATCAGCAAAAACACCGTGCAGATCAGGCTGGTCCAGGTGTGGATGAACGACCAGCGGCGAATTGTTTTACTTTTCATTTCATGACCTTCAAAAACACCAAAGCCGTCCACGGAGGACGGCCTGGTCACAGGGCCTGTTTCAGCTCAGACGCTTACCACTTGTAAGTGGCGCTGGCGACGACACTGCGCGTGTCGCCGTAGTAGCAGTAGAAGCTGTCGCAGGTGGAAATGTATTCCTTGTCGAACAGGTTGGTCGCGTTGAGTGCCAGCGACGCGCCCTTGAGGCTGTTGTCCAGACGACCGAGGTCGTAATGCACGCTCGCGTCGAACACGGTGTAGGCGTCCGCCTTGCCCAGCCAGGTGTTGGCCTTGTCGCCGTAGGTGTTGCCGGTGTAACGCACGCCGCCGCCAATGCCGAAGCCGTCGAGCACGCCGGCGTGCCAGGTGTAGTCGGTCCACAGCGACGCTTGCTGATTGGGCATCAGTTGCAGGCGATTGCCCTTGTCGACGCCGTTCTGCACTTCGGACTTGGCCAGGGTGTAGGCGGCAATGACTTTGAGGTTTTCGGTCACGTCCGAGGTCGCTTCCAGCTCCAGGCCTTTGACTTTCACTTCGCCGGTCTGGCTGGTGACCGACACGTTGTTGACGAAGGTGTTCACCGAAACGTTTTTCTGGGTCAGGTCATACACCGCTGCGCTCAGCAATGTCTTGCTGCCCGGTGGCTGGTACTTGATACCCAGTTCCCATTGCTTGCCTTCGGTCGGCTTGAGCGAACCGGTGGAGGTGGCATCGGCGCCGGAGGTTGGCTGGAAGGATTCGGCATACGACAGGTACGGCACAAACCCGTTGTCGAAGACATAGCTGAGCGCTGCGTTGCCGCTGAATGCCTTGTCGCGCTGGGTGTTGGTGGCATCGCCCTTGTTGATGAATCGGGTGCCGGTATGCACCCAGTCTTCACGGCCGCCGAGGGTCAGGCGCCACTGGTCGAGGGCCATCTGATCCTGGATGTACAGGCCGGTCTGGTAGGTCTTCTGATCGTAATCGTAAAACGCGGTGGAGCGCGCTGGGCGCACGATTGGCTGACCGTAGATCGGGGTGATCACGTTGGTGGCCAGGCCGTCACCGAAGATCGAGGTGTAGTTGGTGTTGCTGCGCTGGTGATCAAGGCCCAGCAGCAAGGTGTGGCGGATATCACTGGTGGCGAAGTCGGCCTGGAAGTTGTTGTCCACGGCGAACTGGCTGATGTCTTCGTCGACGCTGGTGCTGGTGCGATTGACGTTGCCCTGATCATCCACTTGTGCGAACGGATAAGAGCCCGGCGTCAGCGACTGGAACGACAGGTCTGACTTGGTGTAGCGCAGGTTCTGCTTGAACTGCCAGACGTCGTTCAGGCGATGTTCGAAGGCGTAGCCCAGTGCGTAGTAGGTGCGGTCGTAATATTCCCAGTCCGGATCGCCGAGGTTTTTGTGGTGGGAAATATCACCGAACGGCGATTTGATCTTGGTGCCCTGCACCGGCAGGAACTGGCTGGTGATGCCGGTATCGTCGCGAGTGAACTGGCTCAGCAGAGTGAACTTGGTGTCGTCGTCGATGTTCCAGGTCAGGCTCGGCGCGATGTTGTAGCGCTTGTTGTCGACGTGATCGACCTGGGTGCCACTGTCGCGTACGACACCGCTGACGCCATAGAGGAACTGGCCGGCGTCGTCGATCTTGCCGGTGCTGGCGAAGTTGATCTGGCGATGGTTGTCGCTGCCGTATTGCAGTTGGATTTCGTTGCTGGCGATGTCACTTGGACGGCGGCTGACCATGTCCAGCAGACCGCCCGGCGGGGTCTGGCCGTAAACCGAGGAGGCCGGGCCGCGCAGCAGGGCGAGGCGGTCGAGGTTCCAGGTTTCCTGTTTCGGGTTGGCGTACACGCCTTTGGGCAGCGGCAGGCCGTCGAGGAACTGGGTCGGTTCGAAGCCGCGCACACGCAGCCAGTCGGCGCGGGTATCGCTGCCGTAGCTGCTGGCGGTGATGCCCGGCATGTAACGCACGGCGTCGTCGAGGCTGTGTACGCTGCGGTCGTCCATTTGCTGGCGGGTCGCGACGGAGATCGAGCGCGGTGCCTCGACCAGCGCGGTGTCGGTCTTGGTGCCGGCGGCGGTGCGCGTGGCGGTGTAGCCCTCGACCGGACCCCAGGCGCTTTCGAGGTTTTCCACGCCGATGACCGAGGTTTCCGGCAGGGCCAATGTCCCTTCGGGCACGGCTACCAGGCTGTAGGTGCCGGCGCTGCTTTGTTCCAGCTGCAGGCCGGTGCCACGCAGGGCTGCACGCAGCGCACCGGCGGCGTCGTACTGACCATTGACCGGCGCCGAGGTCTTGCCCGCTGCCAGCGCCGGATTCAGCGACAGGGCGAGACCGCCCTGGCTGGCGATCTGGTTCAGGGTGGCCGACAGCGGCGCCGCCGGCAGGTTGTAGGCGCGCACGCTGGACGCTTGTTCAGCGGCGAGCAGCGGGCTGCTGATCAGCGGGGCGCCGAGGGCAACGGCGACGGCCAACAGACTGGGGCGCAACAAGGTGTCTAGCGAACGGGACATGCGAAGGCTCCTGAATGGAAATATTTCTCAATTGCCTGTGTGCCGAACGAGAATCGAAAAGTGATAGGGCTGGATGAAAATAATTTCGATTAACTGAAAGTGGAGGCTGTAGGGGTCCCATCGCTGGCAAGCCAGCTCCCACAGTTTTCAGTGCTGTTCACAAAACTGATGCTCACTGCCGATCCCTGTGGGAGCTGGCTTGCCAGCGATGGCGGCGGCTCGGGCACCGCGTTACTCAGGCTTGGTATCGGCCTTCGCCACGGTGACCCAATACGGCGTGTGCTGCTCGATCTGCACCGGCAGGGTCGGCAGCAGGGCGCTCAAGGCCTTGTCGGTGTCATGCAGCGGGAAGCTGCCGGTGATCCGCAAGTCCGCCACTTCCGGTGCCACGCCCAAGTGTCCGCGCCGATAACGACTCAGTTCCTGCACCAGGTCGCCCAGTCGCGCGTTGTCCACCACCAGCATGCCGCGGGTCCAGGCATCGGCGCCGGGGTTGAGTGCGACAATCGAATCCAGCCCGTCACGGCGCAACAGCACTTGCTGGCCTTCGCGCAGAATCTGTTCTTCGGGATTTGTTTGCGCATGCGCCGCCACCGCCGACTGCAACACGCTCAGGCGTGTGCCGCTGTTTTCGCGCTTGACCAGGAACCGCGTCCCCAGCGCGCGCATGCTGCCCTCACGGGTTTCGACGATAAATGGACGCGCATCACCATGACCGGTTTCGACGAGGATTTCGCCTTCCTGCAACACGATCAACCGGCGCTGCTCATCGAAGCGCACATCCACCGCACTGTGGGTGTTGAGGTTGAGCACGGTGCCGTCGGCCAGGCGCACGGTGCGCTGTTCGCCGGTGGCGGTGCGTTGATCGGCGAGCCAGTAATCCAGCGGCAGATAACGCTCGCTGGCGAACAGACCGAGACCGATGAGCACCATTACGCTGGCCAGTCCGCTGCCCAGTCTGCGCACCCGGCGGCGAATGCCTTCGCGCGATTGCAGCAATGCGCTGCGGGCCGGGCCTTTGGCGGCACTGAAACGCTGATCGAGCATGCCCAACTGGCGCCAGGCCCGGGCGTGTTCTTCGTTGGCCGCGTGCCATTTGGCGAACTCTTCGCGCTCCAGCGCAGTGCTCGAATCGAGCGTCAGTTGCCAGGCAATTGCCGCATCCAGCACATGGGCCGGCACCGGTCTGGAACTGGCCGGGCTCATGTCGGCTCACCGTACAGGGCGATGTAACACTGACGAATGCCTTGAGCCAGATACTGCCGCACGCGCGGCACCGAGACGCCCAGCTTGTCGGCGATCTCGGCATGGCTGAGGCCGTCGAGGCGGTTATACAGGAAAGCGGCGCGCGCCTTGGTCGACAAGGTGCCGAGCAGGCGGTCGATGGTCTTGAGGTCTTCGAGGATCAGTTGCTGTTCTTCCACCGAAGGTTGTTCGCCTTCGGGGATCAGCATCAGTTCGGTGAGGTAGGCCTGTTCCAGTGCGGCGCGACGGAAGTAGTCGAACAACAGCCCTTTGGCGATAGCCAGCAGAAACGCCCGGGGTTCGCGGGGCGTCAGCAGCCCGTCGCGACCGAGCAGGCGCACGAAGGTGTCCTGGCTCAGGTCTTCGGCACGCTGCGGACAGGCCACATTGCGCCGCAACCATGCCAGCAGCCAACCGCGATGGTCGCGATACATCGCACCGACGAGTTCACTGTGAGGGCTTGGGACTGACGACACCAGACGCACCGATTGGGAAATATTAACCAACGAGAATTGTTCGCGATTCTGGCAGAGGTGGGAATGGTTAGCAATTGGCCACTGGTCAGGTGGGTGTTTAAAAGGCAGACCCTCACCCTGGCCCTCTCCCGGCGAGAGAGGGGACTGATCGAGGGATATTCTGGAGGTCTACCGACCTGAGCGCGTTGCGGTGAATCCACAATCGACTCGGTCTTTCAGGTCGATGCAAGGCTGCAGACACCACGGTCGGCTCCCTCTCCCTCCGGGAGAGGGCTGGGGTGAGGATGTTGTTAAAAAGACGGCGCCTGTTGCCGCCGCTTCCACTGGCTCAGCCGCTGCTGCAAATTCAACGGACTGTGAATCTGTTGCTGGCGCGCCCGGCTGAACAGAATCAACGCCAGTTCCGCCGTCGCCAACGCATCGGCACTCGCGTTGTGCCGCTCGAACACTTCGAGCCTGAACCACTCGATCCACTCATCCAGTCCGGCTTCGCGGATGTTCGCCTGCGGGCACAGCAGCGGCGCCATGTCGGCTACATCCAGAAACACGTTCTGCAGCTTGTAGCCCAAGTGTTCCTTCAACGCGCGCCCGAGCATGTGCTGATCGAACGGCGCGTGAAACGCCAGCACCGGGCTGTCGCCGACAAACGCCATGAATTCCAGCAACGCCTCGGCGGGATCGCTGCCCGCCGCAATCGCATTCGGCCCCAGACCATGAATCAACACACTGGGGCTGAGCTTCAGCTCCCGGCATTGCAACGTGCGTTCGAACTGTTGGCTGAAGTCGATCGCGCCGTCCTCGATCACCACCGCACCGATCGACAAGACGCGGTCCTTGTTCAGGTTCAGCCCGGTGGTCTCCAGGTCGAGCACCACCCAGCGCTGTTCGCGCAGGCTGCATTCGCTCAGTTCGCCGATCGTCGGCAACTGCGCCAGGCGTTGCTGCACATCCGTCGTCAGGGCAGGGCCGGCTGGACGCAGCCACGAGAACAGGCTCATAGCTGATACCGCAAGGCCAGGCTGCTTTGCAGGCGTTGCGCCTGGCGCAGGGATTCACGCAGGATGCGCCGGTCCAGATGATTGAGGCTGTCGGGATCGACGCGGTTGGAATACGGCAGATTCTCCCGGGTCTGGATCTGATGCTGTTGCATGCGCGTCTGCTGGATGAAGTGATAGGCCTCTTCATACGCCGCGCCATCCAGCGGTTCGATGACGTGCTTATCCACCAGTTGGCGAAAACGTTCGAGGGTGTTGTTGGTGTCGATGCCGTTGGCCAGCGCCAACAGTCGAGCACCATCGACAAACGGCGTCAGGCCCTGGATCTTCAGGTCCAGCGTGGCTTTTTCACCGTTCTTGCGTGCCAGCACAAACTCGCGGAAACGTCCCACCGGCGGGCGATTGCGCAGGGCGTTCTCGGCCAGCATGCGCTGGAACAAACGGTTATCGCCGACCTGCTCGAGAATGCCGCGGCGCAACTGCTCGCAGCTTTTTTCATCGCCCCAGACCACCCGCAAGTCGAAGTAGATGCTCGAACCCAGCAGGTTCTCCGGCGTGGCCTCGCGGATGAACGCTGCAAAACGCCGCGCCCATTCCGCCCGCGACAGACACAGTTCGGGGTTGCCGGCCATGATGTTGCCCTTGCACAGAGTGAAGCCACACTGCGCCAGGCTTTGATTGATCTGCTGGGCAATCGGCAGCAACTTGCCGCGAATCTGCGCCGCATCCGCCGCATCGCGGGCGTCGAACAGAATGCCGTTGTCCTGATCGGTGTGCAGCGTCTGCTCGCGGCGGCCTTCGCTGCCGAAACACAGCCAGCTGAACGGCACGCCAGGGTCGCCTTTTTCCGCGAGGGTCAACTCGATCACCCGGCACACGGTGTGGTCGTTGAGCAGGGTAATGATGTGGGTGATCTGCGTCGAAGACGCGCCGTGGGCAAGCATGCGCTCGACCAGTTGGCCGATCTCGCCGCGCAGGGTTATCAGTTGTTCGACGCGCTGGGCGCTGCGGATGGTCCGGGCCAGGTGCACCAGGTCAACCCGTTGCAGCGAGAATAGATCGCGCTCGGAGACTACGCCGCACAGGCGCTGATCCTTGACCAGGCAAACGTGGGCGATGTGCCGCTCGGTCATGGCAATCGCCGCGTCGAAGGCGCTGTGATCCGGCGACAGATAGAACGGCGACGGGGTCA
Source organism: Pseudomonas monsensis (assembly GCF_014268495.2). Taxonomy (NCBI): domain Bacteria; kingdom Pseudomonadati; phylum Pseudomonadota; class Gammaproteobacteria; order Pseudomonadales; family Pseudomonadaceae; genus Pseudomonas; species Pseudomonas monsensis. Next base: position 6,041,379 of record NZ_CP077087.1, on the reverse strand, counting down.
TGTGCCGCGCGAGCGCTTCGCTGAAATCGCCAATCCCTTCAGCCACCACATGGCGCAGATCGCGCAGGGTGAAGATCCCCAGCGGCGCCTTGTGTTCATCCACCGCGACGATGCTGCCGACCTGCTGGTCGTGCATCAGCTTGACCGCTTCACGCAGCGGCGTGTCGGGACTGCAGGTCACCGGATGACGCATGGCCAGCTCGCCGAGGCGGGTGTTCAGCGAATACTGGGTGCCGAGGGTTTCCACGGCTTTCTGCTGGACTTGCTGGTTGACCTGATCGAGCAGGCTGCTGACCCCGCGCAAGGCGAAATCGCGGAAGGTGTTGGAGAGCGCGAACAGTTTGATGAATGCCGGTTTGTTCAATTGCAGGCAGAAGGTGTCTTCGCTCGCCAGGTGCGCCGTGCGGGTCGCCCGTTCGCCTATCAGTGCGGCCAGCGGGAAGCATTCCCCGGTGGTGATCTCGAAAGTGGTTTCGGTGCCGGGCTTGGTGATGTGCTGACGCTCGCCGACCACACGGCCCTGTTTGACGATGTAGAAATATTCGACCGGCCCGTCGGCGGGCTTGATGATGCTCTCGCCCTGAGCGTAGAAACGCAGCTGACATTGCTCCACCAGATAAGCCAGGTGGGCATGTTCCATCTGATTGAAGGGCGGGAAGCGCTGGAGGAATTGCAGGGTTCCCTGAATGTTCTGCAACACCGCGGTTTTCCCTGCCTGGGTGAAGGCGTCCGCTTTACTCATAACCATTACCGCAGTCTTTTTTGAATTGTTGTTGTCGGATCGTTGCCGTCATGGTCGGCCCCTGCGAACGGGGTGCCCATTGGACGTAAGTCTAGGTTTGAGCTGCCGTTGGGCACATTTGGGAAGTGCCCTACAAAAACAGTCGGAAATTCGCCCGCCGGCCTCTTGGAAAAAAATCCGACGAAGTGCACATTGAAGCTCTGCTTAGCGATGTCTGACGACTGTGCCAGGTGATTGATTTGAACACGTAGAGAACGCTATGTCCGACCACGATATTTTGAGCGATGCCGAGCGAGAAGCGCTCAGTGCAGTCATGCTCGAGCCTGACTTGCCACCGCAGCGTGTGCTGATCGTCGATGACGACAAGGACGCCCGGGAGCTGTTGTCGGAGATTCTCGCGTTGGATGGCATTCGTTGCATGACCGCCGCCAGTGGCGAGACGGCGCTGAAGATGCTCGAGGAAAAACCTTCGATCGGGCTGGTGATTACCGATCTGCGCATGGGCCATGTCGGTGGGCTTGAGCTGGTCCGTCAGGTGCGAGAGTCGGTAAGGGCGGCGATGCCGATCATCATCGTGTCCGGCGATGCCGATGTGAAAGACGCGATTGCGGCGATGCATTTGAGCGTGGTGGATTTTTTGCTCAAGCCGATTGATACGGGCCAGTTGTTGGCGTTGGTGAAACATGAATTGGGGATTGAACCCTAAGAGCCCCTCACCCTCACCCTCACCCTAGCCCTCTCCCGGAGGGAGAGGGGACTGACCGCGGTGAATGTTTGAGGTACACCGACCTGAGATTCCCGAGTCGAACTCCGGTTTTGAAAGCACAAAGATCGGCTCCCTTTCCCTTCTACCCTTGGCAACTCCTGAGCCGAGCTCAGATTTTGAAAAGCACAGAGATCGGCTCCCTTTCCCCTCTACCCTTGGCAATTCCTGAGCCGAGCTCAGATTTTGAAAAGCCTATAAATCCGCTCCCTTTCCCCCTCTCCCCCCTGGGGGAGAGGGCTGGGGTGAGGGGGATGGTTCTCAAGCCCACCACAAAAATCCAATCCACCGCACAAACAAAAAAGCCCTGATCTCTCGACCAGGGCTTTTTCACATCTACGCAAATTTACAGGCCATTGGCAGCCTTGAACTCGCGACGACGACGGTGCAGCACCGGCTCGGTATAGCCGTTGGGCTGCTTGGTGCCTTCGATCACCAGTTCGACCGCCGCCTGGAAGGCGATGTTGCTGTCGAAGTCCGGCGCCAGCGGACGGTACAGCGGGTCGTTGGCGTTCTGACGGTCGACCACCGGCGCCATGCGCTTGAGGCTTTCCATCACTTGCGCTTCGGTGACGATACCGTGGCGCAGCCAGTTGGCGATGTGCTGACTGGAAATACGCAGCGTGGCACGGTCTTCCATCAGGCCGACGTCATTGATGTCCGGCACTTTCGAGCAACCGACGCCCTGGTCGATCCAGCGCACCACGTAACCGAGAATGCCCTGGGCGTTATTGTCCAGTTCGTTCTTGATTTGCTCCGGCGTCCAGCTCGGGTTGACCGCCAGCGGAATGGTCAGGATGTCGTCCACCGAGGCGCGGGCACGTTTGGCCAGTTCGGCCTGACGGGCGAACACGTCGACCTTGTGGTAGTGCAGCGCATGCAGCGCAGCAGCCGTTGGCGACGGAACCCAGGCGGTGTTGGCACCGGCCAGCGGGTGCGCGATTTTCTGCTCGAGCATCGCGGCCATCAGGTCAGGCATCGCCCACATGCCTTTACCGATTTGCGCGCGACCTTGCAGGCCAGTGCTCAGACCGATATCGACGTTCCAGTTTTCGTAGGCGCCGATCCACTTCTCGGCCTTCATGTCGGCCTTGCGCACCATCGGGCCGGCTTCCATCGAGGTGTGGATTTCGTCGCCGGTGCGGTCGAGGAAACCGGTGTTGATGAACACCACGCGCTCGCTGGCGGCCTTGATGCAGGCCTTGAGGTTGACCGTGGTGCGGCGCTCCTCGTCCATGATCCCGACTTTCAGCGTATTGCGTTTCAGCCCCAGCACGTCTTCGATGCGACCGAACAGCTCGTTGGTGAACGCCGCTTCTTCCGGGCCGTGCATCTTCGGTTTCACGATGTAAATGGAACCGGTTCGAGTGTTCTTGCGCGAGGTATTGCCGTTGAGGTTGTGCATCGCCGCGAGGCAAGTGACCAGACCGTCAAGGATGCCTTCCGGCACTTCGTTGCCGTGTTTGTCGAGGATCGCGTCGATGGTCATCAAGTGGCCAACGTTACGCACGAACAACAACGAACGGCCGTGCAGGGTCACTTCACCGCCATTCGGCGTGGTGTAGCTGCGATCCGGGTTCATGGTGCGGGTGAAGGTCTGGCCGCCCTTGGCGACTTCTTCGGACAGGTCGCCCTTCATCAGGCCGAGCCAGTTGCGGTAGATCACCACTTTGTCGTCGGCATCGACGGCGGCCACGGAGTCTTCGCAGTCCATGATGGTGGTCAGTGCCGCTTCCATCAGGACGTCTTTGACGCCGGCAGCGTCGGTCTGGCCGACCGGGGTGCTGGCGTCGATCTGGATTTCGAAGTGCAGACCGTTGTGTTTCAGCAGGATCGCGATGGGCGCGTTGGTGTCGCCCTGGAAGCCGATCAGCTGAGCATCGTTACGCAGGCCGGTGTTGCTGCCGCCCTTGAGGGAGACCAGCAGTTTGCCGTCAACGATCTTGTAACCGGTGGAGTCGACGTGGGAGCCGGCAGCCAGTGGCGCGGCTTCGTCGAGGAAGGCACGGGCGAAGGCGATGACTTTGTCGCCACGCACCTTGTTGTAGCCTTTGCCTTTTTCCGCGCCACCGTCTTCGCTGATCGCGTCGGTGCCGTAGAGGGCGTCGTACAACGAGCCCCAGCGGGCGTTCGAGGCATTGAGAGCGAAGCGGGCATTCATCACCGGCACCACGAGTTGCGGACCGGCAGTACGGGCGATTTCATCGTCGACATTTTGCGTCGTTGCCTGGAAATCAGCCGCTTCTGGCAGCAGATAACCGATTTCTTGCAGGAAGGCTTTGTAGGCTACAGCGTCGTGCGCTTTGCCGGCACGTTCCTGATGCCAGGCATCAATGCGAGCCTGGAAGTCATCGCGTTTGGCGAGTAGGGCTTTGTTCTTCGGTGCCAGGTCGTGAATGACCTTGTCGGCACCTTCCCAGAATTGTTCGGCGGTGAGGCCGGTACCGGGAATGGCTTCGTTGTTCACGAAGTCGAACAGGACTTTGGCGACCTGCAGGCCACCGACTTGAACGTGTTCAGTCATTGCTTGCCTCACTCTGCTCAGCTATTTCGCTTTTCAGCTCTTCAATTTAACAATGAAGCCTCTGGCCATTTAAACCACAAACCTTCCGACCAGTACATGCCATTGCTGGCGGCTGGGCTGGGACCAATCAACGGCTTGGGGCCTTGCTGACGGGGCTTTCAAGGTTGCGAACGTGCCTTGGGCAGACATCGGTCCAGCGTTATGTAGTGCGCGCTGCGGCATACTACATGATGAGTTGCGCTTGTGAAAATCAGACTAATAACGTCGTTCTGCGACCTCATGTCGCATTGCGGTCACATCGCGGAACGGGATGTTCTCAAAAAACCATTGGATTGTTCCAGTTAAATATCAAAAGTTGTACACATAAATACGGTTCGCCTGCCAGGGCACCGCTTGGCACGCACCCTTGCCACAAGTACACCGCACTGCAAGCCGATTTGGGCCCCTTGCCTATACTTGCCTTTCTATAACAAAAGTCATGACAAGAGGGCTGCGCCATGGACCATCTCGTACTCACTGTTTTCGCCCCGGACAAGCCCGGGCAGGTCGAGCGCATCGCCCAATGCATCGCCGAGCACGGTGGTAACTGGCTGGAAAGCCGCATGTCACGCATGGCCGGGCAGTTCGCCGGGATTTTGCGGGTGGGCGTGCCGGCGGAGGCTTACGACGAATTAGTCGATTCCCTACAAGCACTGTCGGCGCAGGGCATTCGCGTGCTGATTGCCGAAAGCGGCATCGAGCAATCCTGCACCTGGAAACCGATCGCCATGGAGCTGGTAGGCAATGATCGCCCCGGGATCGTGCGTGACATCACCCGGCTGCTGAGCGAGCAGGGCGTCAACCTTGAACGTTTGGTGACCGAAGTGCGCCCGGCACCGATGAGCAGCGAACCGCTGTTCCACGCCGAGGCGATTCTGGCGGTGCCGCTGACCTTGTCCCTGGACGTGCTGCAATCGCGTCTGGAAACCCTGGCCGATGATCTGATGGTCGAACTGGTGTTACGCACCGACGTTTAAGGCGTATTCGGGTTATCCAGTTTTAACGTGCACCTGCCTGTGGATAACCTGTAGAGACCGGGCGCAGCGCCAGGCCGGCCGGGGCTTGCGAAGAACTGATCAAAAAACCGCCAGCATTCAGTGACTTGCGCACAATCGGCGGGGATCACGCTGTGGATAACCTTGGGAAGGAATGTTGCAGGCCACGATAACCGTGGCCTGCAAAGCTTTGTGCGTTTTTTGATCAACTGCGTCGACGCAAACTGATCACGGCGTCGACGCTGTAAACGGCCAGCCCCGCCCAGATAAAGATGAACGCGACCAGAGTGCTCGACGACAAGTGCTCGCCGAACAGCAATACCGCTTGCAGCAGCACCAGGGTTGGCGCCAGGTATTGCAGGAAGCCGATGGTGGTGTAGGGCAAATGGCGGGTGGCGGCGTTGAAGCACACCAGTGGTACCAGCGTGACCGGCCCGGCGGCGACCAGCCACCAAGCGGCCGAGGTGGTCCAGAACTCGGGTTGCGCGCTGCTCGCGGTCTGGTTGAACAACAGCCAGGCCACGGCGATGGGCACCAGCATCCAGGTTTCCACCACCAGCCCCGGCAGCGCCTTGACCGGCGCCTGCTTGCGGATCAACCCGTAGAAACCGAAGGTCAGCGCCAGCACCAGCGACACCCACGGCAAGCTGCCGACCTGCCACACCTGCTGCGCCACGCCGACCGCTGCCAGGCCGACGGCGATCCACTGCATGCGCCGCAGGCGTTCGCCGAGAATCAGCATCCCCAGCAGCACGTTGACCAGTGGGTTGATGTAGTAACCGAGGCTCGCTTCCAGCATGCGGCCGTTGTTCACCGACCACACGTAAGTCAGCCAGTTGGCCGCGATCAGCGTGCCGCTCAGGGCCAGGATCGCCAGACGCTTGGGGTTGTCCAGCAACTCGCGCAACCAGCCGGGATGCTTCCACACCATCAGCAACAAGGCGCCGAACAGCGCCGACCACAGCACCCGGTGAATGATGATTTCGACCGCCGGGACTTCGGCGATGGCTTTGAAATAGATCGGGAACAGGCCCCAGATGATGTAGGCACTGAGGCCCAGAATGTACCCGCGACGCGGGTTGGCGGCTTGCATGCAGAGTCCTTGCTTAGGCAGCTATCAAAGCAGGGATTGTAAGGAGATTTGTCGACGAATGCCTGAGCTGATTGGTCAGAAAAGTGTGAACACAGAACCCATGTGGGAGCGAGCTTGCTCGCGAATACGGACTGACATTCAACATTATGCTGACTGACATGACGCCTTCGCGAGCAAGCTCGCTCCCACAGGGTTCAGGTTTTAATCAGAAGAGTTTCAGGGGTTCTTCATTCAGCGCGGACAGCTGTTCACGCAACGCCAACACCTGATCGCCCCAATAACGCTCGGTGCCGAACCACGGAAAGCTGTGCGGGAACGCCGGGTCATCCCAACGCCGCGCCAGCCAGGCGCTGTAGTGCATCAGGCGCAGGGCGCGCAGCGGTTCGATCAGCGCCAGTTCACGCGGGTCGAAGTCATGGAATTCGTTGTAGCCGTCCATCAGTTCCGACAGTTGGCCGAGGCATTCCTGACGGTCGCCGGCCAGCATCATCCAGATGTCTTGCACCGCCGGCCCCATGCGGCAGTCGTCGAGGTCGACGATGTGGAACATCTCGTCGCGGCACATCATGTTGCCGGGGTGGCAGTCGCCGTGCATGCGGATGTTCTGGTGCGGCGTGGCGGCGTACACATCTTCCACGCGTTTGAGCAGGTCGCGGGCGACGGACTCGTAGGCGGGCAACAGGCTCTTGGGAATGAAGTTGCCTTCGAGCAGCGTGCTCAGCGAATCATGGCCGAAGTTTTTCACCCCCAGCGCTTCACGGTGCTCGAACGGCTTGGTTGCGCCGACCGCATGAATCCGTCCGAGCAACTGGCCGAGGCGATACAGCTGATCGAGATTGCCCGGCTCCGGGGCACGGCCGCCGCGACGGGGAAACAGGGTGAAACGGAAACCGGCGTGTTCGTGCAGGGTCTGGCCGTTGTGGATAAGTGGCGCAACCACCGGGATCTCGACGTCGGCCAGTTCGAAGGTGAACTGGTGTTCTTCGAGGATGGCTTCGTTGGTCCAGCGCTGCGGACGGTAGAACTTGGCGATCAGCGGTTCGGAGTCTTCGATACCGACCTGATAGACACGGTTTTCGTAGCTGTTTAGCGCGAGGATGCGCGCATCGCTCAGGAACCCGATGCTTTCGACGGCATCGAGTACAAGGTCGGGAGTGAGGGTTTCAAACGGGTGGGCCATGCTGACTCCTGCGCGCAGCAGGCTGCTGCGTCCGGCCCGGCATGGTAGCGCAGATGGCAGCGGGGTAGTTGGTTGGTGTCTGATCGGTCCTTTCGCGAGCAAGCTCGCTCCCACAGTGGATCGCATTCCAAATGTGGGAGCGAGCTTGCTCGCGAAGGCGATGGATCAGGCGCCGACTATTCCGCCGTCCTCACGGGTAATCGCCATCACCGAAGAGCGCGGCTTGCCATTCGGCAAATGCTCGGGGAAGGTCGAACCGCCGTTCTCGCCCGGATGCTGAATTCCGACAAACAAGGTCTTCTGATCCGGCGAGAAGCTGATCCCGGTCACTTCACAACCAATCGGCCCGACCATGAAGCGGCGAATCTCGCCGGTTGCCGGATCGGCGCAAAGCATCTGATTGTTGCCCATCCCGGCAAAGTCCCCGGCGTTGCTCGAGTCGCCGTCGGTAAGAATCCACAAGCGCCCGGCCTTGTCGAAACCCAGGCCGTCGGGGCTGTTGAACATGTTCTGCGGGGTGATGTTGGAGGAGCCACCCTTCGGCGTCCCGGCATGCACGCCCGGGTTGCCGGCGACCACGAACAGGTCCCAGGCAAACGTCTTCGACGCGTGATCGTCGCGGTCGGTGCGCCAGCGCAGGATCTGCCCGTAGACGTTCTTCTCGCGCGGGTTCGGGCCGCCCACCGGCTGGCCGTCTTCGCCGCGTTTGGCGTTGTTGGTCAGGGTGCAATAGACCTGGCCGTCCTTCGGACTGACGACGATCCATTCCGGGCGGTCCATGCGCGTCGCGCCAACGACACTGGCAGCGAGGCGGGCGTGGATCAGCACTTCGGCCTGATCGGCGAAACCGCTGCTGGCGTCGATGCCGTTCTTGCCGTGGGTCAGTTCGATCCACTGGCCCTGGCCTTTCGGGTGATCGGGATTGCCGTCGCCGGCATCGAACTTGGCCACGTACAGGGTGCCGTGGTCGAGGATGTCGCGGTTAGCCTTGGCGTTGCGGTGGTTGATGCGATCGCGGCTGACGAATTTGTAGATGAACTCGCCACGCTCGTCGTCGCCCATGTACACCACGGCGCGACCGTCGTCGGTCTCGGCCAGGGCGGCGTTTTCATGTTTGAAGCGGCCCAGCGCGGTGCGTTTGACCGGGGTCGATTGCGGGTCGAACGGGTCGATCTCGACCACCCAGCCGTGACGGTTGAGTTCGTTGGGGTTCTTCGCCATGTCGAAACGCGGGTCGAACGGGTGCCAGTTGATCTCGCGGCTGGCGGCCGACACGCCGTAGCGTTTCTGCGCCGGGTCGAACTGCTGCTGGGCGTTGCTGCTGCCGAAGCAGTCGGTGAAGTTCTCTTCGCAGGTCAGGTAGGTGCCCCACGGCGTCTTGCCGTTGGCGCAGTTCTGGAACGTGCCGAGGACTTTTTTGCCGTGCTTGTCGGCGGCGGTTTTCATCAGCTCGTGACCCGCGGCCGGGCCACTGATGCGCAGCGGTGAATTACCGTGAATCCGGCGGTTGTAACGCGAGCCCTGGACGAACTGCCACTGGCCGTTCTTGCGCTGCACTTCGATCACCGACACACCTTCGCAGGCCAGCGCCTTGCGCACGTCTTCGGCCGATTGCGGCATGCCGCCGTGCGGGTAGAGGTAGCGGTAATTGGTGTATTCGTTGTTGATTGCCATCAACGCGCGGTTTTTGTCGTCGGGGAAGGCGAACAGGCTCATGCCGTCATTGTTGTCACCGAACTGCACTTCCTGTGCAGCAGCGGTGCCATTGCCGCTCGGGTCGAAGGCCGGACCGTTCTTGTGCAGCGGCTGCCCCCAACTGATCAGCACCGAAGATTTGTAACCCTTGGGCAGGCTGATAACGTCGGTGGTCGCGGCGGGAATGCTCTCGAAACCGAGCAGGCGACTGTTGCCGGCGCTGACGCTGGCTGCCATGACGCTGCGGCTCAGCAAGTTGCCGCCGAGGAACATCGCGGCACCGCACAAGGCCCCGGCGCTGATGAAACCGCGACGGCTGAGGCCGACCATTTTTTCCAGATCGGTGGATTGGTTTTCTTCTAATATGCTCACATCAGGCTCCCTGCATGGTTTTGGCAGCAACCTTAATGGGGGGCGATGAAGCTTTTGTGGCAGAAGGTCCGTTACAGCGGCGTGCCGATCAATACATTGGACGGCGAGAACTGCACCTGCACCGGTTGCTCGATACCCAGCCCGCACGTGCGAAGGTGCAGCGGCTCAGCCAGCGCGCAGAGGGTGTGGCCGTTGGGCAGGGTGATGCGCACTTCGCTGGGGCCGTCTTCGGCGTCGAGAATGGCTTCGAGGGTGCCGCTCAGAAGATTGTGTCCAGATGTTGCAGCTTGGTCCGGCGCGAGCAATTCAAGCCAGCCGGCCTTGATCAGTGCCACCACTTCCGTGCCCGGCTGCAGTTCCAGGTGCACAGTGCTGTCGTGGGTGATCTGCGCATTGATCCACAGGCCTTCGGCCAGTTCCAGGCGAACCAGGTCGTTGCGGCCCTGCGCCTCGATCGCCACGACTTTGCCGTGCAACTGGTTGCGAGCGCTGGTGCGCAGCATCAGCCGACCGAGCAGATCGAGATCGCTGGCGTCTTCCGCCGCTTCCAGAACCTGTGCCTGCAAGGCTTGCAATTTCTGGTAAAGGCGCAGCACGCGTTCGCCTTCACTGGACAGTTTCGCGCCGCCACCGCCCTTGCCACCGACGACGCGTTCGACCAGCGGTTTCTGCGCCAGGTTGTTCAGTTCATCAATGGCGTCCCACGCCGCTTTGTAACTCAGCCCGGCGCTTTTTGCGGCGCGGGTGATCGAACCCTGTTCGGCAATGTGTTGCAGCAGGGCGATGCGCTGCGGACGGCGGACGATGTGCTGGGACAACAGGGAAGGCATGGACATGAAAGGGCGCTTTTTTTGCTGTGGCGGTGAGGGGGGAAGTTGGTCGCTTGCAACGGGAGAGTCAAGCCTGACGCAGAACCCTGTGGGAGCTAGCTTGCTCGCGAAAGCGGCGAGTCAGTCAACGTTGATTTTGAATGGGCTGGCCCCTTCGCGAGCAAGCTCGCTCCCACAGGGGATTGTGTTGGTTTCAGGTACCGGGTTTCGGCGTGCGGGCCAGGCAATAGACATCGACCCGCGCAGCGCCTGCGTTCAGCAGCAGGCGCGCAAGCGTTTGAGCCGTCGCGCCAGTAGTCAGCACATCATCAACCAACGCCAAATGCCGGCCTTGTACCTGCGAATCTGGCACGAGTTCGAACGCATTGCGCAGATTACCTTTACGCGCCTTGGCGTCGAGATCCTGCTGGGCGTCGGTGTCCTTGATGCGGCGCAGAACCGTTTCTTCACACGGCAGCCCCAGCGACTGACTCAACCAGCGCGCCAACATCGCAGCCTGGTTGAACCCGCGTTGACGCAGACGTTTGTTCGCCAGCGGCACTGGCAACAACACATCCGGACGCGGCAACCCCTCATCGAAACGATGTTGCAGGTATTGTCCGGCAACGTCGGCGAGCAGGTGACCAAACGGCCATTTCGCGTTGTGTTTAAAGCGCGTAATCAAACTGTCGACCGGGAAGCCATAGCGCCACGGCACCACCACCTGTTCGAACGCCGGAGGCTCTAGCAGGCACTCGCCACAGGTCAGGTCGGCGGCGGAGAGTGGCAGGGCGCAGCGCTGGCAATGGTCGCCGAGCCATGGCAGTTCGGTTTCGCAGGCCACGCAGAGGGGCGTTTTTTCGTCTGCAGGCTCATCGCACAGTAAGCAGGTCTGTACGTTTTTTAAACAGATGTAAACCTGTCCTTTGTATCGTGGTTGACAGCGCATGACTCTTCCTTAAATATGCCGAACATCCGTGTAGCGCCTGTGGGTATTCTGTTTCCCCGGTCGCGAGCCAAGCATAACCAAGGAACTACCCATGAGCGCGAGCACTACTGCCACCCTGCGTCACGACTGGTCTCTGGCCGAAGTCAAAGCCCTCTTCGTACAGCCATTCAACGACTTGCTGTTCCAGGCGCAGACCGTGCACCGCGCACACTTCAACGCCAACCGCGTGCAGGTTTCGACCCTGCTGTCGATCAAGACCGGCGCCTGCCCGGAAGACTGCAAGTACTGCCCACAGTCCGGTCACTACAACACCGGTCTGGAAAAAGAAAAGCTGATGGAAGTGCAGAAGGTTCTCGAAGAGGCCGCCCGCGCCAAAGCCATCGGTTCGACGCGCTTCTGCATGGGCGCGGCGTGGAAACACCCGTCGGCCAAAGACATGCCGTACGTGCTGAAGATGGTCGAAGGCGTGAAAGCCATGGGCCTGGAAACCTGCATGACCCTCGGTCGTCTCGATCAGGAGCAGACCGCAGCGCTGGCCAAGGCCGGCCTCGATTACTACAACCACAACCTCGACACCTCGCCTGAGTTCTACGGCAGCATCATCACCACCCGTACTTACAGCGAGCGCCTGCAGACCCTGGCCTACGTGCGTGAGTCGGGAATGAAGATCTGCTCCGGCGGTATTCTCGGCATGGGCGAGTCGCTGGACGACCGCGCCAATCTGCTGATCCAGTTGGCCAACCTGCCGGAGCATCCGGAATCGGTGCCGATCAACATGCTGGTGAAGGTCGCCGGCACGCCGCTGGAAAACGCCGACGATGTTGATCCGTTCGACTTCATCCGTATGCTCGCCGTAGCGCGCATCCTCATGCCGCAATCCCACGTGCGCCTGTCCGCCGGCCGCGAAGCGATGAACGAGCAGATGCAGGCCCTGGCGTTCTTCGCCGGCGCCAACTCGATTTTCTACGGCGACAAGTTGCTGACGACGGCCAACCCGCAGGCTGACAAGGACATGCAACTCTTCGCACGTCTGGGCATTCAGCCGGAAGCGCGCGAAGAGCATTCCGATGAAGTGCACCAGGCGGCGATCGAGCAGGCGCTTGTGGAGCAGAAGAGCAGCGAGCAGTTCTATAACGCCGCGGTCTGATTTTTTTGATGCGATACAAAACCCTGTGGGAGCTGGCGCGCCAGCGATAGCGGACTGGATGGCAACATCTATGTCGAATGTGCCGCCGCCATCGCTGGCGAGCCAGCTCCCACAGGCGCTGTGTCCATCGTGATTCATGTGATCTGACTGTCGAGGCCTGCATGTCTTTCGATCTCGCCGCACGCCTTGCTGCCCGTCGTGCCGAAAATCTCTATCGCCAGCGACCGCTGCTCGAGTCCCCGCAAGGGCCTGAAGTGGTGGTCGACGGCCAGCCGTTGCTGGCGTTCTGTAACAACGATTACCTGGGCCTGGCCAATCACCCGCAGGTGATCGAAGCCTGGCGTGCCGGCGCCGCGCGTTGGGGCGTGGGTGGCGGGGCGTCGCATCTGGTGATCGGCCATAGCGCCCCGCACCATGCCCTCGAAGAAGCGCTCGCCGATCTCACCGGTCGCCCGCGTGCGCTGCTGTTCACCACCGGTTACATGGCCAACCTCGGCGCGGTCACGGCGCTGGTCGGGCAGGGTGATACGGTGCTGGAAGACCGCCTCAACCACGCCTCGTTGCTGGATGCGGGGCTGTTGTCCGGCGCGCGCTTCAATCGTTATCTGCACAACGATGCCGACAGCCTGGCCAAGCGTCTGGAGAAAGCCACCGGCAATACGCTGGTGGTTACCGATGGCGTGTTCAGCATGGACGGTGATATTGCCGACCTGCCCGCACTGGCCCGTGAAGCCAAAGCCAAAGGCGCGTGGTTGATGGTCGATGATGCCCACGGTTTCGGGCCGCTGGGCGCGAACGGCGGCGGCATCGTCGAGCATTTTGGTTTGAGCCAGGAGGATGTGCCGGTGTTGGTCGGCACCCTCGGCAAAGCCTTCGGCACCGCCGGCGCCTTTGTTGCCGGCAGCGCGGAGCTGATCGAAAGCCTGATCCAGTTCGCCCGGCCCTACATCTACACCACCAGCCAGCCGCCCGCGCTGGCCTGTGCCACGCTGAAAAGTCTGGAGCTGCTGCGCACCGAGCATTGGCGCCGCGAGCATCTTCAAACGTTGATCCGCCAGTTCCGCCACGGTGCCGGGCAGATCGGCCTGCAACTGATGGACAGTTTCACCCCGATCCAGCCGATTCTGATCGGCGATGCCGGTCGCGCCGTGCGCCTGTCGCAGATGTTGCGCGAACGTGGACTGATGGTCACCGCCATTCGTCCACCGACCGTGCCTGCTGGCAGCGCTCGGCTGCGCGTCACCCTGACCGCCGCCCACAGCGAGGCGCAGGTGCAGCTATTGTTAGAAGGACTGGCGGATTGCTTTGCCCAATTGTCGTCGGAGCCAAGCCATGCGTAATCGTCTGATTCTGTTGCCCGGCTGGGGCCTCGGCGTTTCGCCGCTGGAACCTTTGGCGGCGGCGTTGCAGGGCCTCGATGAACATTTGCATGTCGAGATCGAACCGTTGCCAGAGCTGGACTCCAGTGACCCGCAAGACTGGCTCGACGAACTCGATGAGCGCATCGCGCAAGACGTCTGGCTCGGCGGTTGGTCGCTGGGCGGCATGCTCGCGTCCGAACTGGCGGCGCGCCGTGGCGAACGGTGCTGCGGGTTGCTGACGCTGGCGAGCAATCCATGCTTCGTTGTCCATGAGCAATGGTCGAGCGCAATGCCGGGCGAGACGTTCGATGCCTTTCTCGCTGGCTGTAATGCCGACCCGCGCACCACCCTCAAACGTTTCTCGCTGTTGTGTGCCCAAGGCGCGCAGGACTCGCGCGGTCTGTCCCGGTTGATGCTCGGTGGCGCGCCGCACACCGCTGTGCCTGCACTAATGGGCGGGCTGGAATTGCTCGCGCAACTGGACACCCGCGAAGCGTTGCAAAGCTTTCGCGGGCCGCAGTTTCATCTGTTTGCCGGCCTCGATGCATTGGTACCGGCCGAGGCGGCGGGCGCATTGTTCGCCCTGCTGCCGGATATCGAAATTGGTCTGATCGAACAGGCCAGCCACGGATTTCTGCTGGAAGACCCGCACGGAGTAGCGGGTGCGATCCAGGCGTTTTTACATGAGTGCGCCGATGACTGATCTGTCTCTTGTGCTGCCGGGTGGCTTGCCTGACAAGCGCCAGGTTGCAGCCTCCTTTTCCCGTGCAGCGGCCAGTTACGACAGCGTCGCCGAGTTGCAACGGGATGTCGGTGCGCAGTTGCTGCGGCGCTTGCCGGTAAATTTTGTCCCATCGCGCTGGCTGGATGTGGGCTGTGGTACCGGGTATTTCACTCGCGCACTGGCCGAGCGTTTTGTCGCCGGTCACGGCGTGGCGCTGGACATTGCCGAGGGCATGCTCACTCACGCACGGCCGTTGGGTGGTGCTCAGCACTTCATCGCCGGTGATGCGGAGCGTCTGCCGCTGCATGATGAAACCTGCGATCTGATCTTCTCCAGCCTCGCCGTGCAGTGGTGTGCGGATTTTGAAGCGGTACTCGGCGAAGCGTTTCGCGTGCTCAAGCCCGGCGGGTTTTTTGCGTTTGCTAGTCTTTGTGTCGGGACGCTGTTTGAGTTGCGCGACAGCTGGCGTCAGGTCGATGGCCTGGTGCACGTCAACCGCTTCCGCGAGTTCGCCCGGTATGAGCAGTTGTGCGCAGCCAGTGGTTTGCGCACGGCGAGTCTGCAGACTCAGGCGCACGTGCTGCATTACCCGGATGTGCGCAGCCTGACCCATGAGCTCAAGGCGCTGGGTGCGCACAATCTGAATCCCGGCCGGCCGGGCGGTTTGACCGGGCGGGCGCGGATTCTCGGACTGGTCGAGGCTTACGAGCAGTACCGTCAGGCACAGGGATTGCCGGCGACCTATCAAGTGGTTTACGCCGTGTTGGAGAAACCCTTATGAGCGCAGCCTATTTCATCACCGGAACGGACACGGATGTGGGCAAGACCACCGTGGCTGCCGGGTTGCTGCATGCGGCGCGGTCAGCAGGGTTGAGTACGGCGGCGGGCAAACCGGTGGCGTCCGGCTGCGAGGTGACGCCGAAGGGGTTGCGTAATGCCGACGCCCTGGCGCTGCTCGCCGAGTGTTCGGTGCCGCTGAGTTATCAACAGGTCAATCCGGTCGCGTTCGAGCCGGCCATTGCTCCGCATCTGGCGGCGCGCGAGGCGGGCGTTGCGCTGACGGTGCAGTCGTTGCTGACGCCGATGCGCGCCATTCTGGCCATGAACGCCGACTTCACCTTGATCGAAGGTGCGGGCGGCTGGCGGGTGCCGTTGGCTGATCAGGACAATCTGTCCGATCTGGCGATTGCATTGAAGTTGCCGGTAATTCTGGTGGTCGGCGTGCGGTTGGGGTGCATCAGCCATGCGTTGCTGACGGCCGAGGCGATTGCCCGCGATGGTCTGCAACTGGCGGGGTGGGTGGCGAATATCATCGACCCGAAGACTTCCCGGCTGGAGGAGAACCTTGCCACGCTGGCCGAGCGGATTCCGGCGCCGTGCCTGGGGCGGGTGCCGAAGCTCAAGGCGTTGAGTGCCGAAGCGGTGGCGGAGCATTTGCAACTGGATCTGCTCGACTAGGCTTAGCCCATGAAGGCTGGCTATGAGCAGGCACTGTGCCATTAGTGTTTTTGACGGGTGTTTTTCTGGCACGTCTGATTCAATGGCGCCTATTGATCCTTCCCAAGGATGAGCGCTTTCATGGAAATCTCCGGTAACACAGCTTTTTATGCGGGTTTGAGCTCGATTCAGACCGGGCAGAATCGTGTCGATCAGGCAGCCAGCCAGATCGCCAACAGCACCATTGAGCGCTCGGTGACCAGCCAGTCGTCCGAAGTTCAGGTCGATCGCCTGCGTGGTGTCGATCGTTCGCAGCAATCGGATCTGGCCAGCAATATGGTCGAGATGTCACAAGGCAAGATTCAGGCGGAGCTGGGCGTCAAAGTCGCCAAGGCTTCCGATGAAATGCTCGGTACGATCATCGATACGTTTGCCTGATTTTTTGCTGCATGCCTGAACAACGCCGCGCCTTGTCGCGGCGTTTTGCGTTGTAAGTCCTTCTTCCTCAACTAATCTTTTTTCAGTACCTGTGGCGCGTTGGCGTCCATGGCGGTTTGCTGTGTCTGGCGTTTGAAAGAAGGGAAGACGAACGGCAAAAGATCGACGCTTGACAAGATTTCGGCGTAAACGTATGTTTCAAACAACTGTTTGACCGTCACAACAAATCAACACGGTCGTTCATTCCCGGTTACATCAGCAGAGGTTTATCGCTATGCCTGACTACAAGGCCCCCTTGCGTGATATTCGCTTCGTTCGTGACGAACTGCTCGGCTACGAAGCGCACTATCAGAGCCTTCCGGCTTGCGCAGACGCAACTCCAGACATGGTTGACGCCATTCTCGAAGAAGGCGCCAAGTTTTGTGAGCAGGTACTGGCACCGCTGAACCGTGTGGGCGACCTCGAAGGTTGCACCTGGAGCGAGTCCGGCGTGAAAACCCCGACGGGCTTCAAAGAGGCGTACAAGCAATTCGTTGAAGGCGGCTGGCCAAGCCTGGCGCATGACGTCGAGCACGGTGGTCAAGGCCTGCCGGAGTCGCTGGGTCTGGCCGTCAGCGAAATGGTCGGTGAAGCCAACTGGTCGTGGGGCATGTACCCAGGCCTGTCGCACGGTGCGATGAACACCATCTCCGAGCACGGCACCCCTGAGCAGCAAGAAGCCTATCTGACCAAACTGGTTTCCGGCGAATGGACCGGCACCATGTGCCTGACCGAACCGCACTGCGGCACCGACCTGGGCATGCTGCGCACCAAGGCCGAACCTCAGGCCGACGGTTCCTACAAAGTTTCCGGCACCAAGATTTTCATCTCGGCCGGCGAACACGACATGGCCGACAACATCGTCCACATCGTGCTGGCTCGTCTGCCGGATGCACCGGCTGGCACCAAAGGCATTTCCCTGTTCATCGTTCCAAAGTTCCTGCCGAATGCCGATGGCACCCTCGGTGCACGCAACGCCGTGAGCTGCGGTTCGCTGGAACACAAGATGGGCATCCACGGCAACGCCACTTGCGTGATGAACTTCGACGGCGCCACCGGTTTCCTGATCGGCCCGGCGAACAAAGGCCTGAACTGCATGTTCACCTTTATGAACACCGCACGTCTGGGGACCGCGCTGCAGGGGCTGGCCCACGCCGAAATCGGCTTCCAGGGTGGTCTGAAATACGCTCGCGATCGTTTGCAAATGCGCTCCCTGACTGGCCCGAAAGCGCCGGAAAAAGCTGCCGACCCGATCATCGTGCACCCTGACGTACGTCGCATGCTGTTGACCATGAAGGCGTTCGCCGAAGGCAACCGCGCGATGGTGTACTTCACCGCCAAACAGGTCGACATCGTCAAATACGGCGTCGATGAAGAAGAGAAGAAGAAGGCCGATGCGCTGCTGGCGTTCATGACGCCAATCGCCAAGGCGTTCATGACCGAAGTCGGTTTCGAAGCGGCCAACCACGGCGTGCAGATCTACGGCGGTCACGGTTTCATCGCCGAGTGGGGCATGGAGCAGAACGTTCGCGACAGCCGCATTTCGATGCTGTACGAAGGCACCACCGGCATCCAGGCACTCGACCTGCTGGGCCGTAAAGTGCTGATGACCCAAGGCGAGGCTCTGAAAGGCTTCACCAAGATCGTCCACAAGTTCTGCCAGAACAACGAAGGCAACGAAGCCGTTAAAGAGTTCGTTGCACCGCTGGCAGCACTGAACAAAGAGTGGGGCGAGCTGACCATGAAGGTCGGTATGGCCGCCATGAAAGATCGCGAAGAAGTCGGCGCGGCCTCCGTGGACTACCTGATGTACTCCGGTTACGCCTGCCTGGCCTACTTCTGGGCCGACATGGCGCGTCTGGCAGCCGAGAAGCTGGCAGAAGGCACTGGCGACGCAGCGTTCTACACCGCCAAGCTGCAAACCGCGCGCTTCTACTTCCAGCGCATCCTGCCACGTACCCGTACTCACGTGGCCACCATGCTGTCGGGCGCCAACAACCTGATGGACATGAAAGAAGAAGACTTCGCACTGGGCTACTAAGCCTTAACGCGGTCGCTTGAAAACCGCTGCTCCTTTAGGGGCAGCGGTTTTTTTTGCGCTGAATTCATCCCCAACTCTGGGGGCGATTCCCCAGCAGAAACGGTGGCTGTCAGCGCACGGCCCTCTGCGTTTATTGATGCAAAATGTTTCTACAGGAGCTGGCCAATTAATTGCACTGCGCCCATTAACCGGCGCAAACGAGACATCCAGTCCTGCTCCACGACGCCTCTCGCCCGGCAAAACGCATAACAACAACGTCAGGGTGAAGCACATGAACATCTGCCGACTTGTCTGGTCAGCCCTTGCACTCGCCACTTTCAACACGCTGGCCGCTGCACCGGCCGAAGTCGATCCGCCCGTCCCGGAAATACCCAGCCTGCAGTCCTTGCGGGGCATGGTTCCGCCCGACCCATCCGGAACCGAGGGCGGGCGCAAGGTCGACCTGATGAGCGACTACGTGCTCAACCGCTCCGCAGCGATCCTGCTGGGCAAGGCGCTGTTCTGGGACATGGAAGTCGGCAGCGATGGCGCCACGGCGTGTGCGTCCTGCCACTACCACGCCGGCGTCGATCACCGCATCACCAACCAGCTCAACCCCGGTCAGGCGCACACCAATGCCAACGTTGCCTCGATCTTCAACAAACCCTTTGTCGCCTCGGATATTCCCGGCGACGTGGCGTCTTACGCGACGTTGTCCGGCGGCAAGGGCGGGCCGAACTACACGTTGAAAAAGAGCGATTTCCCGACCCACGTATTGAGCAACCCACTGGATCGCAACTCGCCGATTGTTTACTCGAGCGATGACGTGGTCGGCTCGCAAGGCGTGTTCGATGCCAACTTCGTCAAACCCAATCAGCCGCGATTCGACAAATGCACGCAGCAACCGGACGGGATCTTTCAGGTCGGCGGCATCAATGTACGACGCAGCACCGGGCGTAATGCGCCGTCGGTGATCAATGCGGCGTTCAACGTGCGCAATTTCTGGGACGGGCGGGCCAACAACGTGTTCAACGGTTTTTCGCCGTTCGGCAATCGTGATCCCGATGCCGGCATTTACGTGACCAGCGAGCGCAACCCCGTGGCGACCAAAGTCAGACTCGCACTCAACAATGCGTCTGCCGCTTCGCAAGCGGTAGGCCCACCTGGCAGCGCGGTGGAAATGTCCTGCGGCGGTCGCACCTTTGCCGACATCGGCCGACGCATGCTCGACCAGTTGATGCTCAAGCAACAGCGGATTTCCTCCAGCGACTCCGTGCTCGCGCCCGTATCCGGTGCGCGGCGTCCGACTTATCGCGAGCTGATCAAGAATGCTTTTCAGCCACGCCTGTGGAATGCCACGCAAAACGTGCTGGTCGGCGGCGCGCCGTACACGCAGATGGAGGCCAATTTCCCGCTGTTCTTCGGTCTGGCGATTCAGATGTACGAATCGACATTGATCTCTGATCAGGCGCCGATCGACGCCTACCTGCAGGGCGACTCAACCGCGATGAGCGCGCAGCAAGTCGAGGGCATGAACCTGTTCCTCGGCAAGGGCAAATGCGTCAATTGCCATGGGGGCCCGGAGCTGACCAATGCTGCCAGCCGCTTGCTGATGCATCCGCGCGAACGCATCGAACGCATGGTCATGGCCGATAACCTGACCACGCTCTACGACAACGGCTTCTACAACACCGGCGTGCGCCCGACCTCCGAAGACCTGGCCCTCGGTGGCTCGGATGCCTGGGGCAATCCATGGTCGTTCAGCCGTCAGTACAACAAGGTGTTGCAGGGCGCCAGCATTCCCGATCCGTTGGACGTCGACGTGTGCACCTTCGAAGCGCCACTCAGCGCAGCGATCCCGTGCGACGCCTCGCTCAAACCCAATGTCGGCTTCCGCGATTCGGTCGATGGCGCCTTCAAAACCCCGACCCTGCGTAATATTGCGTTGACCGGCCCGTACTTCCACAACGGCAGCCGCGCCACACTCAAGCAGGTGATGGAGTTCTACAACCGTGGCGGCGACCGCCGTGGCGAGGACGCCAACAACACCAGCGGCTTCGAACATCCGGCGGCGAATCAGCACAACACCTCGAATCTTGATCCGGACATGACCAGCCTCAACCTGACGCCTGAGGAGATCGACGCACTGGTGAAATTCATGGAAGTCGGCCTGACCGATCCGCGCGTGGCGTGGGAGCGGGCGCCGTTCGATCATCCGTCGCTGGTCCTGCCACAAGGTGAGATCGGTGACGAAAACGCCGTAACCCAACGGCCAGCCAGCCCGAAAGTCACCACCCGCCAAGCTTCGGACGCGTTGTTCTCGCTCAAGCCCTATGGCGCCGAAGGACGCAGCCCGGCGGAGGGGCCGTTACTGCCGTTCTACAACGATCTTTGAGGGATAATTCCAGGCCTGGCCATCAGTCATGATGGCCATCGGCTCGCTGGAGGCAAAAAACTTGGCAAATCGCTCAGATAGTCAGGTTTTCTGCCGTTAAAGAGACTGCATGTGATCTGGATCACAATGCGTGTGCTTAACTGGCCACATTGCAGGCACAATGCCATCTCTTTGATATGACGGGTCGGAGCTTTACCCTTGCCGCGTTCTTCCGCTGTACGTTTCAGTCATTTCCTGCCATCACTGCTGTTGTTACTTGCGGGGTTGGCGGCTGCGTACGTCAAAGACCTCAACGTGTTCTTCACTTCGCTGTTCAACGTGTTGCCGACGTTGGTGCTGTTGCTGGGCGGCGCGTATTGCGCGGTTTACCGCCGTCAGCGCGAACTGTTTCTGATGCTCACCGTGTACATCGCCTACTTTCTGCTCGACACCCAGACCGACTATTACCGCGACAACGGCAAGGTGCGCGACGACGCCGCCGTGGTGTTCCACCTGGTCTGCCTGCTGCTGCCCTTGCTGTTCGGTCTGTTTGCGGCGTGGCAAGAACGCACCCACCTGTTTCAGGACATGGTCGCGCGGTTCGCGGTGTTGCTCGCTTTTGGCAGTGTCGCCCTCGGTCTTGAGCAGAGTTATCCACAGGCGCTGCTGATGTGGCTCTCGGAGATCCGCTGGCCAGCGCTGCACGGCGCGTGGATGAGCCTGATCCAGATGTCCTATCCGGTATTCCTCTCGGCATTCCTGCTGTTGGCCTGGCAATACTGGCGTAACCCGCGTCCGCTGCATGCGGCGCAACTGGTCGGCTTGCTCGGTGTGTTCTGGATGCTGCCGAAAACCTTCATCCTGCCGTTCACCCTGAACATCATGTGCAGCCAGGTGATGCTGATGATTGCTGCCGCCGTGGCGCACGAAGCCTATCAAATGGCCTTTCGCGATGAGCTCACCGGTCTGCCGGGGCGGCGCGCACTCAACGAACGTATGCAACGCCTCGGCCGTAACTATGTGCTGGCGATGAGCGACGTTGATCACTTCAAGAAATTCAACGACACCCACGGCCACGATGTCGGTGACCAGGTGTTGCGTCTGGTCGCCAGCAAGCTGTCGAAAATCAGCGGTGGCGGTAGGGCATATCGCTATGGTGGTGAGGAATTTGCCTTGGTGTTCGCAGGCAAAACCCTCGAGGAATGCATGCCGCACCTGGAAGTTATCCGCGAGTCGATTGCGTCCTACAACATTCAACTGCGCAATCAGGAAAACCGTCCGCAGGATGACCAGCAAGGTCGCCAGCGCCGCAGTGGCGCCGGTGCGTCCAGTGTTTCGGTGACGGTCAGCATTGGCGTCGCCGAACGCGTCGAGCAGCGCACGCCGGAAGAAGTGCTCAAATCCGCCGACCAGGCGCTGTACAGCGCCAAAGGTGCGGGGCGTAACTGCGTGATGGCGTTTGGGCAGAACCGCCGTGGCGCGGTGCGTATGGACAATGCTGCAGGTTGAGTGATGATCGCGCATTCAGCGTCTGGACAGTGATTGTGGGGCGTAGTGGCCAGCAGTAGGTTGAAACCATCTGCTGACGGAGAAGCCACCATGCCCGAGTACAAAGCTCCCCTGCGCGACATGCGCTTTCTGATCGACCACGTCTTCGATTTCCACACCCAATACGCCGCGCTCGGCGCCCACGACGCCAGCCCGGACATGATCAACGCGATCCTCGAAGAGGGCGCGAAGTTCTGCGAGAACGTTCTGGCGCCACTCAATCGCAGCGGCGACGAAGAGGGCTGCCACTTCGACAGCGGCGTGGTGACAACGCCTGCAGGTTTCAAAGAAGCGTTCGCGCAATACGTCGAGGGCGGCTGGCACGGTCTGGCGGCAGATCCGGCTTACGGTGGCCAGGGCCTGCCGAGTTCGCTGGGGCTGGTGATCAGCGAAATGGTCGGCTCCAGCAATACGTCCTGGGGCATGTACCCGGGCCTGACTCATGGCGCGATGTCGGCCATCCACGCCCACGGCACCGCCGAACAGAAAGACACGTACCTGAGCAAGCTCACCGCCGGCCAGTGGACCGGCACCATGTGCCTGACCGAAGCGCATTGCGGCACCGACCTGGGCATCATCAAGACCCGCGCCGTGCCCCAGGCCGACGGCAGTTATGCAGTTACCGGCAGCAAGATTTTCATCTCTGCCGGCGAGCACGACATGAGTGACAACATCATCCATCTGGTGTTGGCCAAACTGCCGGATGCGCCCGCCGGGACCAAGGGCATTTCGCTGTTTATCGTGCCCAAGTTCCTGCCGGACGCAGCGGGCGAAGCGGGCGAGCGCAACGGCGTTTCCTGCGGTTCGATCGAACACAAGATGGGCATCAAGGCCTCGGCCACCTGCGTGCTGAACTTCGACGGCGCCAAGGGCTTTCTGATCGGCGAGCCGAACAAGGGCCTCAACTGCATGTTCACCATGATGAACCATGCACGCCTCGGCACCGGGATGCAGGGCTTGTGCCTGGGCGAGGCGAGTTTCCAGGGCGCGGTCAAATACGCCAACGACCGCTTGCAGATGCGCGCCCTGACCGGCGCCAAGGCCCCGGACAAACCGGCCGACCCGATCATCGTTCATCCAGACGTGCGGCGCATGCTGTTGACCATGAAAGCCTTCAACGAGGGCAATCGTGCGCTGACCTATTTCACCGCGCAGCTGCTCGATGTCGCGCACCTGGGCAGCGACGCCGAGGCGCGGCAGGAGGCCGAAGACCTGTTGGCGTTCCTCACACCGATCTGCAAGGCGTTCATGACCGACACCGGGCTGGAAGTGACCAACCACGGCATGCAGGTGTTCGGCGGTCACGGCTTCATTCGTGAATGGGGCATGGAGCAGTTGGTTCGCGATTGCCGGATTGCGCCGATCTATGAAGGCACCAACGGCATTCAGGCGCTGGATCTGCTCGGTCGCAAGGTGCTGGGCAGTCAGGGCAAGTTGTTGCGCGGGTTCACCAGAATCGTCCACAAGTTCTGCGCGGCCAACGCGGGGCATCCTCAGTTGGGCAGCTTTGTCGCGCAGCTCAATGAACTCAATCAGCAGTGGGGCGAGCTGACCATGCAGGTCGGTATGGCGGCGATGAAAAACCCGGACGAAGTCGGCGCCGCATCGGTGGATTACCTGATGTACAGCGGTTACATCATTCTGGGTTATCTGTGGTTGCGCATGGCGCTGGTGGCGCAGGCGCAGCTGGAGGCGGGTGAGGGGGACGGGGATTTCTGTCGGGGTAAATTGGCGACCAGCGAGTTCTATTTCAAGCGCTTGTTGCCGCGCACGGCTGCGCATCGGGCGGCGATCGAAGCGGGGAGTGAGTGTTTGATGAAGCTGCCGGCGGCGTTGTTTGCACTCTGATACCACTTTCTGTGGCGAGGGCGCTTGCTCCCGCTTGAGTGCGCAGTGCTCACCGATCGGGGGGCGGCTTCGCACCCTAGCGGGAGCAAGCGCCCTCGCCACAGTTTTTTGCGTCCTTTGAGTATCGGCTCAAGCTGGTGACTAAAAATAACAAAACAGTCACCGGTTGACCCTATGTGTCGCAAAAGTTGTTGGGGTACACTCCAGCTCAACGAAAACATCATTCCACGAATCACCTGTTTAGATCTTGCGAGGTTTGCCATGGCTGACTACAAAGCGCCGCTGCGCGATATGCGCTTCGTCCTCAATGAAGTGTTCGAGGTCTCGAAACTGTGGGCCGAACTGCCGGCACTGGCCGAGACCGTCGACGCCGAAACTGTTGAAGCCATCCTCGAAGAAGCCGGCAAGGTCACCAGCAAAAGCATCGCCCCTCTGAGCCGTGCCGCCGACGAAGAAGGCTGCCACTGGGCGGACGGCGCCGTCACCACCCCGGCCGGTTTCCCACAGGCTTATCAGACTTATGCCGAAGGCGGTTGGGTTGGCGTGGGTGGCGATCCAGCCTACGGCGGCATGGGTATGCCCAAAGCCGTGTCGGCCCAGGTCGAAGAAATGGTCAACTCCGCCAGTCTGTCCTTTGGTCTGTACCCGATGCTGACGGCCGGCGCCTGCCTGTCGATCAACGCCCACGCCAGCGAAGAGCTGAAAGCGGCGTACCTGCCGAACATGTACGCCGGCGTCTGGGCCGGTTCCATGTGCCTGACCGAGCCGCACGCTGGCACCGACCTGGGCATCATCCGCACCAAGGCCGAACCTCAGGCCGACGGTTCCTACAAGGTCAGCGGCACCAAGATCTTCATCACCGGCGGTGAGCACGACCTGACCGAAAACATTATTCACCTGGTGCTGGCCAAACTGCCGGACGCCCCGGCCGGCCCGAAAGGCATTTCGCTGTTCCTGGTGCCGAAGTTCATGGTCAATGCCGATGGCAGCCTCGGCGCGCGCAACCCGGCGAACTGCGGTTCGATCGAACACAAGATGGGCATCCAGGCCTCCGCGACCTGCGTGATGAACTTCGATGAAGCTGTCGGTTATCTGGTCGGCGAGCCGAACAAAGGCCTGGCGGCGATGTTCACCATGATGAACTACGAGCGTCTGGGCGTCGGCATCCAGGGCCTGGCCACCGGCGAGCGCTCGTACCAGAACGCCATTGAATATGCCCGCGATCGCCTGCAAAGCCGTTCACCGACCGGCGCGCAGAACAAGGACAAGGTCGCCGACCCGATCATCGTCCACCCGGACGTGCGTCGCATGCTGCTGACCATGAAGGCGTCCAACGAGGGTGGCCGTGCGTTCTCCACCTATGTGGCGATGCAGCTCGACACTGCCAAGTTCAGCGAGGACGCGACGACGCGTAAGCGCGCTGAAGATCTGGTGGCGCTGCTGACGCCGGTGGCCAAGGCGTTCCTGACCGACCTGGGCCTGGAAACCACTGTCCACGGCCAGCAGATTTTCGGCGGCCACGGCTATATCCGCGAGTGGGGCCAGGAACAACTGGTGCGTGACGTGCGCATCACCCAGATCTACGAAGGCACCAACGGCATTCAGGCGCTGGACCTGGTCGGGCGCAAGATCGTGGGTAGCGGCGGGGCGTTCTACAAGCTGTTCGCTGACGAGATCCGTCATTTCACCGCGACTGCCAGCGCTGACCTGGGCGAATTCACCAAGCCGCTGAACGACGCCGTCGACACCCTCGACGAGTTAACCGCATGGCTGCTGGACCGGGCGAAAACCAATCCGAACGAAATCGGCGCGGCTTCGGTCGAATATTTGCAAGCGTTCGGTTACACGGCTTATGCCTACATGTGGGCACTGATGGCCAAGGCCGCGTTGGGCAAGGAAGCGCAGGATGATTTCTACGCCAGCAAGCTGGGTACCGCGCGTTTCTATTTCGCCCGTCTGCTGCCGCGCATTCACTCGTTGAGCGCGTCGGTGAAGGCCGGTAGCGAGTCGCTGTTCCTGCTGGATGCGGCGCAGTTCTGATGCGATGACGTCATGTAAGCATTCTCTTACATGACGTGCTGCTGTTCTCCCATAGGCGTAGATTGGATCCAGAGCTAATCTACATTTCATGGACGTCGCGCAGGAAGCGCAAAGCAACAACACGGACACGTAGGATTCTGCCAGGGTGGCGGAGTGAAATGGATGTCAGGGAAACAGTCTGCAAAGCCCCGCTTCGGCGGGGTTTTCTTTTGTCTGAAGAAAAGTGTTTAGGCGATCGGATCCAGCGGCGACTTCACTTCACGCTCCATCACTTCCTCAAGCAATGTCCGCAGCAGCGCCAGTGACGCCTGTTGGCGTTGTACGTCGCGACACACCAGCCCAACCTTCAGCGGCACCCGTGGTTCGCTCAGCGGTTTCCACAGCAGTTCCTGGTCGTCGTACTCCTTCTGCGAACGCCCGGGCAACACCGTCGCCAATTTGGTGTGCGGCAGACTGTCGAGAATCCCCACCATATTGTTCAGTTCAGCCTGTACCTGCGGGCGACGGCCAAGGCTGGTCAGCTGCGCTTGCCAGATCTGACGGATCTGAAACTCTTCGCCGAGTAGCAGCATTGGTAACTCTGCGGCTTGTCGTATCGAGACTTTCTTGAATTCACGCAGCGGGTGATCCGCTGGGATTACAAGCGTCAGTTCATCTTCGTACAGCATCACGCCATGCAACCCTGGCTGACGTGGTGGCAAATAGCTGATGCCGATATCCAGCGAACCGTTCAGCAGACGCCGTTCAATCTCCATCCCGCTCAATTCATAAATCTGCACCACCAGATGCGGTTGCGCCTTGCGCACGCGCTCCAGCATTTGCGGCACCAGGCTGGTGTGCACGGTTTGCAGCACGCCAATTGCCAGGGTGCGCAATGCCTGTCCCTTGAAGTTGCCCAACGCCTCGCGCGCCCGTTGCAGACCATCGAGCAAGGGCAGGGCGTGGTTGTACAAGGTATGTGCAGCCAGAGTCGGTAGCAGGCGTTTGCTGCTGCGTTCGAACAGCGTGACGTCGAGGTTTTGTTCGAGCTGGCGAATCTGTTGCGACAACGCCGGCTGCGAGATCGACAGCCGTTCAGCGGCGCGGCCGACATGGCCTTCTTCGTAGACCGCGACGAAATAACGCA
This sequence comes from Pseudomonas monsensis, assembly GCF_014268495.2. NCBI lineage: Bacteria > Pseudomonadati > Pseudomonadota > Gammaproteobacteria > Pseudomonadales > Pseudomonadaceae > Pseudomonas > Pseudomonas monsensis. Next base: position 6,014,116 of record NZ_CP077087.1, on the reverse strand, counting down.
GTTGTTTGAAATCCATAAGTAATGCTTATCGAAAATGCTGGGAAATCGAAATGGCCCGCGGGCCTCGGCGAGCTTAGTCTAACCGCATTCACAAGGCTTACAGGGCCAGAAAGCGCGATGAATAGCGTTTGCTTCGACAGTGTTTGCATAGGCAGTTCAAAACACCTCAAGCGAGGTGTTTTTCAATGAATCTGTTCAGTTTGCGGCGCCAGGCGCCGAGTCTCGACGACCTCGCCTTTGCGGCCGATTCTGCTGAAATCAACGAAAATCTGAGCACCGAGCGGCTGATGCCCAGTGTCGAGCGACCGCAACAGGTGTTCGTTCGCGGTCAGGGTTCCTGGCTGTGGGACAGTAATGATCGCGCTTATCTCGACTTCTCTCAGGCCGGTGGCGCCAACAGTCTTGGGCACAGTCCTTCGGCATTGGTCAAAGCCATTGCCAGTCAGGCTCAGGCACTGATCAACCCCGGTTTCAATCTGCACAACCGCGGCATGCTCAGCCTCACCGAGCGCCTGTGCGCGAGTACTTCCAGCGATCAGGCCTACCTGCTCAACAGTGGCAGCGAAGCCTGTGAAGCGGCGATCAAACTGGCGCGCAAGTGGGGACAACTGCATCGTGGTGGCGCTTCGCGGATCATCGTGGCGCAGCAGGGGTGTCACGGTCGTAGTCTGGCGACGATCTCGGCATCGGACAGTTGTAACCTGCACAACCGTTTCGCGCCATTGTTGCCCGGTTTCGATCCGGTGCCGTTTAACGATTTGCCGGCGCTGCATGCGGCAGTCGATGCGCAGACCGTGGCGATCATGCTCGAGCCGATCCAGAGCGATGCCGGGGTGATTCCAGCCACCGGGCATTACCTTAAGGGCGTTGAGCGTCTGTGCCGCGAGCTGGGAATTTTGCTGATTCTCGACGAAGTGCAGACCGGCATGGGGCGCTGCGGCAGCTTGCTTGCCGAACAGTCCTATGGCGTACGCGCCGATATCGTCGTGCTCGGCAAAGGCCTTGGCGGCGGTGTGCCCCTGGCGGCGCTGCTGGCGCGAGGCAAGGCGTGTTGTTTTGACGCGGGTGAACTGGGCGGCACGCATCACGGCAATGCGCTGATGACAGCGGCTGGCCTAGTGGTGCTCGACAGCGTGTACGACCGCAGCTTCCTGCAGCAGGTCAACGATAATGGCCAGCATCTGCGCGAAGGCCTCGCACGATTGGCACACCGCTACGACCACGGCGAACTGCGCGGCCAAGGCCTGTTCTACGGACTGACCCTGTCGGGCGATTCCGCCGAGGCCGTGGTCCATGCCGCGCTGCATGAGGGCCTGCTGCTCAACGCCCCGCAAGCCGACTGTCTGCGCTTCACCCCGGCGCTCACAGTGAGTAAAACCAATATCGACGAAATGCTCCTGCGCCTGGGCCGCGCATTCTCGCGAGTGCGTACCGCGCAACTGCAATGTCGCAAAGGGATTGCCGTCTGAGCTGAAGTTTCCTACCCGATTTCCTGAACCGTCTCGCGGTATAACGCACGCCCTACGCCTGATTCTTTTGGCGTGGGGCGTTTTTTTGTGGCCGGGTTTTGCAGATAGCGTTGAGTGCTTGAGCGTTCGTCCTGCGAATGGTTTTTTAGAAAGCCCCGGCCGGGCCAGCCGGTATTCGCTCGCTACTTGGACACTAGCGCGTCGACAGTCAAGCAATGGGAGTCGGGAGACCAACACCCCAGCGGCATGGCGCTGAAGTTACTGAGCATCGTGCAGAAGTACGGACTGCAAATTCTCAGCTGAGCTATCAGTTTGATACCGATACCGTGATTAGCACTGAACCCTGACGAGCGGCAAAGGTCGATTAGCTTGTATGGCTCATGTGAGCCAACCCCCATTCAGGAGCTGACCCATGGACTTCATTCGCATCATCATCGCCATTCTGTTGCCGCCACTGGGTGTGTTTCTGCAGGTCGGGTTCGGCGGGGCGTTCTGGTTGAACATTCTGCTGACGCTGTGTGGCTACATTCCGGGGATCGTGCATGCGGTGTACATCATCGCCAAGCGCTGAGTTCAGCGGTGCCAGATAGATAGCTATCGCGGGCAAGCCTGCTCCCCCAGTGTTTTAGGTTGGTCACAAGTTTTGTGTAAACCAGCGAACCTGTGGGAGCGGGCTTGCCCGCGATTGGGTCGACGCTATTTTTAAACAGGCGTGGTGCTCAGTCCGCCAATCCCATCACCCGCCGATAAAACTTCCACTCCTGTTCCAGCGCATGCGCCTGATTGGCGGCGCGGCGGAAGCCGTGGCGTTCTTCGGGGTAATAATGCGCCTCGACCGGGATGCCGTTCTGCTCCAGTGCCGTGACCATGTCGCGGGTCTGTTGCGGAACAACCACGGCGTCCAGTTCTCCCTGAAAGAAAATCACCGGCACGCGAATGTTGCTCGCGTGCAGCAAGGGTGTGCGGGCAGCGTAGCGTTCGGCGTCCTGCTCGGGATCGCCGATCAGCCAGTCCAGATAATCACCTTCGAACTTGTGGGTCGCCCGGGCGAGTGCCACCGGGTCGCTGACGCCATAGAGGCTGGCGCCAGCGCGGAACACCTGTTGAAACGCCAGCGCGCACAACGTGGTGTAGCCCCCGGCGCTGCCTCCGCGGATAAATGCGCGCTCGCCGTCGATCAAACCTTGTTTGGCCAGATACGCCACCACCGCGCAGGCATCCTCGACATCCACCTCACCCCAACTCAGATGCAACGCCTGACGGTATTCGCGGCCATAGCCGCTGCTGCCGCGATAGTTGAGATCGGCAACGGCGAAGCCGCGTTGCGTCCAGTACTGAATGCGCGGGTCGAGCATCGGGTAGCAGGCCGAGGTCGGTCCGCCGTGGATGAACACCACCAGCGCTGGTTTTGTCTCGTCGCTCATGGCCGGATAAAAGAACCCGTGGGCTTCGCCGGAACCGCTTGGGTAGCGCAGGGTTTGCGGACGGCTGATGCGTTCTGCAGGCAAAGGCGCCACGCCGCCGGCCAACACGTTCACTTTGCGCGTCGCCCGATCAATGGCGATGACCGCCGAAGGACTGATCGGCGAGGCGGCAATGCAGTAGATAAATTGTGCGTCTAAAGCGAGATGACGGAAGCGGCTGTAGTCGCCAGTGAAGTCGTCGTCGCCAAGGGTCAGGCGACCAAAACCACCCTCGCTCCAGCTCGCCAAAAACGAACGCTCGACAGGGCGCCAGGTGCAGCCGCCCAGTTGCCACGGCGCTGGTGCATGATCGGCCGGCGCAGCGGGCAATGATCTCAAGCCGTCGGCAGTTTCTACCCACGGTTGCCAGAATCCAGCGCGATCGGTCAGGCAATACAGGCGACCTTCGGCATCGAAGCGCGGTTGTTGAATGGACTCTTCAATCTTGGCGCCGGCAATGCATTGCGGTGCTCCGAATGTGCCATCGGTCAAACGCTCAGCCACCTTCAACCGCGTCGACGTCCAAGGCTGATGCGGGCGGCTCCACTCGATCCAGGCCAGGCGCTGGCCATCCGCACTGATGATCGGCGCCGAATAAAAATCCGCGCCCTCAGCCAGCACATGCCGCGTGCCGTCAGCCAGATCAATCGCTACCAGCCGATGTTGATCACGCCACTCTTCAACCGCCAGAACCTGGCCAAAAGCAAAATGCAGATCGCCATAACGACACTCGCCTGAGGTCAGCGCCTCAGGCGCGCCATCCAGGGTCTGTCGATACAACTGCTGGTCCGCCTCATTGACGAAAACCACCCCGTCCAGCGTCAGACAAAACGCGCCACCACCATATTCGTACACCCGACTGCGCACGCTGAAGCCATTCGGCGTCAGACATTTCGCCACGCCATCGTGCCACTGCCAGATCCGGCACGCGGCGTCCTGCGGGCGATATTCATTCCAGAACAAACCGTGGGCGCCGAGTTGCAGTTCGGCGAAGTCCATTCCGGCGGCGACGGCCTGGGCGGCGCTGAAAGGCTCAGCCCTTGGCGATGAGGCGTGAGTTTCGTTCATTGCGAAAGGCCAGTTGTTCGATGGTCTGGGTAGCGGTCTCGGCTTCTTCGCGGGCCTTGAGGATCACGCCGTGATGTTCGGATTTGCTGCACACCGGGTCGGCGTTGCTTGCGTCACCCGTGAGCATGAATGCCTGACAGCGGCAGCCGCCGAAATCCTGTTCCTTCTCGTCGCAGGAGCGGCAAGGCTCGGGCATCCAGTCGTAACCGCGAAAGCGATTGAAGCCGAACGAGTCGTACCAGATGTGCTGCATGCTGTGATCGCGCACGTTGGGAAATTGCACCGGCAGCTGTCGGGCGCCATGACAAGGCAGGGCGGTGCCGTCCGGGGTGACTGTCAGAAAGAGGCTGCCCCAGCCGTTCATGCAGGCTTTCGGGCGTTCTTCGTAGTAGTCCGGGGTCACGAATATCAGCTTGCACGGATGCCCTTCGGCTTCCAGCTTGGCGCGGTATTCGTTGGTGATGCGTTCGGCGCGCACCAGTTGCTCTTTGGTCGGCAACAGGCCGACACGGTTGAGCTGCGCCCAGCCGTAGAACTGGCAGGTGGCGAGTTCGACAAAGTCGGCCTCCAGCGCGATGCACAGTTCGATGATGCGGTCGATCTTGTCGATGTTGTGCCGATGGGTGACGAAGTTCAGCACCATCGGATAGCCGTGGGCCTTCACCGCACGGGCCATTTCCAGCTTCTGCGCGAAGGCTTTTTTCGAGCCGGCGAGCAGGTTGTTCACTTGCTCGTCACTGGCCTGGAAGCTGATCTGGATGTGATCGAGACCGGCCTTCTTGAAATCGCTGATTTTTTGCTCGGTCAGGCCGATGCCGGAGGTGATCAGGTTGGTATAGAAACCCAACTGCCGCGCTTCACGAATCAGCTCGGCCAGGTCCTGGCGCACCAGTGGCTCGCCACCGGAAAAGCCCAGTTGCGCCGCGCCCATCTCCCGCGCTTCGCGGAACACCTTGATCCACTGCTCGGTGCTCAGCTCTTTGCCCTGCTCGGCGAAATCCAGCGGATTGGAGCAGTACGGGCATTGCAGCGGGCAGCGATAGGTCAGCTCGGCGAGCAGCCACAGCGGCAGGCCGACCTCCGGCTTGGGCGGCAGATCAGTCAAGGGTGATCCAGTGCTGTGCACGGGCAACCTCCATGAATTGCTCGATGTCGTCACCGAGCTCAGGCACGCCGGGGAACTGCTCATCGAGTGTGGCGATGATCGCTGCGACATCGCGTTCACCGTCGATCAAACCACCGATCAGCGCGGCGCTGTCGTTGAGTTTGATCATGCCTTCGGGGTAGAGCAGCACGTGGCCTTTTTGCGCCGGTTCGTACTGGAAACGGTAGCCGGGACGCCAGGTCGGGATCTTGCTGCGATCGAAACTCATAAGGTGATTCCTTTGTGCCAGACCCGTTGTTCGGTGACGCTGTGATAAGGCGGGCGGTTCAGTTCGTAAGCCATGCTCATGGCATCGAGCATGCTCCAAAGAATGTCCAGTTTGAACTGGAGAATTTCCAGCATGCGCTCCTGGCCTTCGCGGGTCTTGTAATGCTCGAGCGTGATCGCCAGACCGTGCTCGACATCGCGCCGCGCCTGACCGAGGCGGGTGCGGAAATATTCGTAACCGGCCGGGTCGATCCACGGGTAATGCTGCGGCCAGCTGTCGAGGCGCGACTGGTGGATCTGCGGCGCGAACAGTTCGGTCAGCGAGCTGCTGGCGGCTTCCTGCCAACTGGCGCGGCGGGCGAAGTTGACGTAGGCGTCGACCGCGAAACGCACACCGGGCAGCACCAGTTCCTGGGAGCGCAGTTGATCGGGGTCGAGGCCGACCGCCTGACCAAGGCGCAGCCACGCTTCGATACCGCCGTCTTCTCCGGGGGCGCCGTCGTGGTCGAGCAGGCGTTGAATCCACTCGCGGCGGATCTCGCGATCCGGGCAATTGGCGAGGATCGCCGCGTCTTTCAGGGGGATGTTCACCTGATAGTAGAAGCGGTTGGCGACCCAGCCCTGAATCTGTTCGCGGGTGGCGCGGCCTTCATACATCGCCACGTGGTACGGGTGGTAGATGTGGTAATAGGCGCCTTTGGCGCGCAGGGCCGCTTCGAATTCGCTGGGGGACATAGGAGTGTCAGTCATATCTGTTCTCCGGGAACAAGCATTGGGATCTCAGGCGTCTGGTCTTCAGTCATCGCTGGCAAGCCAGCTCCCACAGGGTTTTGCGGTGTTCACAACACCGGTGGGAGCTGGCTTGCCAGCGATGGGGCCATCAGTTACAGCACAATACTCATGCCATCGAACGCCACTTCAACATTACGCCGCGCCAGTTCCGCACGCTCCGCCGAATCCTCATCGAGAATCGGGTTGGTGTTGTTGATGTGGATAAGCACCTTGCGCTGCTCGGGCAACTGCTCCAGCACTTCGAGCATGCCGCCGGCGCCGTTCTGTGCCAGGTGGCCCATCTCGCGACCGGTGCGGGTGCCGACGCCACGGCGCTGCATTTCATCGTCGTCCCACAGCGTGCCATCCACCAGCAGGCAATCGCTGCCAGCCATGATTTCCAGCAGCGGCGCATCAACCTTGCCCAGGCCCGGCGCGTAGAACAGTTTGCCGCCGGTATTCAGGTCTTCGACGATCAGGCCAATGTTGTCGCCCGGGTGCGGGTCGAAGCGGTGCGGCGAGTACGGCGGCGCAGCGCTGCGCAACGGCAGCGGGGTGAAGCGCAGGTTCGGGCACGCGGCGACGGTGAAGCTCTGGTCGAGTTCGATGCGGTTCCAGTTCAACCCGCCGTTCCAGTGGGTGAGCATCTTGAACAGCGGGAAACCGGTGCTCAGGTCTTCGTGAACCATGTCCGTACACCAGACCTGATGCGGGCAGCCTTCGCGCAGGCTGAGCAGGCCGGTGGTGTGGTCGATCTGGCTGTCCATCAGGATGATCGCGCTGATGCCGGTATCACGCAGGGCGCGGCCCGGTTGCATCGGGGCGAAGCTTTGCAGTTGTGCGCGGATGTCCGGCGAGGCGTTGCACAGCACCCAGTTCACGCCATCATCGGAAATCGCAATGGACGATTGGGTGCGGGCCTTGGCGTTCAGGCTGCCGTCGCGAAAACCTGCGCAGTTGACGCAGTTGCAGTTCCACTGCGGAAATCCGCCACCGGCGGCCGAACCCAGAATCTGGACGAACATGAACGCTCCCATCTTTCAACGCTGAAAATAAAACGCCCCGGCGAGCCGAGGCGTTGCACTGCAAGTCTGCGTAGGCAGAACTCAGCGGCTGGCGAAGTACATGGTGACTTCGAAGCCGATACGCAGGTCGGTGTAAGCCGGTTTTGTCCAGGACATGGGTGTCTCCTTCAGGGTGGGTGGGATAGCGCTGTCCATAGTTATAGTCCACGGCAGCGCAGGGATGTTCCAAATAGTTAGGCTGCTATGTTACTCAAAATTTCCAGGTGATTGCCCGTGAATCTTTGAGAAAGCTCCTTGCAGCCTGAGTAATGATCAATTTCCCGCTTGCCACGGTATGCCCGGTGCCGCGCTGCTGGCCAGGCAGTGCCAGCCGCCTTCGGCCTGGATCAGTCGCTGTGCCGCCGCCAGCAGGAAAGGGCGATCGAGCTGACCAATGGCGTCGATCAACTGCGCACGATAATCCGATGAGTGGCCGGCGAGTTTCGCTTGCCACAGCAGCTCGGCCGCGTTTGTGAATGACATTGAGGTGTCGTCGAACTGCTCGGCCAGAGACTGGCGCAGTTGCTCAAGGTTGGCGTCATCGAAGGTTTCGATCAGCGCGGGAATGCTTTGAAGAAACTGCCGGATGTGATCGAGCAGCGCAACCGGGTCGGACGTCGGCGATTGCACGCCAAACAGCAAGCCGGTCTGGCCGTGCAGCTGGCGCAAGGCGCTGAACACCGCGTAACCCAGCTGCAATTCGACCCGCAGACGCTGATAGAACGGTGTCTGGCAGAGCTGCGCGAGCAGGCGCCAGGCGGCTTCGTCGGCAATCTCGTGGCTTGCGGTCGGGCAGAACAACAGCAGCGCATGTTCGCTGGAGGCGCTGTCGATGTGGCTCCAGATCTGTCGAGCATTGCTCGCTGGCCGGACGGGGAGTTGATTGTCCGGGATACCGGGGATGCGACTCAGAGCCAGGCCCAGGGCGGATTGAGTCTGTGCGCTGAGGCCAAGGGCCAGTCCGTCCCAGCGGGAAGTTGTCCACAGCTGCTTGATGTCGTCGGAGCGCGGCGCCGCTGGCAGGCAACTTTCCGGCAATGCCTTGAGCAACTGGCGGATCGGTATCAACGGTGCTTCTGGCTCGGCGCTCGCAGAATCGGCGTCAACTTGCGTCAGACATTTCAGCGCATGCTCCAGGACACTGGGCATCGGTTCTTGCAGGCCGGTCAGTTTCAGCAGCCATTGAGCACCGCTGGTACTCAACGACAGCTCAACCCCGGCCTGACGTGCGTCTTCCCGGGTTTCGCGCAGACTGCGTTGCAGCTTCCCGTGCAGCTCGGCCGTTGCCGCGGCTTCCAGTTGCCAGCGCAGGTAAATCGCACCTTCTTCACTCGTGTCCGCCAAGGCCTGGCTGAATTGCATCGGCGAGCGTTCGCGGCGGCTGCGTGAGCGATCCTGAGCGAACGTGCGCAGGCCTCGGTGGGCGCTGGTTTGACCGCGAATCAGCCCGGCGTTGGCCAGTGGTTCGCTGGAGCCGAGGAAAGGATTGGCGGCAGGCAGGTGCCAATGCGCGCTGAAGTTATCCACAACACCGATGTCGCGCAGGATCTGTTTGAGGGCGACGACGCCGTGTTCCGACAAGCCGTGTTCGAGCTGTTCGCAGTCGAGCCGTGCCAGGTGCAGTGCGCCGCCGATCTGCTGCTGACGTTCAAGCAGCCTGGCGTATTCGTCACGCAACGCTGGCCAGTCCTGTTGCGCGGCGAAGAAACTCAGCCAATCCAGCACATGCTCGCGAATAACATTCAGGCATTCGGCGGGCGCGGTGAGTTGCAGGTGCAGCAAGGCCTGTCCGGCAAAGTGGTACAGCGGCGTGGCTTTCAGGCTGTCCGCGAGCTTCTGTTGCTGCAGATGGGCGAGCAGGCCGCCGGGTTTGGCGTTGTTCAAGCAGTGGCAGAGGAACGCCAGCGCTTCGGCGCAGGTGTCGGGTAGCGCTTCGAAGGCAAACAGCAGATTGCAGTGTTGTTCGCCGACCTGTTGATAACTTTTCGCCTGCAACGGCTGGGTTGCCGTTTGCGCAACGTTATCCCCAACCGGCAGCGCCGCGGCGAAATGCTGAGCCAGTGCGCGCAACGCCTCCAGGCTCTGCGGCCCGACCAGACTCAAGGTCATTTGGCCGGTGCGATAGAAGCGCTGATGGAAGTCCTTCAATGCCTGTTGAAACGCCGGTTGCTCGACCTTCAGGCTGTCGCGATTACCTGCATGAAATCCCCGCAATGGATGCTCTGGCGGCAAACCCTCGTACAAGGACAGTGCCTGCTGCGCTGTGGGATCCTGCGACCACGCGACAAATTCCGCCTCCAGCACTTCGCGTTCACGCAACTGATCGTCCTTATTCATACGCGGCTGGGCGAGCATGTCTGACAGTCGCTCCAGCCCGGCGCTGAAGGCCGTAGTCGGCAGTTCAAAGAAGAAATCGGTCGCGCGCTCGCGGGTGCTGGCATTCACTTGGCCGCCATGCCTTTGCACGTAGGCCATCAGTGCCTGATCGGCAGGAAAACGTGCGGTACCGAGAAACAGCAAATGCTCAAGAAAATGCGCCAGCCCCGGCCATTCGAGCGGCACATCATGACTGCCGGCAGCCACCCGCAACGCAGCCGCGCTGCGCTTGAGGTCAGGCACCTGACGCAGGGTCACGCGCAAGCCGTTGGCCAGGGTTTCAGTGTGAAGGCGGGGGTGAGTCGGCGCAGGCATGGGCACTTCCAGAACAGTGAAGTGCCAATGCTAGCGGATTAACGCTTGTTCAGCGCGCCGTAAAGCTCCGGACGGCGGTCACTGAGGTAGCGATTGGCGGCGCGGGAATCGACCATCAATTGCCGATCCAGCTCCCCGACGATCAGCGCTTCATCCAGGCCAGCCTGGGCGATACGACTGCCGTCCGGCGCGGCGATGCTGCTTTGTCCGCAATAGTGGATCTCGCCTTCCTGCCCGCAATAGTTGGCGTAGGCCACGTAGCACTGGTTTTCGAAGGCGCGGGAACGCACGGTGACGTCGGCGACGAAATCGAATGGAATCATGTTCGCCGTCGGCACCAGAATCAGCTCGGCGCCGGCCAGGGCCAGACGCCGCGCGTTCTCCGGAAACTCCAGGTCGTAGCAGATCAGGAAACCGAGCTTCCAGCCGTTGAGCTCGACCACAGGAAACGCATCGTCGCCGGGGCAGAACATCGACCGGTCCAGATCACCGAACAGGTGGGTCTTGCGGTAATTGCACAAACGCTCGCCGTGCGAGTCGATCAACTGCACGGCGTTGTAGATCTGCCCGTCGGCAGTACGCTCCGGGTAGCCGTAGACAATCGCCAGACCGGCAGCCTTGGCGATGCGGCCGATCTGTTGCGCCCATTCACCGTTGTAGACCTCGGCCAATGTGCTGACCGCCTCGGCACCAATGTTGTAGCCGGTCAGAAACATCTCCGGCAACACCAGCAAGTCGGCGCCCTTGGCCTCCATCGCCACTTGGTGCAAACGGTGCAGGTTGGCGGCGGGGTCCAGGGGCAGCGGTGGACATTGGTAAAGAGCTACACGCATCTCGGATTCCTCTTACTCGGGCAGGGCGATAGGGCCGATGTCTTTGAACACATCACCCGGGCCCGGGTTCGCTTTATGTGTCGAGCCACCAAAGTGCTTCATGATGCCCCACACCGCGTTGAGCGAGGTCTGCACCGCGCCTTCGACCCACGCCGGGGTCCACGATACGTCGTCACCGGCGATGAAAATCCCGCGCTGCTCGGCGGGCATGTCGTCCTGCATGAAGTGCGCGTACATGCGCTGGTTGTAGCGATAGTGGCCGGGCAGGGCGCCCTTGAACGCACCGAGGAAGTACGGGTCGGCTTCCCACGACACGGTGATCGGGTCGCCGATGATGCGCGCGGCGATGTCGACTTTCGGGTAGATCTTCTTCAGTGCGTTCAGCGCCAGTTCCACACGTTTTTCCACCGGGTGCGGCAGCATCTTCAGTGCGTCGCTCATCCACGAGTACGACAGGCAGATCACGCCGGGCTTGTCGTCGCCGTTGTCGAACAGGTAGGTGCCACGGGTCAGGCGATCGGTGAGGGTCATGCTCATCAGGTCGCGGCCGGTTTCCGGATCCTTGTCCTTCCAGAACGGGCGGTCGACCATCACGAAGGTCTTCGACGACTGCATGTAGCGCGTGCGATCCAGCGCCATCCACATCTTTTGCGAGAACAGGCTTTCGTCGCATTCGATCTGGGTGGTCAGCAGCCAGCTCTGGCAAGTGGTCAGCACGGCGGCATATTCGCGGGTGTCGCCGTTGTTGTCGGTGACGGCGAAACGGCCATCCGGTGCATGGGCGATTTTCTTCACGCCGGAACGCGGTGCGCCACGGTGCAGGGATTTCAGGCTGGTGCCTTCCGGCCAGTGCACGCAACGCTCCGGCACATGGCGCCAGATGCCTTGTGGCACTTGTTCCACGCCGCCGACCACCAGATGCTGGTGATCGTCGCAGTTGGTCATCACCACGCGGAAGATTTCCAGCATCGAGTTGGGGAAGTCCGAGTCCCAGCCGCCGGTGCCGAAACCGACCTGACCGAACACTTCGCGGTGATGGAACGACAGTTTGGCAAACGCCTTGGACGTGGCCACGAAGTCGTAGAAGGTGCGGTCGTCCCACAGCGGCACGAGTTTGTTCCACAGTTCCTTGAGGCGTGGCACGTCGCGGTCGCGGATCGCTTGCTGGATATCGGCGAACTGCGAGCCGGCCTCCAATGCATCCGCCCAGGCGTCAGCCACTTCCTGGAACAGTGCAGGAAGATCCTTCAGGCTTTGTGCGTAATGGGTTTTGCCTTCCAGGTCGATCACCGTGCTGCCGGAGGCCGGCGTCAACGGGTTCGGGAACGGTTTGGTCTCGAGGCCGAGCTTGTCGACGTAGTGGTAGAACGCGGTGGAGGACACCGGGAAGCGCATGCCGCCGAGTTCCGCGACGATGCCGTCAGTGCCGTTGAACGCTTGCGAGCGCAGGCGCCCACCGAGCTTCGAAGCCTCGTAGACCACCGGTTTCAAGCCGAGCTTCATCAGTTCGTAAGCGGCCACCAGGCCGGCGATACCCGCGCCGACAATCGCCACTTCCGCGCCGTGATGGTGTTCAGGAATGCTGCCGAGACCTGCCGGGTGTTCGATCCAGTCGTCGAAAGCGAAGGGAAAGTCCGGACCGAAAATGGTGACTGGCTTTTTACCGTCTGCAGGATGGCGATTGTTCTTGTTCATGGCTGACCTTGCTGGCGAACCGACGCTGAGTGCGCGTCTGAGTATAGGAAAAGATGCCAGCCATTCTAGGGAGCGTAGAACACGTTAATAAGACGCAAAGTGTCGTCGTTTTGCTAATTAACTGAACAATATGACGATTAGAGACTACACACCGACCAAAATATAGGAGCGAGCCTGCTCGCGAAGAGGCCTTGTAATCCACCCGAGAAGTCCGGATACAACCTTAAACCGGCTGCCCCCGATCAATCTTGCTACTCAAAATAATCGACGTCGTGGTCTTCTCCACCCCATCCACACTGCCAATCTGATCCAGCAACTGATCCAGCTGCTCCGGCGAATCCGTGCGCAACCACGCCACATAGTCAAATTCGCCACTCACCGCACACAACTGCTGCACCTGCGCCATCGTACTCAAGCGCCGCAACACCTCTTTGCCGGAACGCGGCTGCACCTTGATCCCGACATACGCCTGCAACCCGCCATCGACCACCCGCTGCCCCAGGCGCACGCCATACCCGGTGATCACCTTGGCCTTTTCCAGCCGCGCCAGCCGCGAAGTCACGGTGGTGCGCGCAATGCCCAACTGCCGGGCGAGCATGGCCACGCTCTCGCGGGCGTTGATCTGCAGGGCGGCGATTAGCTGGCGGTCGATTTCATCAAGCACGGGCGGGCGGATGTCGGGCAAGGGAGGCTCCATAGGGCGCGAATCTTGGTGGAGCATGTTACAGCGTCAACCGGCTGGATATGTAAGCCCCTTATCGTTGTCGGGGGCTGAACGCGGAAACGAAAAAGCCGCGCAATGCGCGGCTTTCAAATGTGGTGGGCCCACACGGACTTGAACCGTGGACCAAAGGATTATGAGTCCTCTGCTCTAACCAACTGAGCTATAGGCCCTCAGTAGGTCGCGGATTATAGCGACGGTTTCTCTGCTGTGCTATCCGAATAATCCGATACGGTTGCACGAAGAAACGTCGCGGCGAACTCTTCCGGTGGCAGCGGCAGGCTGACGATGTAGCCCTGGATCTGTTCGCAGCCTTCGGCGGCGAGGAATTGTTGCTGGGCCTGGGTTTCGACGCCTTCGGCGATTACGGTGAATTGCATGCTCCGGCCCAGGGCGATGATCGCCCGCACAATCGCCGCGTCGTGGGGATCGTCCGGCAGGCCGCGGACGAACGACTGGTCGATCTTGAGGATGTCCAGCGGCAGGCGCTTGAGGTAGCTGAGTGAGGAATAGCCGGTGCCGAAGTCGTCGATGGCCAGTTGTACGCCGAGGCGTTTGAGTTGGTGCAGCACGGCCAGAGCCTCCTCGGCCTGACTCATGATGAAGTTCTCGGTAATCTCCAGTTGCAGTAAATCCGGCATCAGACGGTTGTCTTTGAGCAGTTGCTCAATGCGTCCGAGCAGATTTGGCTGGCGCAGTTGCGCACCGGCGAGGTTGACCGAGAGCGGGCCGAGGCTGTCGTAGACCTGGTTCCACTCGAACATCTGTCGGCACGCGGTCTCCAAGACCCAGTCGCCAATCTGCAGGATCATGCCGTTCTCTTCGGCCAGCGGGATGAAGTGCTCGGGCGGCACCTCGCCAAAGGTCGGGTGGCGCCAGCGAATCAGCGCTTCGGCGCCGACCAGTCGATGATCGTCGAGGCTGATTTTCGGCTGGTAGTAGAGGCGCAATTCATCGCGCTCGATGGCCCGGCGCAACTCGTGTTCCAGCGCCACGCGCTCGCTGGCCTGAGCGGTGAGGTCGCGGGTGTAGCTTTCGACGCGGTTGCGGCCCTTGGCCTTGGAGCGGTACATCGCCGCATCGGCGTTTTTCACCAGAGTGGCGACATCGCAACCGTCGCGCGGATACAGGCTGGTGCCGATGCTGGCGCTGATGAAGAACTCGTGTTCGCCGGCCTGGAACGGTGCGCCGAAGCAGTTGAGCAGTTTGGTGGCGATATGGTCGGCATCGCTGGCCTGGTGCAGGCCAGGCAGCAGGATGATGAATTCATCGCCCCCCAGACGGGCGACGGTGTCGATGTCGCGCAGCTGTTCTTTCAAACGCACCGCGATGCCCTTGAGCAGCAGGTCGCCGACCGGGTGACCGAGGCTGTCATTGATGTGCTTGAAGCGGTCGAGATCGAGAAACAGCACCGCGCCCTGACCGCCGTTTTCCTGCTGGCTGTTCAACGCGGTGAGCAGGCGACTTTCAAACAGGGTGCGGTTCGGCAGGCCGGTCAGCGGGTCGTGATGCGCCTGGTAATCGAGCTTGGCCTGGGCGTGCTTGAGGCTGGAAATATCGGCAAACACCGCGACGAAGTGGGTGATGAATTTGTCGCGATTGCGCACGGCACTGATGGTCAGCCAGCTCGGATACAGCTCGCCGTTTTTACGCCGGTTGGAGATTTCGCCTTGCCAGTGTCCCTCGTCGGTCAACTGGTGCCACATCGCTGCATAAAACGCGCTGTCGTGCAGGCCGGAGGCGAGCAGGCGCGGTGTATGGCCGAGGGCTTCGCTTTCGCTGTAGCCAGTGATTTCGGTGAAGGCGCGATTGACTGCGCTGATGTGTTGCTGGGTGTCGGTGATCAACACGCCTTCGGCGGTGCTCTCGAACACGGTCGCAGCCTGTTGCAGTTTTTCCTGCATCAAATGACGTTCGGTGATATCGCGGGCGATGGTCAGCATGCAGTCTTCTTCGCCAATCGGCAGCGGTCGGCTGGACACTTCGCACAGGCGAATCTGCCCGTCGCTGCGGCGGATATGGCAGGTGAAGTCGCGAACGAAGCCGTCGCGGTGCAGCAGGTCGAGCATCTGCTTGCGTTCGTTTAGGTTGACCCAGATGCCCAGATCCAGCGCCGAGCGATCTACCGACATGGCGCTATTGAAACCGGTGATGCGACTGAAGCCTTCGTTGACCTCCAGCAGCAAGCCGTCGCTCTGGCGCGACAGCAGCAAACCGTCCGGCGAGGCATGGAAGGCCTTGGCGAACTTCTCTTCGGAAGTTTGCAGTTGTTGCTGGGTTTCCTTGAGCTGGGTGATGTCGCGCACCACGACCACGAGCGCCGGCGTGGTGTCGAGGTCGAACGGCTCGGCAGAGATCAGGCCGGTGAACACCTGGCCATTGTGGCGGCGAAAGGGCATCTCCAGGTTGCGGATGCTGCCGGCCTGCAATCGCTGCAACAACCCCGGCCCGACCCCGGGAATGCCCCAGATGTTGAGCTCGGTGGCAGTCTGGCCGATGACCTCTTCGGCTTTCAGGCCGATCTGTTCTTCAAAGGCTTCGTTGACCTCCAGCAGGCAGCCGTCCGACAGCCGTGCAATCACCAGAATGTCCGGGCATTGCTGGAACACCGAGGCGAACTTCTGCTCCGACAGGCGCAGGGCTTCTTCCGTGCGCTTGGTTTCGCTGATATCAATCATCAGGCCGCGCATCACGGGTTCATGGCCGTGCTCGATCAGGCTGACGATATCGCGTACCCACAGGCAGCGGCCGTCGGCGGTGATCACCCGGTAATCGAGGCTGTGATCGCGGCCGGCCAACACTTCGTGGTCGCAGAACGCTTGTGCGCGGGTCAGGTCCGCCGGGTGAATGATGTTGCGCCAGAACCCCGGGATCAGCCAATGGGACAGGGGATAACCGAGCAGATCTTCAGCGTGGGGCGATACATAGCTGTAGGTGAAGTCGCTCATCCGCGCTTCCCAGGCAATCGCCGACAAACTCTCTACCAGTCCGCGATAGTGGTATTCGCTGCTGCGCAGCTCCTGTTCGAGGTCGATGCGGCGAGCGATTTCCGAGCTCAGGCGGCGGTTGATGCGGATCACCACGGCCAGCACGATGATCAACAGCGCCAGGCCCGGCAAACCGTAGATCAGTAGATCTGACCAGAATGTCCGATGATCGAGGACGTTGCCGACCCAATGTTCCTGAATGCTGCTGATTTCGTCAGGACTCATGTCGGCGAGCACTTTGTCGAGAATGCCCACCAGCATCTTGTTTTCGCGTGGCACGGCCATCGCCAGTTGATAGCGATACGGCGTTTCGCCGCTGACGTACAGGCCGTCGAGTTTCAGTTGGCGCAGGCTCCAGACACTGGAGGCGAGGTCGCCGACGACGGCATCCACCTCGTCGGTCGCCAGCGCCTGCAACGCCGAACTGACGTTGGGCATGGCCACCAGGTTCAGATCCGGATGGTGGGTGCGCAGGAGCTCATGGGGCGCGTAGTTTTCCACCACAGCAATCTTCAGGCCGTACAGGTCTTCGAGTTTGCGTGGTTGCGCGCCGCCGACGTGGGCGAGGATGACGATCGGGAAGTCGAGATAGGGCCGGGTGAACGACAAATAGGTCTGGCGCTCCGGCGTGGACATGATGCCCGGTAGCAGGTCGATCTTGCCTTGCTTGACCTGCTCCAGCACCACGGTCCAGCTCACGGGCTCGATGGGCGTGAGTTTGACCGCCAGGCGCTGGCGGATCACATCAATATAGTCCGCCGCCAGCCCCTGATAGCGGGACTGATCGTCGCGAAACTCAAAGGGCGGCCACGACGCATCTACACCCAGGCGCAAGTCCGGGTGAGCCGCCAGCCAGCTACGTTCTTCATCGGTCAGAGTCAGCGCGTCAGCCGTTGCGGTCCAGATCATCAGTGACAGCAAAAAAAGCACGGACGCCAGTCTGGGCATAACGCTCTCGTTATGGCACGGGGGTGATTGTTTCGAGTGTAGACGGGCTATGCGGGGGAGGGGCGGTGCGCGGAATTTAATCTGACCGGAAAACAAAACCCCCGGCCTGGGCCGGGGGTTCTGGTATCACTCGTCGAGGAAGGAGCGCAGATGCTCGCTTCGCGTCGGGTGGCGCAGCTTGCGCAGCGCCTTGGCTTCGATTTGACGGATCCGTTCACGGGTTACGTCAAACTGTTTGCCCACTTCTTCGAGTGTGTGGTCGGTGTTCATGTCGATACCGAAACGCATGCGCAGTACCTTGGCTTCACGGGCAGTGAGGCCGGACAGCACTTCGCGGGTCGCTTCTTTCAGGCTTTCAACGGTTGCAACATCGATTGGCGACTGCATGGTCGAGTCTTCGATGAAGTCACCCAGATGAGAGTCTTCGTCATCACCGATCGGGGTTTCCATGGAGATCGGCTCTTTAGCGATCTTCAACACCTTGCGGATCTTGTCCTCAGGCATTTCCATGCGTTCGCCCAGCTCTTCCGGAGTCGGTTCGCGACCCATTTCCTGTAGCATCTGGCGGGAAATACGGTTGAGCTTGTTGATCGTCTCGATCATGTGCACCGGAATACGGATGGTGCGGGCCTGGTCGGCGATCGAGCGAGTGATCGCCTGACGGATCCACCAGGTGGCATAAGTCGAGAACTTGTAACCACGACGGTATTCGAACTTGTCCACCGCTTTCATCAGACCGATGTTGCCTTCCTGGATCAGATCGAGGAATTGCAGGCCGCGGTTGGTGTACTTCTTGGCGATCGAGATCACCAGACGCAAGTTCGCTTCAACCATCTCTTTCTTCGCGCGGCGGGCCTTGGCCTCACCGATCGACATGCGACGGTTGATGTCCTTGATTTCAGCGATGGTCAGGCCGGTCTCGGTTTCCAGCGCAATCAGCTTCTGCTGGCAACGGATGATGTCCGGCTGTACGCGACCAATGGCTTCGGCGTATTTGCTCTTGCCTTTGGCCAGCGCGTCGGACCAGCTTTCGTCGACTTCATTGCCCGGGAACTGACGCAGGAAATCGGCGCGTGGCATACGTGCATCACGTACGCACAGTTGCATGATCGCGCGCTCTTGCTGACGCAGACGATCCAGGGCGCTGCGAACACGCTCGACCAAGGCTTCGAATTGCTTCGGCACCAGTTTGATCGGCATGAACAGCTCGGCCAGGGCCAGCAACTCGGCAACCGCTGCCTTGTTGTGACGACCGTGCTTTTTCAGGGCCTTGCGGGTGATTTCCATCTGATCGGCCACAGCGCCGAAACGCTGGGCAGCGATGACCGGATCCGGACCGCTTTCGGCTTCTTCTTCGTCATCCGAAGCTTCGGCGTCATCGTCGTCGGTGTCGTCGTCAGCCTTGGCGGCTTTCGCGTCGATCGGCGGCGGCACTTCGGCCGCCGGCGGCGCAATGCCGTCGTCCGGGTCGATGTAACCGCTCAGTACGTCGGACAGGCGACCACCTTCGGTGGTGACGCGGGTGTACTCGGAGAGAATGTGGTCAACCGTGCCAGGGAAGTGCGCGATAGCGCTCATCACTTCACGGATGCCTTCTTCGATACGTTTGGCGATTTCGATTTCGCCTTCACGAGTCAGAAGCTCGACCGTACCCATTTCACGCATGTACATGCGCACTGGGTCGGTGGTGCGACCGATATCGGTCTCCACCGCTGCCAACGCGGCGGCTGCTTCTTCCGCAGCGGCCTCGTCGGTATCGGCGTCGGCCAACATAAGGGCGTCCGCATCCGGAGCACTCTCGTGTACGGGGATCCCCATGTCGTTAATCATGCGGATGATGTCTTCCACCTGCTCCGGATCTGAAATATCCTCGGGCAGGTGGTCGTTGACCTCGGCGTAAGTCAGATACTTCTGCTCACGACCCAGTTTGATCAACTCAATAATACGAGACTGCTGTTGCGCTTTTCCGGACATAACACCCTATCCACTGAAGGTCTTGGCGGGCAAAAAACAAGCCGAGGATTATACCTGAGCTATGACCTCACGCGCCAGTTGAGGTCGGGTTTGATGCGGAAACATTGCGACTTAAAAGGTCGCGCAGTTGATTTTTCTCTTCGGCACTCAGTTCGCTTTGACGCGCTTTCCTGAGCAACTGTTCCAGATTTCGCTCGCGTTGGCGGGCTGACAAGCTAGTAATGGTGTCGAAAAACTGTTGTTCAAGGTTATCTCCGTCAATCAACCATTCCTTTTCAGCCAGTGCCTTGAGCAGACGCCCCTGTTCAGTGCCGTGCCATCGCGCGATCAACTGAAATGAGTTTAGCTTGGGATTCTTCTGTACGGCTTCGAGCAAGGCCACAAGCAACTGGGCATTGGTCTGGTTTTCGTCCGCAATGTGCCCGGCGTCTTCAACGCGCTCGGCCAGTTGCGGGTGATGAAGCAAGGTGCGCAGGGCGGTCAGGGTCGGCGATTCGACGCCAATCGGCGTGCGCTGACGCTGCGGTTGATCGCGATCGCCACGCTTGCCGTTCTTGTCCCAGGGCTTTTTGTCCCATTTCTTGCCGCCAGCGCCGGGTTTCTTCGGCGTCCACTCCTGCTGCGGCACGTACATGTCCTGTGCCTGCGGCTGATGGTAGTCGCTGTAATCCGGCATTGCGTCGTAGTCGATGCCCGGATCGTAGGCGGGCGGCGCTTCCTGCGGCGCACTTTGCGCCAGCTGGCTGACAGTTTCGCTGCTCAGGCCGGTGATTTCGGTCAGGCGCTGCCGCATCAGGATGCGCAAGTTCGCGCCCGGCACTTTGTCGATCAACGGTGCGGCGAGGGTGGCCATGTGCGCCTTGCCCTCGAGCGAGCGCGGATCGGCTTCTTCGGTCAATTGCTGGAAGAAATAATCCGCCAGTGGCTGCGCATGCTGATTGATTCGCGCCTTGAAGGCGTCGGTGCCTTCGGCGCGGACCAGGGTGTCCGGGTCTTCGCCCTCCGGCAGAAACAGAAAGCGCGCGCGGCGTCCGTCTTGCAGGCACGGAAGGGTCGCTTCCAGTGCGCGCCAGGCGGCATTGCGGCCGGCCTGGTCACCGTCGAAGCAAAACAATACGTTCGGCACCACGCGAAACAGGCGTTTCAAGTGTTCTTCGCTGGTCGCGGTACCCAGCGTCGCAACGGCATTGCGCAGGCCTTGCTGGGCGAGGGCGATGACATCCATATAACCTTCGACGACGATGATTTCGTCGAGGTTGCGGTTGTTTTTGCGCGCCTCATAAAGGCCGTAGAGCTCCTGGCCTTTATGGAATACCGGGGTTTCCGGTGAGTTCAGGTACTTCGGCTTGTCGTCGCCAAGCACCCGGCCACCGAAAGCGATGATTCGGCCACGGGTGTCGCGGATCGGAAACATCACGCGATCGCGGAAGCGGTCATAGCGTTTGCCGGTTTCGGCGTTCTCGATCAGCAGGCCGGCGTCGATCATGGCCTTCTGTTGCAAGGTGTCGCTGCTCAGGTGCTTGAACAGGTTGTCCCAGCCCGGCGGTGCAAAACCGAGGCCGAAATCCCGGGCGATTTCGCCGGTCAGGCCGCGGCCCTTGAGATAGTCGACTGCGGCTTTGCGTGCCGGGTGGCTCTTGAGCGCCTGCCGGTAAAAATCGGCGGCGGCGGTGAGCAGCGGGTACAGCGGCGAATCCGTCGGTTGACGCGGTTTGTGCGGGCGACCGCTTTCTTCGCGGGGGATTTCCATGCCGGCGGCTTTGGCCAGATCCTCGACGGCCTGGGGGAAGTCCAGGTTGTCGTGATCCATGAGAAAGCCGAGGGCATTACCGCCGGCGCCGCAGCCGAAGCAGTAATAGAACTGCTTGTCGGGGCTGACGCTGAAGGACGGGGTTTTCTCTTTGTGAAACGGGCAACAGGCGGTGTAATTCTTGCCGGCCTTCTTCAATTGCACGCGCGAGCTCACCACATCGACGATGTCGGTGCGGTTCAGCAGGTCGTCAATGAAGCTCTGGGGAATCAGCCCGGCCATGGCGTTCTCGTCTGCGCTGTAATGAGTCCGATGCGAAGGGCGGCCGGACGCAGGTCTTGAGTGAAACGCACACAATGGGCGGTTCGACCGGGTTCGGTTGCGTAATCGCTGTCGGGAAGTGTATCTGCCGAAAATCCACTGACGTTAGTAACAATCAGCCTTCGACTATTTGAAAGTGTTGCGCTGAATCCGCTGACGGCCAGTCAAGGGCCTCGGATAGCTCAATAAAGCGGGCACGCATGCAGGTGCCTTGGGCTGATCGTCGTGAGAGGAATCAGTGGGTGTGCTCGTCAGTAGCCTTGAAAGGCTCGTCAGAAAAGACGTGCACCGCTGGCAAAAGAGCCAGGCCTGACGCGGTGAAGCGGGTTTGTCTAGGTCGCGTGTGCGGCTTCGACGGTGAAGCATCAAGCGTTTTTACGCAAATGCCATTAGCCCGGCTGAGGGCCGGGCTTGGCAGAAGCTTGCTACGATCGTCTGCGTATTAGTACAGACGAACGGCGCGGCGCTGTTCGCGCTGAACTTTCTTGGCGTGACGCTTAACAGCGGCTGCTGCTTTGCGCTTACGCTCAGAAGTTGGCTTCTCGTAAAATTCGCGGCTACGAACTTCAGCCAGTACACCGGCTTTTTCGCAGGAGCGCTTGAAACGACGCAGAGCTACGTCGAAGGGTTCGTTCTCTTTAACTTTGACGGCTGGCATCCAGAGCTACCTTCATTCATTACCGGGGTCAACATCCTCGCGGCAAAAGAGCACTTGAAGACGTCGGTTTTTAAGGGTTGCGGATGTTAACCCCTCATCGCTCGGAATGCAAAGCCTCTGATCGAAAACCGCTAGTCGGGGCATCGCGTGGCGACTATTATGCGCGCCTTCGAATTCAGCCTAAACAAGGCGCAAACCCATGCTAGTACTGGGATTAGAAACCTCCTGCGACGAAACCGGCGTCGCATTATATGACAGTGAACGCGGTCTGCTGGCCGATGCGCTGTTCAGTCAGATCGACCTGCACCGCGTCTATGGCGGTGTAGTGCCGGAGCTGGCCTCGCGTGACCACGTCAAGCGCATGCTGCCCTTGATTCGTCAGGTGTTGGCCGAGGCTGACTGCGTGCCGACCGAGATCGACGCCATCGCCTACACCGCGGGTCCTGGCCTGGTCGGCGCGCTGCTGGTGGGTGCTTCCTGCGCGCAGGCACTGGCGTTTGCCTGGGGCATTCCGGCACTCGGTGTGCACCACATGGAAGGCCACTTGCTGGCGCCGATGCTGGAGCCAAAACCGCCGGAATTTCCGTTCGTCGCTTTGTTGGTCTCCGGCGGTCATACGCAACTGGTTCAGGTCGATGGCATCGGCCAATACAGCCTGCTCGGCGAAACGCTCGACGATGCCGCCGGCGAAGCGTTCGACAAGACCGCAAAAATGATGGGCCTCAATTATCCGGGCGGACCGGAAATCGCCAAGCTGGCCGAGAAGGGCGTCGCAGGACGTTTTACCTTTCCGCGTCCGATGTGTGATCGCCCGGGCCTGGATTTCAGCTTCAGCGGCCTGAAAACCTTTGCTCTCAACACCTGGCAGCAATGCGTCAGCGCCGGGGACGACGGCGAGCAAGCCCGTTGCGACATCGCGCTGGCGTTCCAGCAGGCCGTGGTGGAGACTTTGACCATCAAGTGCAAGCGTGCCCTGAAACAGGCCGGGATGAAGCGTCTGGTGATCGCTGGCGGCGTCAGTGCCAACAAGGCGTTGCGTGTTTCGCTGGAAAAGATGCTCGGCGATATGAAGGGCGATGTGTTTTATGCCCGTCCCGAGTTCTGCACCGACAATGGCGCGATGATCGCGTTTGCCGGTTGCCAGCGTTTGCAGGCCGGTCAGCAGGAAAGTCTGGCGATCAGCGTGCAGGCGCGCTGGCCGATGGAGCAGTTGTCGGCGCTGTGATGAGCGGCGTTCACGGGCGGTATTTAAAAATGCCGTTCGCGCCCGGCAAACAGGTCGCGTAGATTGCCGCGGTGGCGCCAGACGATCAGTAGCGTCAACGCGCTCATCGGCAATAGCGCTTCCGGTTCCTGCCAGGCCAGCAAGGGCAGGGTCAGCGGCGTGGCGATCAGCGCCGCCAGCGAGCTGGTGCGGGTCAGGTAGAACGTCAGCAGCCAGGCACACACCGCCAGCAGCGCGGCGGGCGGATACAGGCCCAGCAGCATGCCGGCAGCCGTGGCGACGCCTTTGCCGCCGCGAAAGCGGAAGTACAGCGGGAACAGGTGACCGATCACGGCGCACACGCCGATCCAGGCCTGATCCTGCAGCGAAAGGCCCATGGCCGCTGCGATCAGCACCGGCACCAGGCCTTTGCACAGATCACCCAGCAGGGTCAGGATCGCCAGTTTGCGACCGGCCAGGCGCAGCATGTTGGTGGCGCCGGCATTGCCCGAGCCACTCATTCGCGGATCCGGGTTTCCGGTGAGGCGGCTGAGCAAAATGGCGAAGGACAGAGAGCCGAGCAGGTAGGCGAGAGTCGCCAGTAACCAAAACATGCTAACTATTCCGGGCGAGGACGCCCTGATTCTAACGGCGCATTGCGCCCTTGTCGTGCAGCGGAGAGAAGTGCTTGGACAGAGTGTTTATCGAGGGCCTGGAAGTCGACACCGTGATCGGTGCCTACGACTGGGAGCGCGGCATCCGCCAGTGTCTGCGTCTTGACCTGAGCTTCGCCTGGGACAATCGTCCGGCGGCGGCCGGTGACGACCTGACCCTGGCGCTCGATTACGCCAGCGTCTCCACGCGCATCCAGGCCTTTGCCGAGCAGGCACAGTTCCAATTGGTCGAGACGTTCGCCGAGCGTCTGGTGGAAGTGCTGATGAGTGAGTTCAAGATCACTTGGGTGCGTCTGAAATTGACCAAGCCCGGCGCCGTGCCGGCGGCCAAGGGTGGCGTGGGCGTGGAGATCGAGCGCGGATGTCGCTGACTCAGATTTATCTCGGGCTCGGTAGCAATATCGAGCGTGAAACCCATTTGCGTGCAGGTCTCGACGCATTGGCGACGTTCTTGGTCGATATCCGCTGTTCGGCGGTATTCGAAAGCCAGCCAGTGGGAATCAAGAGTGGGCCGTTCTTCAACTTCGTGGTGTCGGCCTACACCGATCTGTCGCTGATGGAGCTGGATCGCCGCTTGAAGTTCATCGAGGCTGACAACGGCCGTTACGCGCCGGATCGCAAGGGTTTGCCATTGGATATCGACGTGCTGTTGTACGGCGATCTGGTGGGGAATTTCGATGGATTGACGCTGCCGCGCGCCGAAATCCTGAAAAACGCCTTTGTGCTGTGGCCGCTGTCGCTGATTGCGCCGGATCGCCTGCATCCGGGTGTGGGAAAAAGCTTCGCGACAGTGTGGGCCGAGGCGCAGATTGATCAGGTACTGGCGCCAGTGGCGTTCGAGTGGCGGGGCGAACAGCTCACGCCTGCTGATTTGATGTGAGCTGACCGACGCCTTCGCGAGCTAGCCCGCTCCCACAGAGAAGTGCATTGCAATGTGGGGGAGGGCTTGCTCGCGAAGCCTTTCAGGCTGACGCCGCTTCTTTGTAAGCCTTCAATGCCTTGAGCCGCTCGCGCTTGAGCGCCTCGCCCAGCTCCGGGCCTTTGAACCCTTTCTCCAGCAACGGCTGTACTGCCACGCCACGCGCTACCTTGGCCGCGCCGCGCAAATAATCCGCTTGTGGATAACTACGCTGCTCCAGCCCTTTGCGTCCGCGCGCATCCATTTCGCAGGCGACGATGAATTCTTCGAAACGCTGCGGCCGGCGATACACATCGAAACTGTGCAGCAGCTCCAGCAGCGTCGATGCTTTCAGTTCCAGGGCGCGATGGCCGTGGGTGTGATACTGGCCCACCAGCAACGCCAGTTCCTGGCAATCCTTCGGCGCCTTGAAGCGCTCGTTGACTGCTTTGATCAGCCGCAGGCCTTTATGCTCATGGGCAATGTGCCGAGGCCACTCGTCTTCCGGTGTCAGGCCTTTACCGAGATCGTGCAGCAGGCAAGCCCAGCGCACGGTCAGCGGTTGCTTGTGCAGGGCTGATTGCTCCAGCACGCTTAGGGTGTGCACACCGCTGTCGATTTCCGGATGATGAGCCTCGGGTTGCGGTACGCCGAACAGCGCGTCAACTTCCGGCATCAGCACTTTCAGTGCACCGCAGTCGCGCAGCACCTGGATGAATACCTGCGGCTGATCTTCCATCAATGCCCGAGAGATTTCTTTCCAGCTGCGTTCAGCCGTCAACGCTTGCAGTTCGCCGGAATCGCTGAGCTGACGCATCAACGCGAGTGTCTCGGGGGCGACCGTGAAACCCAGTCCGGCATAGCGGGCGGCGAAGCGCGCCACACGCAGTACCCGCAGAGGATCTTCGGCAAACGCCGGGGAAACGTGGCGCAAAATCCGGTTCTCGAGATCACGTTGCCCCTGATACGGATCAGTCAGATGCTGCTGATCGTCTTCGGCCATCGCATTGATGGTCAAGTCGCGGCGGATCAGGTCTTCTTCAAGCGTGACGTCGGGGCTGGCGTGAAAAGTGAAACCGCCATAGCCGCGACCGCTTTTGCGTTCGGTGCGGGCGAGGGCGTATTCCTCGCCGCTTTTGGGATGGAGAAACACCGGGAAATCCGCACCGACCGGGCGATAACCCAGGGCGAGCATTTCATCCGTGGTTGCACCGACCACCACCCAATCGACATCGGTAACCGGGATACCCAGCAAGCGATCGCGAACCGCGCCGCCAACCTTGAAAATCTGCATAAAAAACCTCCGTTAGCCTGACAGGATAACCCTTGTGTCAGGCTTTCGGAGGCCGCAAGCGGATCAAAGATGAATGACGGCGAGGTCAAGTCGGCCGTAATCCCCTTCGCTGTGTTCACTGCGTGGCGGAACGTGATGGGTTTTCATGATCTGGTCGCCTTGCAGGGTTTCCAGATGAATGTCGAAGCCCCACAGGCGATGCAGGTGTTTGAGCACCTCGTCGGTGGAGTCGCCCAGCGGTTTGCGGTCGTGCTGCTGATGGCGCAGGGTCAGCGAGCGGTCGCCACGGCGGTCGATGCTGTAGATTTGCACGTTCGGTTCGCGATTGCCGAGGTTGTACTGCGCAGCGAGGGTTTCGCGAATGATTCGGTAGCCACCTTCGTCGTGGATCGCCGGTACCAGCAGATCATCCTTCTGATCATCATCGAGAATGCTGAACAGTTTCAGGTCGCGGATCACCTTCGGTGACAGGTATTGCAGGATGAAACTCTCGTCCTTGAAGCTGCTCATGGCGAACTTGATGGATGACAACCAGTCAGTGCCCGCCAGGTCCGGGAACCAGCGCCGGTCCTCTTCAGTCGGCTCTTCGCACATGCGCCGAATGTCGCGGTACATGGCAAAGCCCAGGGCATACGGGTTGATCCCGCTGTAGTAGGGGCTGTCGAAACCTGGCTGGAACACCACGCTGGTGTGCGAGGTGAGAAATTCCATCATGAACCCATCCGTGACCAGGCCCTCGTCATACAGGTCGTTCATGAGCGTGTAGTGCCAGAATGTCGCCCAGCCTTCGTTCATCACCTGGGTCTGGCGCTGTGGATAGAAATACTGGGCGATCTTGCGCACGATCCGCACGATCTCGCGCTGCCAGGGCTCCAGCAGCGGCGCGTGCTTCTCGATGAAATACAGAATGTTTTCCTGCGGTTCGGCCGGAAAGCGTGCGTTGTCCTTGTCGCTGTATTTGTCTGCGCCTTTGGGAATGGTGCGCCACAGATCGTTGATCTGCTTCTGCATGTGCTCTTCGCGGTCCTTCTGCCGCCGGCGTTCCTCCTCGGCGGAAATCGGATACGGACGCTTGTAGCGGTCGACACCGTAGTTCATCAGCGCATGGCAGGAGTCGAGCAGGTCTTCCACCGCGTCGATGCCGTGGCGTTCCTCGCACTGCATGATGTACTGCTTGGCGAACACCAGGTAATCAATGATCGAGCTGGCGTCGGTCCAGGTGCGGAACAGGTAGTTGCCCTTGAAGAAGCTGTTGTGGCCGTAGCACGCGTGCGCTACCACCAGTGCCTGCATGCAGATGGTGTTTTCTTCCATCAGGTAGGCGATGCACGGGTCCGAGTTGATCACGATCTCGTAGGCCAGGCCCATCTGCCCGCGACTGTAGGATTTTTCGGTGCTGAGGAAATGCTTGCCGTAGGACCAGTGGTGATAACCCAGTGGCATGCCCACCGAGGCATACGCATCCATCATCTGCTCGGCGGTGATCACTTCGATCTGGTTGGGATAGGTATCCAGCGCATAACCGGCCGCGATACGGGCGATTTCGCGGTCATAGGTCTGGATCAGCTCGAACGTCCATTCGGAGCCGGTGGAAATGGGTTGGCGCTTCTGCTCTTTGGCGGTCATGTCACTAACCTGCGCTGGAAGAGTTCACGGAAGACCGGATAGATATCCCCGGCCGAGACCAGTTGCTGCTGGGCAAACGTGTCGGAAAAGGCTTCGGCGATGCGTTCGTACTCGTACCACAAGGCCTGATGTTCGCGCGGGGTGATCTCCACATAAGTGTAGTACTGCACAAACGGCATGATCTGGTTGATCAGGATATCGCGGCAGATCGGCGAGTCGTCGTTCCAGTTGTCGCCGTCGGAGGCTTGGGCGGCGTAGATATTCCACTCGTTGCTCGGATAACGCTCGGCCATGATCTCCTGCATCAGCTTCAGGGCGCTGGAAACGATGGTGCCGCCGGTTTCCCGTGAGTAGAAAAACTCCTCCTCATCGACTTCTCGGGCGCTGGTGTGATGGCGGATGAACACCACGTCGATCTTGTCGTAGTTCCGCTTGAGAAACAGGTACAGCAGGATGAAGAAGCGTTTGGCGATGTCCTTGGTGGCCTGGGTCATGGAGCCGGAGACGTCCATCAGGCAGAACATCACCGCTTTCGAACTGGGGTTGGGCTGCTTGATCAGCAGGTTGTATTTCAGGTCGAACGTGTCGAGGAACGGAACGCGATGGATACGCGCGCTGAGTTTCTCGATTTCTGCCTCAAGCTCCTGAATATCGCCGAAGTTGTCTGGCTCTTCGCGTCTCAGACGCTCAAGTTCTTCTTTGACTTCCCGCAGTTTTGCCCGGCTGCTGCCGGACAGCGCGATGCGCCGCGCGTGAGCCGAACGCAGTGTGCGGATGATATTGATGCGAGAAGGGTTGCCTTCGTTGCTGATCCCGGCGCGCACGGTCTTAAAGGTGTCGGTACCGCTCAGGTTGCGTTTGACCAGATTCGGCAGTTCGAGGTCCTCGAACATGAATTCGAGAAATTCTTCCTGAGTGATCTGGAAGACGAACTCGTCCATGCCCTCGCCGGAATTGCCGGCCTTGCCCGGCCCGCGTCCGCCGCCGCCTCCCGGTGGACGAGCGATGTGTTCGCCGGCGGTGAATTCCTTGTTGCCGGGATGCACCACGGTCTGCTTGCCGCCGCGGCCATGATGAAGCACCGGTTCGTCGATGTCGCGACCGGGAATACTGATTTGCTCGCCGTGCTCCATATCGGTAATGGAACGGCGGCTGACCGCCTCTTCGACAGCCTTCTTGATGTGATCACGGTAACGCCGCAGGAAACGTTGGCGGTTCACCGTGCTCTTGTTCTTGCCATTGAGACGTCGGTCGATCACATAGCTCATAGACCCCTCCGGGGAGCTTCAAGTCATAAGCCCCAAGCTGCAAGTGAAAGCTCTCCCGTTCCCGAAACCGGTCTCTGCTGTTCTCTTGCAGCTTGTCGCTAGAAGCTTGCAGCTGCTTTATTGCGATTTGCGGACCCGTAGGTACCATTCGGAAAGAAGCCGTACCTGTTTATCGGTGTAGCCGCGTTCGACCATTCGTGTAACGAAGTCGTTGTGTTTCTGTTGATCCTCTTTGCTGGCCTTGGCGTTGAAGCTGATGACTGGCAGCAGGTCCTCGGTGTTCGAGAACATTTTCTTCTCGATGACCACCCGCAGTTTTTCGTAGCTGAGCCAGGTCGGGTTCTTGCCGTTGTTGTTGGCCCGGGCGCGCAGGACGAAGTTGACGATTTCGTTGCGGAAATCCTTCGGATTGCTGATGCCCGCCGGTTTCTCGATTTTCTCCAGTTCTTCGTTCAGTGCCACACGGTTGAGGATCTCGCCGGTTTCCGGATCGCGGTATTCCTGATCCTGAATCCAGAAGTCCGCATACAGTACGTAGCGGTCGAAGATGTTCTGCCCGTATTCGCTGTAAGACTCGAGGTACGCGGTCTGGATCTCCTTGCCGATGAATTCGATGTAACGCGGCGCCAGGTATTCCTTGAGGTAGCGCAGATAGCGCTCGCGGGTTTCGGCCTGGAACTGCTCCTGTTCGATCTGCTGTTCCAGCACGTAGAGCAGGTGCACCGGGTTGGCGGCGATTTCATGCGGGTCGAAGTTGAACACCTTGGACAGGATCTTGAACGCAAACCGGGTCGACAGACCGTTCATGCCCTCGTCGACGCCTGCCGAGTCGCGGTATTCCTGAATCGACTTGGCCTTCGGATCGGTGTCCTTGAGGTTTTCGCCGTCGTAGACGCGCATCTTCGAATAGATGTTGGAGTTTTCCGGCTCCTTGAGGCGTGACAGCACAGTGAACTGCGCCAGCATCTTCAGGGTGTCGGGTGCGCAGTGGGCTTTGGCCAGGGAGCTGTTGAACAACAACTTGTCGTAGATCTTCACCTCGTCGCTGACGCGCAGGCAGTACGGCACTTTGACGATGTAGATCCGGTCGATGAAGGCTTCGTTGTTCTTGTTGTTGCGGAAGGTGTGCCACTCCGATTCGTTGGAGTGCGCGAGCAGGATCCCGGTGAAGGGGATCGCGCCCAGACCTTCGGTACTGTTGTAGTTACCTTCCTGGGTGGCGGTCAGCAATGGGTGCAGCACCTTGATCGGTGCCTTGAACATTTCGACGAATTCCATCAGGCCCTGGTTGGCCCGGCACAGCGCACCGGAATAGCTGTAGGCGTCGGCGTCGTTCTGTGGGTATTCCTCGAGTTTGCGGATATCGACCTTGCCCACCAGTGCCGAGATGTCCTGGTTGTTCTCGTCGCCCGGTTCGGTCTTGGCCACGGCGATCTGGTTGAGGATCGACGGGTACAGCTTGACCACGCGGAACTGACTGATGTCGCCGCCGAATTCGGCCAGGCGCTTGGTCGCCCATGGCGACATGATGGTGTTCAGGTAGCGCCGTGGAATGCCGAAGTCTTCCTCGAGGATCGCGCCATCTTCGGTAGCGTTGAACAGACCCAGAGGCGATTCGAATACCGGCGAGCCCTTGATCGCGTAGAAGGGCACTTTTTCCATCAGTTGTTTCAGCTTCTCGGCTAGGGACGATTTACCGCCGCCGACGGGGCCGAGCAGATAGAGGATCTGTTTCTTCTCTTCCAGGCCTTGGGCGGCGTGGCGGAAATACGAAACAATCTGGTCGATGCATTCTTCCATCCCGTGGAAGTCTTCAAAGGCCGGATAGCGCCGGATCACCTTGTTGGAGAAGATGCGCGACAGCCTCGAGTTGGTCGAGGTGTCGAGCAGTTCCGGTTCGCCGATAGCCATTAACAGACGCTCGGCGGCGGAAACGTAGGCGCTGCGATCCTTTTTGCACAGTTCCAGGTACTCCTGCAGCGAGAGTTCTTCCTGGCGTGTGGACTCGAAGCGTTGTTGGAAGTGGCTAAAGATACTCATGACGTCACCTCGCTCGATACGTGGAGCCGACGCCGGATCAGTCAGTCGATGCTGGCAAGCAGCCGCGGTGGCCGCTTGTTTACCCCCCAGAACACTTTCGCGGTCGACAACCTTGAAAGTCACTCCCGATGACCCGTGCGCCGGTGTACCGGCTCTCCCCTGTTTTGGATGGCCTGGGCTTAAGGATAGTTGGGAATTCGCGAGGTAAAGGCGAGATACGTAATTATGTGTGGCAGACCGTTCGTCTGCCCCGCGCAGGCCCACGGCAGCCGGGGCCTGCACGTGACAAAAAAATTATTCGGCGGTGCCTTGCGCGGTTTCCGACGGATAAGTCGTACGCCACAGCTCGAAGCCGCCGTCCATGCTGTAGACGTCGGAGAAGCCTTGGCTGACCAGATAGGCCGCAGCGCCCTGACTGGAATTGCCGTGGTAGCAGACGACAACCGTCGGTGCGTCGAGATCGGCACCTTGGATGAAGGCGTGCAGCGAGTGGTTGTCCAAGTGCTTTGAACCGCTGATATGCAGGGCGGCATAAGTCGCAGGATCGCGGACATCGACCACCACGGCGCCTTGCTCGCGCAGGGCCTGGGCCTGTTCCGGGGGGATTCGTTTGAATTCGCTCATGGCGGGTTCCTGTTGCTCGGCTGAAAGCGCAGTCTAACGCGGCGCGCTGACTGGCGATGGTTCGGGGATAAGTGGTGCGACGGTTGGCGCAAGGCCGCCGTGTGCATCGCATTTGCACGACACGCGCTCGCCGCTGTCGACGTTCATCAGGGTCAGGCTGCCACCCCAGACACAACCGGTATCCAGCGCCGAGATACCCGGTTCATGGACATCGCCTTCCAGCGCCGCCCAGTGGCCAAAGATGATACGCAGGCCACGGGTTTTGCGCTCTTTATGCTGAAACCAGGGTTTGTAGCCTGGCGGGGCGGTGTCGAGGCCTTCCTTGCTTTTGAGATCAAGCTTGCCGTCGGCGGTGCAAAAGCGCATGCGGGTGAAATAGTTGGTGATGACGCGCAGGCGGGTCACGCCGGTGAGATCGCTGTCCCATTTCGCCGGTTCGTTGCCGTACATGCCATCGAGGTACAACGGAAGCAGGTTGTCGTCACGCAGTGCGGCTTCGGCTTCGGCGGCATACTTCAAGGCCTTGCGCAGGGACCATTGCGGGGGAATGCCGGCGTGGACCATGGCGACGTCGCGCTGCTCGTCGTAGTGCATGAGTTTCTGCTGGCGCAGCCACTCGAGCAGGTCGGTCGCGTCCGGCGCTTCGAGAATCTCGCGCAGGGTGTCGGACTTCTTCAGGCGCTCGATATTGTTAGCGGCGGCGAGCAGGTGCAGATCGTGATTGCCGAGGACGCAGACCAGCGATTCACGCATGCCATAGAGGAAGCGCAGGGTCTCCAGCGATTGCGGGCCACGGTTGACCAGATCGCCGACCAGCCACAGCCGATCGTGTGCCGGGTCGAACGCCACTTGTTTGAGCAGGCATTTGAGCGGTTCGAGGCAGCCTTGCAGGTCGCCGACGGCGTACGTCGTCATCAGTGCAGGGCTCCGGGCACGGCAAGGCGGAAGGGCTTGATGACTGCGTCGAAATGTTTGCCGTCATTGGCGACCATTTCATAGGTGCCCTGCATGGTGCCGACCTTGGTGGTCATGACCGTGCCGCTGCTGTAGGTGTGACTTTGGCCTGCAGCGATCAGCGGTTGCTGGCCAACGACACCGGCGCCGCGGACTTCCTCGACATGGCCGTCGCCATCGGTAATCACCCAGTGCCGGGACATCAGGCGCGCGGGCTGCTCGCCATTGTTCTGCACGGTGATGGTGTAGGCGAAGGCGAAGCGGTCGTGCTCGGGTTGCGATTGGTCTGCCAGATAGCGGGTAACGACGCTGACATCGACCTGGTAACGGGAATCGGACATGCAAAAGGCCTTAACGAAGCGGAACGCGGGGCGTAGCTGATGGGGATTCAGTCTAGGCAAGTATCGGGCAGTAAACCAGAGTGGCGTCCTGCCCGATAGCGTTCATCGCCAGTCAGTCGGCGACGGGAGAGGCCGGAACCTGTTCGGCGAGCTGGTCGGCCAGGCGCACGAATGCGGCCAGGTCCAGTTGCTCGGGGCGCAGGCTGCCGTCAACACCGGCGGCCTCGATCTCGGCAGCGGTCATCAATTGCTTGAGGGTATTGCGCAGGGTCTTGCGACGCTGGTTGAACGCTTCGCGGACGACGCGCTCCAGCAGGCGATGATCCTTGGCCGGGTGTGGCAGTACCGTATGCGGCACCAGGCGGACAATGGCCGAGTCGACCTTCGGCGGCGGGTTGAATGCGCCCGGGCCAACGTTGAACAGGTGTTCCACGCGGCAGTGGTACTGAACCATGATCGACAGGCGACCCCAGTCACCGCCACCCGGGCCGGCCGCCAGACGCTCGACCACTTCTTTCTGCAGCATGAAGTGCATGTCGCGAATGATGCCGGCGTTGTTCAGCAGGTGAAAGATCAGCGGCGTGGAGATGTTGTACGGCAGGTTGCCGACCACTCGCAGGCTGTTCGGCGCGGCATTCAACGTATTGAAGTCGAACTTCAGCGCATCGCCCTGATGCAGGTTGAAGTTGCTCTTGCCGGCGAACTGCTGGTTGAGGATCGGAATCAGGTCCTTGTCCAGTTCCACCACATCGAGTTGCGCGCCGGAGCTGAGCAGGCCGGCTGTCAGTGCGCCCTGGCCCGGGCCGATTTCCAGCATGCGGTCGTCAGGTTTGGCGCTGATGGAGCGCAGGATGCGGTCGATAACGCCGGCATCGTGCAGGAAGTTCTGGCCAAAGCGTTTGCGCGCCTTGTGTTGGTATTGCTCGGTCATAAACGGGTCTCGGCCATCTGGTAGGCGGTTTCCAGGGCGACCTGCAGGCTGCCGGTGTCGATCTTGCCGCTGCCGGCCAGATCCAGGGCGGTGCCGTGGTCGACCGATGTACGGATGATCGGCAAGCCAAGGGTCACGTTGACGGCGGCGCCGAAGCCTTTGTACTTCAGCACGGGCAGGCCCTGGTCGTGGTACATCGCCAGCACTGCGTCGCAGTGCTCCAGATATTTGGGGGTAAACAGAGTGTCGGCAGGCAGCGGGCCACGAAGGTCCATGCCCTCGCCGCGCAGGCGCTCCAGAGTGGGTTCGATGATGTCGATTTCTTCATGGCCCAGGTGTCCGCCTTCGCCGGCGTGCGGGTTGAGCCCGCAGACCAGGATGCGTGGCCGGGCGATGCCGAATTTTTCTTGCAGGTCGCTGTGCAGGATCCGCGTGACTCGCTCCAGCCGCTGCGGCGTGATCGCATCGGCGATGTCGCGCAGGGGCAGGTGCGTGGTGACCAGTGCCACACGCAAACCGCGGGTGGCGAGCATCATCACGACCTGCGCGGTGTGGGTCAGGTCGGCGAGGAATTCCGTGTGCCCGGAGAACGCGATGCCCGACTCGTTGATCACACCTTTGTGCACCGGAGCGGTGATCATCCCGGCAAAGTCGCCGTTCAGGCAGCCGTTGCCGGCGCGGGTCAGGGTTTCGAGAACGAAAGCGGCGTTGGCCTTGTCCAGTTGCCCGGCAACCACGGGGGCGCTGAGCGGAGTATCCCAGACGTAAAGGCTGTTGGCGGGTGCAGGAACATCCGGCCACTGGCCAGGCGCAACGTCCAGCAAATTGACGACCAGCCCCAGTTGCGCGGCCCGCTCGGAGAGCAGGTCGCGGCTGGTAATGGCAATCAGGGGATGTGGCTGGGCTTGCGAGGCGAGCAGCAGGCACAGGTCGGGACCGATGCCGGCTGGTTCGCCGGGTGTCAGCGCAAAACGCTTGGGTTTCACTGCGCTGCCTGGTCTGCACCAGGGAGTTTGATCTCTACGTACGCTTCGTCACGGATCTGACGCAGCCAGGTTTGCAGCTCTTCGTCGTACTTCTTGTTACGCAGAACCGTCATCGCCTGTTGCTCGCGAGCCTGCTCGGTGCTGTCGGTGGCGCGACGGCCAAGGACTTCCAGCACGTGCCAGCCGTACTGGGTCTGGAACGGCTTGGACAGCTGACCTTGCGGGGTCTTGGCCATCACTTCGCGGAATTCCGGTACCAGTGCGTTCGGGTCGATCCAGTTCAGGTCGCCGCCGTTGAGCGCGGAGCCCGGGTCTTCGGAGTAGTTCTTCGCCAGTTCAGCGAAATCTTCACCGGCCAGGATACGCTCGTACAGCGATTGCACCAGGGCTTTGGTCTTGGCTTCGTCGCGGATCGGGCTTGGCTTGACCAGGATATGGCGCACATGCACTTCATCACGCATCTGCGCTTCGCCACCGCGTTTTGCCAGCAGCTTGAGGATGATGAAACCACCCGGAGTGCGTGCAGGTTGGGTGATGTCGCCAACGGCCATGCTGCTCAACTCGCGGTCGAACGGCGGTGGCAGTTGCGCGG
This sequence comes from Pseudomonas monsensis, assembly GCF_014268495.2. Classification (NCBI taxonomy): domain Bacteria; kingdom Pseudomonadati; phylum Pseudomonadota; class Gammaproteobacteria; order Pseudomonadales; family Pseudomonadaceae; genus Pseudomonas; species Pseudomonas monsensis. The sequence goes on along the minus strand of NZ_CP077087.1, from coordinate 5,978,899 downwards.
CTTTACGCCAGCCCATGTCGCCGCCTTCCAGCGCGTTGTCGCTGCCCGACTTGGCAACGGCCATCTGACCGAAGTCAGCGCCTTGCTTGAGCTGCTGGTAAACCTCCATCGCCTGACGTGCAGCGCTCTGAATGGCTTCAGAGTTGGCACTTTCCGGGGTCGGAATCAGGATGTTGGCCAGGTGCAGTTCTTCGGACAGTTGCATCTTGCCTAGGTCGGAAGCGAGGAAGTTCTTCACTTCCTGCTCGGAGACCTGAATGCGCTCTGCCACGCGGCGTTGACGCACGCGGCTGATGATCATCTCGCGCTTGATCTGGTCACGGGCGTCGTCGTAGTTCAGACCGTCGTGAGCCAGGGCTGCGCGGAATTGCTCCACAGTCATGTTGTTGCGCTGGGCAATGGTGCCGACAGCCTGATTCAGCTCTTCATCGGTAATGCGGATGCCGGAACGTTCGCCGATCTGCAGTTGCAGGTTTTCGACGATCAGACGCTCCAGCACCTGCTGGTCCAGCACGCCCGGAGGCGGCAGACCGCCGCCACGCTTGGCGATGGTCTGTTGAACTTCATGGACGCGTTGATCCAGTTGGCTCTGCATGACCACATCGTTATCGACGATGGCGACCACTTTATCAATGGATTGCACGGCGGCGTTGGCCGCCGTGCCCAGGAACAGCGCGCCCAGCATCAGCGGGCGCAGACAATCAGAAAGCTTGGTCTTCACGTTCACGATAACCTTGAATGCCTTTGTCGAGGAAGCTCTCTACCTTGGCGCCAGTCAGGCCGCCGAGTCCCTTCAGAACAATTTGGAGGAAGACGCCATGGTCGCCTTTTTCGTTTTGCGGAGCTTCCTGACTGAATTCGTCGTAGGAAACCCAGTAACGGTTGATCAGGCGCAGTTTCCAGCAGCAGTTGTCGTACTCAAAACCACCAAAGGCTTCCAGCGTACGGTTACGGTTGTAGTCGTACTGCCAGCGGCTGATCGCGTTCCACTGTGGAACGATCGGCCAGATGACCGAGAAGTCATGCTGCTTGATCTTGTAGTAGTCCTTCACGTAGCCATCTGTGCCTGGAGTGCCGTAGCTAACGTTGCCCACCGTCCACTTGCCGGTACTTTGGTCATAACGTACCTGATCGTTGCGATAGCGATAACCGGCGTTGATAACCTTGTTCGGGTTGTCTTCAGGCTGGTAGTGGAACATCGCACTGCCGGAACGTGGGCTTCGGCTATCCGGATCCCAGTTGTAGTCAGCCGTGGTGCGCCAGTCGCGGTTCCAGCGGTATTCGTATTCCAGTGCATACGGCGATACTTTGGATTTCGCGTCTTCACGAGTGCTTGCATCGATACCCGGCAACTGTACTTCACGATCCTTGAAATACATGGCCTGGCCAACACTGATACGTTGACGTTCAAACCCGTTGTCTTCGATCCAGCGACTGGTCACGCCCAGCGACAGCTTGTTCTCGTCGCCGACGCGGTCGGCACCGGTGAAGCGGTTGTCACGGAAAAGAGACGAATAGCTGAACGTCGATTCGCTGGTGTCGAAAATCGGAATGTCTTCCTGATCAACCTTTGGTACGTAGAGGTAGAACAGGCGAGGTTCCAGGGTCTGCCGATAATCCTTGCCGAACCACTGAGTATTGCGATCGAAGTACAGGCCACTGTCGATGCTGGCAATCGGAACGGCACGGTTCTGATTGCGATCATACGTTCCCAGGAGCTTGTCCTGCGCTGCGGTTTGCTTGTCGATCTGGGTTTTGCCGGTGCTGTCCAGATCCAGGTCATATTGCGTGTACTGGTATTTCAGCGTTGGCTTCAGGAAGCCATAAGACCAGTTCAGCGGCAAGCTGACAGCAGGCGCCAGGTTCAGGCGATTACCGTTGGCGCGAGCCAGCCCCTGCACGTTTTCATCAAGACGATCGGCACCGACTGGAAAACCGTTGGCATCAAACGGGCCGCCATCCTTGTCGAAAACCTTGCCCGATCTCAGATCCCGGTCGAATCGAACGAGCTCGGTGTTGTACGAGAAGTTCAGACCTTCCGGATGATAAGGCAGCAAACCGCCAAGGGTGATTTGCGGCAAGCGATCATACGGCGTGATATTCGAAATGGTCGCCAACTGATAAGCCTGGGCGTTCAAGCTTGCCGTGTAGTTATCGCCACGATAGGAGACGGACCCCATCTGGTTCACGTAGTCGGAGCTCTTGACGCCGATCTGGTCGGTTTCCAGGTCCTGGAAGTAAAACGGGTCGCTGATTTTGGTGTAGTCGACGCGGGTCAGCACACGGGAATCGAGTCCGCCTGTGTGTTGCCAGTTGTACATGTAGCGGGTTTTTTCGGAGTCGGTCTGCTTGTCGCGCTCGTTGCTCTCGTCGTTGAGGTACGCCGCACCGAACTGACCTTCGCTGGACTTGGTGAGGTAGCGGAATTCGCCTTCCATCAACAGCCCGTGCTTGGCCATGTAACGCGGGTACAACGTGGCATCGTAGTTCGGCGCCAGGTTGAAGTAGTACGGGGTCACCAGCATGAAGCCAGTATCGCTGCCGGTGCCGATGGTCGGCGGCAGGAAACCCGACTGGCGACGGTCGTCGATCGGGAAGTAGATGTACGGCGTGTACAGAACCGGGATGTCTTTTACGCGCAGCGTCACGTTGGTCGCGGTACCGAAACCGGTGGCCGGGTTCAGGGTGATGTTGTTGCCCTTGAGCTGCCACGCGTTGCTGTTCGGTTCGCACGTGGTGTACGTGCCGTCCTTCAGACGGATGATCGCGTTTTCGGCACGCTTGGCGTACAGCGCGTTACCGCGGATGCGCGATTTGTGCATCACGTATTCGGCGTTGTCGACCTTGGCTTCACCGGTGTCGAGCTGCACATCGGCATGGTCGCCGACGATCAGCGCGCCGTTGTCACGGATACGCACGTCGCCATTGAGTTCGGCGCGGCTTTCGGCCTGATACAGGCTGGCCTCGTCGGACTCGACCTGCATGCTGCCCTGACGCAGGACGACATCGCCGGCCAGCGTACCGACTTGATCATCGGTGTTATAGCGCGAGGCTTTCGCGCCGATAAAGGTCGGGGCGTCACTTTTATTCGTCTTGTCATTCATGCCAGGACGAATCGGTTCGATATAGGCACCAGAGCAGTAAGGTCCGGTCTCGGCCAATTGGGCGGCGGTGAGCTTCTCGCGCGGAACCCAGTCGAGGTGACTGAAGTCTTCGCTACGGGATTTCAGGCCACGGCCCTTGGCTTCGGTGACGAGGACCGGTTTGGCGCCAGTGTCGGCAACCGAACCGTTCTCGGCCGGGGCTTCGCCGGTGGCGCTGACGGCACTGCCGTCATGCACCGGACGCGGTGGCAATGCAGCCGCCGGCGTCTTGGGCGAACAGTCCCAGCCACCCGTAGCCGAGACGGAGCAGTCATACTGCTCGGCGGCAACAACGAATTGACTGGCCAGAGGTTGCATAGCCAGCAGACTGCCGGTTACCAACAACGGAAATTTTTTACGAAACGCGGGGGATTTCAATGCCATCTTATTAGTCCGGGCTTCCTGCGTGCCATCTGCCCGCGGTGTGGGCCGCACGCCTCTCGATGGTCTGAAAAAGATGCTGGATAATAAAGCATGACCCGCTTGACGGCTAGCGCCGTCGGAGACCCTTGCAATGCCTGACCAAGATGTACGCTTGCAACACCTGAAAGTTTGGCTCGATGAACAGCTGGAAAACCTGTTTGCAGATCAAGGCTGGGGCGCCGTGCCCCCGGCCACGTTGACTGCGGCCAGCAGTGACGCGAGTTTCCGCCGCTATTTCCGTTGGGAAGGTGCGGGTCGCAGCTTCGTCGTGATGGACGCGCCGCCGCCCCAGGAAAACTGCAAACCGTTCGTGGACATCGCCTTTTTGCTGGCGAAATCCGGCATTAACGTGCCGAAAATTTATGCCGAAGACCTCGAACGCGGATTTCTTTTGCTCAATGACCTGGGCAACAAGACCTATCTCGATGTGATCGACAGCGAAAATGCCGACGCGTTGTTCCGCGATGCCCTGCAATCTCTGTTGGCTTTTCAGCAATTGCCGATGGTGGCACCGCTGCCGAGCTATGACGTCGCGCTGCTGCGCCGTGAGCTGGAACTGTTCCCGGAGTGGTACGTGAAGCGTGAACTGGGCATCGAGTTCGATGCGACTCAACAGCAGCAGTGGCAGCGCATCAGTGATCTGCTGATTGACAGCGCTCTGGCGCAACCGAAGGTGTTGGTGCACCGCGACTACATGCCGCGCAACCTGATGATCAGCGAACCGAATCCGGGGGTGCTGGATTTTCAGGATGCGGTCTATGGTCCGGTGACCTATGACGTGACCTGCCTGTTCAAGGACGCCTTCCTCAGCTGGCCTGAAGAGCGCGTACGCGGCTGGCTGGAAAGCTACTGGCAGCAAGCCGCTGCACTGAACATCCCGGTGCAGCCGGATTTTCAAGATTTTCTGCGCGCCAGCGACCTGATGGGCGTGCAGCGTCACCTGAAAGTCATCGGCATCTTCGCCCGCATCTGCCACCGCGATGGCAAGCCGCGCTATCTGGCCGACGTGCCGCGCTTCTTCTCTTATATAGAAGCGGTGATTGCCCGGCGTCCTGAACTGGCGGAGTTGCAAGCGCTGTTTACCCGCCTGCGAGGTGGAGCAACGGCATGAAGGCAATGATTCTGGCGGCAGGCAAAGGCGAGCGCATGCGCCCGCTGACCCTGACCACACCGAAACCGCTGGTGCGTGCCGGTGGCGTGCCGTTGATCGAGTATCACCTGCGTGCCTTGGCGGCCGCCGGTTTCAACGAAGTCGTGATCAATCACGCCTGGCTCGGTCAGCAGATCGAGGATTACCTGGGGGACGGCACTCAATTTGGCCTGAGCATTCAGTACTCGCCGGAAGGCGAACCGCTGGAAACCGGTGGCGGGATTTTCCGTGCGTTGCCGTTGCTTGGCGACGATGCGTTCCTGGTGGTCAATGGCGACATCTGGACCGATTACGACTTCAGCGTCCTGCATCAGCCGATCACCGGTCTGGCGCATCTGGTCCTGGCGGACAATCCGGCGCATCACCCGACCGGGGATTTCTCGCTGGTCGATGGGCGTGTGAATGATGGTCAGGCGGATGCCGCGACGCTGACCTATAGCGGTATCGCTGTCCTCCATCCGCAGCTGTTCGACGGCTGCGCCGACGGTGCCTTCAAACTGGCACCGCTGTTGCGCAAAGCCATGGCGGCAGGCGAGGTGACCGGCGAGCGGCTGAAAGGTCATTGGGTGGATGTCGGGACGCACGAGCGTCTGGCTGAGGCCGAAACCTTGATAGAAGCGAGTCGCTGATATGTTGTGGCCAGGGACTCTGATTGGAGCCGGAGCGGGTTTTGCGATCGCCAGCATTCCGGGGGCCATGCTTGGGGCGTTGCTGGGACAGGCGCTGGATCGGCGTCTGCATTTGCAGAGCTGGGGGCACTTGCGGGAAAAGCTCGGCGGCCGGCCGATGCTGCGCAACGACGAATTGTTGTTCGTGTTGCTCGGGCGTCTGGCCAAGAGCGACGGGCGCGTGACCGACGGCCATATCCAGCAGGCGCGCAACGAAATGCGCGCCCTGGAAATGAGCGAGCCGGCCACGCGTCGGGCCATTGCGGCGTTCAACCGTGGCAAGTCCGGCAGCGATAACCTGCGCGGTTATCTGCGGCGCCTGGGCGGCCAGCCCCATGCGGCCGAAGGTGTATTGCGCGCCTGTTGGCGGATGGTCTGGGCCGATGGCCGTGCCGGCGTCAGCGAGCGTGAACTGTTGGCGCAATGGGGCAAGTGGCTGGGCTGGACGACGCATCAGGTGCAGGCGCTGGCCAGTGATTACGAACCGGGCAAGCGGCCAATCGTCAGCGCGGCGGTAAGCTACCAGGAGGCGATGCGTTTGCTGGGCGTGTCGGCGACCAGCGAACCGGCGCAGATCAAACGGGCGTACCGGCGTCTGCTCAGTCGTCATCATCCGGACAAAGTGGCGGGTAGCGGAGCGACGCCGGCGCAGGTGCACGAGGCGACCGAAAGGACGCGCGAGTTGCACAATGCCTATACGTTGATTCGTCAGCGGCGCGACTTTCGCTAGGCGTTAGCGGTTTGCTGTTTGTGAGGGCCTCTTCGCGAGCAGGCTCGCTCCCGGACTGGATCGTGTTTCTGCAGTTGGAATGCGATCGAGTGTGGGAGCGAGCCTGCTCGCGATTGGGGGCTATTGGGTTTTGCGGTCAATCCACGTTCTGCGGATTCAACCAGCCACGCACCCGCCGGAACAACTGCTCCTGCTCCGCCTTGTTATCCGGCAGCGCCTTGAGCGCCACCTGGCTGAAAGCCGAGGTCTTCAAACGCTTGCTCGCCTGCATGCGCTGCAGCGCCGCGTGACGATCCAGTGGCTTGTCCATGTAGAAAATGTCCGCCGTCGGCAGTTTCAAGGCAGGCGTCAGTTCCACCAGTTGTGGCTTGGCCTTGGTCGGTGCCTGCGCGTCGATCATGATGAATTTCTCCACCTGCGCCGTTTGTTTTTCGCTCAGGTAACGGGCGGCCCAATAGGCGCCGGTACCGTGACCGAGTACGACAATACTGCGGACACTTTGCTGTTCGGCGTAGGCAATCGCCGCGTCGATACGCGCGAAGATTCGTTCGGCGTCCGCCTTGGAGTGTTCTTCAGTCGTTTCGGCGACCACCTGATCGGCGACGTCCGCTTCGCCGCCGGCAGCCTGTTCGATGGGTTGCGCGGTGGTCGAGTCCTTGCTGCCGGACTCCGCGGCTTTCGGCGCCACCGGTGTTTCGACGACGCGCGGTGCAATGGCATCGCTTTGCAGGTCGGGCAGCGTGATACTCAGGCTGCTCCACTGCGCGTCCGGCAATTTCTGCCGCAACGGGCCGATTGCTTGCGGCCAGTCAGCTGTTTCGCCAGCGCCGGGGATGATAATCACCGCACCTTTGGGATCGGCGGTGTTGGCCGGTTTCCACAGGGCCAGAAAGGTGTCGCTGCCGGCCTGTAATTGTTGCTGTTCCTGCGCCGGCACTTTACGTTCCAGTGCGGCGGCCTCTTCCTGACTACGCTCAAGCAGTGGCTGGCGTTCGACCGGTTTTTCTTCGGCCGGTTTCTCGGCCGCTGGAGCAGGGTCGGCGGCGTTGACGGAAAACGCACAAGGCAGGATCAGCGACAGGCACAATGCTGGCATTGCCAGGCGGTAAACAGAGGGCATCGGTTATTCCAGGCCAGAAAGTATCCCGGCAGCCTAATGGGTTGGTCAGAATTTGTCAGTGTACGAGACTTCAATGAAGCGATTTTGCTGCCTGTGGGTTATCGGCTGTTTGTGGTTTCCCTTGATGGGCTGGGCGGCGCCTGCGTCCCCGGCGCACGTTGCGCAATTGTCCGCGAGTCAGCAGCAGTGGCTGGCACAACATAATGAATTGCGGGTCGGGCTGGTGCTGCAGGCGCCGTACGCGCAATACGACCGGCGTTTGCAGAAGCTCTCCGGGGCCAACGTCGAGTTGATGAAGTGGCTGGCCCAGGCCCTTAATGTCGAATTGAGCTGGCGCAATTTTCCCGATCTGGGACGACTGGAGAGCGCCTTGCGCGAAGGCGAAATCGACGTCGCCCCGGGCCTGAGCCAGACCCCGAGTGCGCTGCGCCTGTGGCAGTTTTCCGACCCGTATATGCGCGTGCCGCAACTGGTGGTCAGTGATCAGAAGGCCAGCGGTGTGGTGGATCTGGAGAAACTCGACAGCCAGACCCGTGTCGCGGTGCGCATGCCCAGTACCACCGCGGATTATTTGCGCGGCACCTATCCCCATCTGAATCTGCAAGGCGTGCCGCTGGAGCGTCAGGCGTTGCAGCTACTGTTGAGTCAGCAGGCGTCCTACGCGGTGGTCGATGAGGCGCAGCTCGGGCGGCTGTCAGCCGAGCCAGAGTTCGCCGAGCTGGTGGTGGTCGGTGACATTGGCCTGCCGCAATTGCTGCGGGTCGGTACGCGTCGTGACTGGCCGGAGCTGGCCGGTATCGTCCAGAGTGCCTTGCGCGCGATCCCGGCCAAGGATCTGGAGCGCCTGCACAGCCAATGGTTGCAACCCAAGTACCCGCGACTGTCGGAGTCACCGGGGTTTTGGCAGAACCTCAGTCTGTTGTTCGCGGTCATGTTGCTCAGCTGCGTGGCGATCGTGTTCTGGCAACGGCGCCAGCAGCACAGCCTCGAGCAGCGCTTGCTCGCCGCACGGGAAGACATTGCCCTGCGCGCGGCCAGCGAAGAAGCGCTGCGGCTCACGCAGTTTTCCATTGATCAAAGCACGGTCGGCATTCTCTGGGTCAACTGGGACAGCCATGTGCGCTACGCCAACCGGGCGGCGGAAGTCATGCTTGGTTATCCCGTCGGCGGTCTGATCGAGCGACCGCTGATCGACTTCGAGCCGGGTCTGCACATGGACCGATGGCTCAACCTGTGGAAGCGCGCGCGGGCCAGTGAAGAAGGGCCGCTGAGCTTTGAAACCAGCTGCGTGCGTGCCGATGGCGGCATCCTGCCGGCGGACGTGTCACTGAGTTTTCTGCGATTTCGTGACAGCGAATACCTGGTGGTTTATCTCACCGACGTCACCGAGCGCCGCCGCGCACTCGCCGCGTTGCAGGAAAGCGAGGCGCGCCTGCAAGGCATTGCCGCCAACGTCCCGGGTCTGGTGTTCCGCCTGGAGCGGGCACCGGTGACCGGACAGATCGACTTTGCCTACATCAGCGAGGGCAGTGAAAGCCTGGTCGGTTACGCGCCGGCCACCATTGCCCATCGCGACATGGGCTTGCGCAGCCTGGTGCACCCGGACGATAAAGCCAGTTACCACCGGACCCAGGATCAGGCGCTGGACACCGACAGCGACTGGTCGTGGCAGGGCCGCATCCTCACGCGTCAGGGCCAGCAGCGCTGGGCCGAGATCAAGGCGATCACCCGGCAACTGGAGGACGGCGCTTATGTCTGGGACGGCATCGTCTGGGACATCACCGAAAGCAAGCGCATCGAACTGGAACTGGCCGCCTCCCGCGAGCAATTGCGCGAACTGTCGGCGCACCTTGAGAGCGTGCGTGAAGAAGAGAAGGCGCGCATTGCCCGGGAGGTGCACGATGAGCTGGGGCAAATGCTCACGGTGCTGAAACTGGAAACGTCGATGTGCGAATTGGCCTACGCGCAGCTCGATCCTGGTCTGAACGAACGGCTGAACAGCATGAAGCGCCTGATCGCCCAGTTGTTCCAGTTGGTGCGGGATGTGGCGACGGCGCTGCGCCCACCGATTCTCGATGCCGGGATTGCCTCGGCGATTGAATGGCAGGCGCGGCGCTTCGAGGCGCGCACGCAGATTCCGTGTCTGGTGCAGGTGCCGGACAATCTGCCGGCGCTCAGCGATGCCAAGGCGATCGGGCTGTTCCGGATTCTGCAGGAGGCACTGACCAATGTGATGCGGCATGCCCAGGCGCATACTGTGGAACTGACGCTGGCGCTGGAAGGCGATGAATTGCGTCTGACCGTCAGCGATGATGGCGTAGGATTCGTCGCCGCTACCGGTCGGCCGACTTCGTTCGGGTTGGTGGGCATGCGCGAGCGGGTGCTGATCATGGGCGGGCGGCTGGCGCTGGAGAGTGAGCCGGGGGAGGGCACCAGCCTGACTGTGTGGGTGCCGGTGAGTGAGGTTTGAAGGTGTGTGGTGTTTGCGCTGACGCTATCGCGAGCAGGCTCGCGCCCACAGGGTTTGGTGTGTGCCTGAAATCTGGAGAAAAAACTTGATCCGTGTACTGGTAGCCGAAGACCACACCATCGTCCGCGAAGGCATCAAGCAATTGATCGGCCTGGCCAAGGATCTGCAAGTGGTGGGGGAGGCGAGTAATGGCGAGCAGTTGCTGGAAACCCTGCGCAGTGTGCCGTGCGAGGTGGTGTTGCTGGATATCTCCATGCCCGGGGTCAATGGCCTGGAAGCGATTCCGCGGATTCGCGCGCTGAACAACCCGCCCGCCATTCTGGTGCTGTCGATGCACGATGAAGCGCAGATGGCCGCCCGTGCCCTCAAGATCGGTGCGGCCGGGTATGCAACCAAGGACAGTGATCCGGCCCTGTTGCTGACCGCCATCCGCAAAGTGGCGGCGGGCGGCCGTTACATTGATCCGGAACTGGCCGATCGCATGGTTTTTGAAGTCGGCCTGACCGATACGCGGCCATTGCACTCGCTATTGTCAGAGCGCGAATTCTCGGTGTTCGAACGCCTGGCCCAGGGCGCCAATGTCAATGACATCGCCCAGCAACTGGCCCTGAGCAGCAAAACCATCAGCACCCACAAGGCGCGGCTGATGCAGAAGCTCAACATCACCTCACTGGCCGAGCTGGTCAAATACGCGATGGAACACAAGCTCCTTTAGCAACGCTGCACAAACCTGTGGGAGCTGGCTTGCCAGCGATGACGGAGTGCCGATCACATTAATGCCGGCTGACCCACCGCTATCGCTGGCAAGCCAGCTCCCACAGGTTTCTCTGTACGGCCTGAGAATTTGGGCATATCTGTTAGCGACACGCGCTTTTGCTTGTTCTTGCAGCTTGCAGCTCAACCCTCGCCACTGCCTTATCCATTAGCGCCATCCTTGTAGGGCAATCCCTACCCCCAACCTTCCATCCGGCTGAGGCGATTCTCTCCTGCGCCCCGATTTGCGCGCCTGTCAGCAGCCACTAGGCTTAACCCACAAGCAGTCATCAACAACAAAGGTGTGGGTATGAGCCAGGTCGATTCAAACGCAGGGGCCAGTGATGTGCTGGTCAGCTTTCGTGGAGTGCAGAAGAGCTACGACGGCGAGAACCTGATCGTCAAAGACCTCAACCTGGACATTCGCAAAGGCGAGTTCCTGACCCTGCTCGGGCCGTCCGGTTCGGGCAAGACCACCAGCCTGATGATGCTCGCCGGCTTTGAAACACCGACCGCCGGAGAAATCCTGCTGGCCGGGCGCGCAATCAATAACGTGCCGCCGCACAAGCGCGACATCGGCATGGTGTTTCAGAACTACGCGCTGTTCCCGCACATGACCGTAGCGGAAAACCTCGCCTTCCCGCTGACCGTGCGCGGCCTGAACAAGAGCGACGTCAGCGACAAGGTGAAGAAAGTCCTCAGCATGGTCCAGCTCGACGCTTTCGCCTCGCGCTACCCGGCGCAACTGTCCGGTGGTCAGCAGCAGCGGGTAGCACTGGCGCGGGCGCTGGTGTTCGAACCGCAACTGGTGTTGATGGACGAACCGCTGGGTGCACTCGACAAACAGCTGCGCGAACACATGCAGATGGAGATCAAGCACCTGCACCAGCGCCTCGGCGTGACCGTGGTCTACGTGACCCACGACCAGGGTGAAGCGCTGACCATGTCCGATCGCGTGGCGGTCTTCCACCAGGGCGAAATCCAGCAGATCGCTCCGCCGCGCACCCTCTACGAAGAACCGAAAAATACCTTCGTCGCCAACTTCATCGGCGAGAACAACCGCCTCAACGGTCGCCTGCTCAGCCAGAGCGGCGAGCGCTGCGTGGTCGAGCTGGGCCGTGGCGAGAAGGTCGAGGCACTGGCGGTCAACGTCGGCCAGACCGGCGAACCGGTGACCCTGTCGATCCGTCCGGAGCGCGTCAGCCTCAACGGCTCGAGCGATCAATGTGTCAACCGCTTCTCAGGGAGGGTGGCGGAATTCATCTATCTGGGCGACCACGTCCGGGTGCGTCTGGAAGTCTGTGGCAAGACCGACTTCTTCGTGAAACAACCGATTGCCGAGCTCGATCCAGCGCTCGCGGTCGGGGACGTGGTTCCGCTTGGCTGGCAGATCGAGCACGTGCGCGCGCTTGATCCTCTTCTAGAGGCGAACTGATCGCCCCGGCAATACCAACACCAACCCTGCACGTGGAGAGAACAATAAATGTTGAGATCCCTGAAGTTCACCGCCCTGACCCTGGGCCTGATGGGTGCGGCCAGCGCGATGGCGGCTGGCCCGGATTTGACCGTGGTGTCGTTTGGCGGGGCGAACAAGGCCGCGCAAGTCAAAGCCTTCTACGCACCGTGGGAAGCGGCGGGCCATGGCAAGATCGTCGCCGGCGAGTACAACGGCGAAATGGCCAAGGTCAAAGCCATGGTCGATACCAAGAGTGTGTCGTGGGATCTGGTCGAAGTTGAATCGCCGGAACTGTCCCGTGGCTGTGACGAAGACATGTTCGAGCAACTCGACCCTGCGCTGTTCGGCAAATCCGAAGACTACGTCAAAGGCGCCATCCAGCCGTGCGGCGTGGGCTTCTTCGTCTGGTCGACCGTCCTTGCGTACAACGCCGACAAGCTGAAAACCGCACCGACCAGTTGGGCCGATTTCTGGGACACCAAGAAATTCCCGGGCAAGCGTGGCCTGCGCAAAGGCGCCAAGTACACCCTCGAGTTCGCACTGATGGCCGACGGCGTAGCGCCGAAAGACGTCTACAAAGTGCTGGCTGGCAAGGATGGTCAGGACCGTGCGTTCAAGAAGCTCGATGAACTGAAGCCGAGCATCCAGTGGTGGGAAGCCGGCGCGCAACCGCCGCAGTACCTCGCTTCCGGTGACGTGGTCATGAGCTCGGCCTACAACGGTCGTATCGCTGCGGTGCAGAAGGAATCCAACCTGAAAGTGGTGTGGAACGGCGGCATCTACGACTTCGACGCGTGGGCCATCCCGAAAGGTCTGGACGCCAAACGTGCGGAAGCGGCGAAGAAGTTCATCGCCTTCTCGGTCCAGCCGCAACAGCAGAAGACCTACTCGGAAAACATCGCCTACGGCCCGGCCAACACCCAGGCGGTTCCGCTGCTGGCCAAGGATGTCCTGAAAGACATGCCGACCACCCCGGAAAACATCGCCAACCAGGTGCAGATCGACGTCAGCTTCTGGGCTGACAACGGCGAGCAACTGGAGCAGCGCTTCAATTCCTGGGCTGCGAAATAACCGAGGGCTCGCTCTCCTGTGGGAGCGAGCTTGCTCGCGAAAGCGCCAGTACATTCAACATTGATGTCGACTGATGCGCCGCCTTCGCGAGCAAGCTCGCTCCCACATTTGGATCTGTGTGCATCAATCGATCGAGGTGGTTCGCCACCTCTGTAACGATCAAAGATTTGCGGAGTACGTCATGGCCATCGCCGTTCCCCTGAACGAGGGCACCAGCCCCACCTTGAAGCAGAAGCTCAAGCGCGCCGAGCGAGTCAACCGCTGGAAGGCCCAGGCGTTGATTGCGCCGCTGGTGCTGTTTCTGTTGCTGGTGTTCCTGGTGCCGATCGTGGCGCTGCTCTACAAAAGCGTCGGCAACCCGGAAGTGGTCGGCGGCATGCCGCGCACCGTGGCGGCCATCGCCAGCTGGGACGGCCGCGGCCTGCCCGCTGAGCCGGTGTACAAAGCCGCTGGCGAAGACCTCGCCGAAGCCCGGAAAAACCAGACGCTGGGCGATTTGTCCAAGCGCTTGAACATGGAATTGGCCGGCTATCGCAGCCTGCTGACCAAAACCGCCCGTGCGCTGCCCTTTGTCAGCGAACCGGCCTCTTATAAAGAAGCACTTGAAGGCCTCGATGAGCGCTGGGGCGATCCGGCCTACTGGCAAGCGGTCAAGCGCAACACCAGCAGCATCACCCCGTATTACCTGCTGGCGGCGGTCGATCACCGCATCGACGACCTCGGCGAACTGGCCCCGGCCACCCCGGATCAGGCGATCTACCTCGACATCTTCGCCCGCACATTCTGGATGGGCCTGGTGATCACTGTGATCTGCTTGCTGCTCGCCTATCCACTGGCTTATCTGCTGGCCAACCTGCCATCGCGCCAGAGCAACCTGCTGATGATTCTGGTGCTGCTGCCGTTCTGGACCTCGATTCTGGTGCGGGTCGCGGCATGGATCGTGTTGCTGCAATCGGGCGGGCTGATCAACAGCGCGCTGATGGCAATGGGCATCATTGATAAGCCGCTGGAGCTGGTGTTCAACCGCACCGGGGTCTACATCTCGATGGTGCACATCCTGCTGCCGTTCATGATCCTGCCGATCTACAGCGTGATGAAAGGCATCTCACCGACTTACATGCGTGCCGCGATTTCGCTGGGCTGCCATCCGTTCGCCAGTTTCTGGCGGGTGTACTTCCCGCAGACCTACGCTGGCGTCGGTGCCGGTTGCCTGTTGGTGTTCATCCTCGCCATCGGCTACTACATCACCCCGGCGCTGCTCGGCAGTCCGAACGATCAAATGGTCAGCTACTTCGTCGCGTTCTACACCAACACCAGCATCAACTGGGGCATGGCCACGGCGCTGGGCGGCTTGTTGTTGCTGGCAACCGTGGTGCTTTATCTGATCTACAGCTGGCTGGTGGGCGCCAGTCGCCTGCGCCTGAGCTAAGGGGAATTTGAAATGCTGAGTCCTTACATGTCGCCCATCGAACGGGTGTGGTTCTACAGCTTGCGGATTCTCTGCGGCCTGATCCTGCTGTTCCTGATTCTGCCGGTGCTGGTGATCGTGCCGCTGTCGTTCAACTCCGGCAGTTTTCTGGTGTATCCGCTGCAGGGCTTTTCCCTGCACTGGTATCAGGACTTCTTCGCCTCGGCGGAGTGGATGCGCTCGCTGAAGAACAGCATCATCGTCGCCCCCGCCGCGACCGTGCTGGCGATGGTCTTCGGGACACTGGCCGCGATCGGTCTGACCCGTGGCGACTTCCCCGGCAAAGCGCTGGTGATGGCGCTGGTGATTTCGCCGATGGTGGTGCCGGTGGTGATCATCGGTGTGGCGAGTTATCTGTTTTTCGCACCGCTGGGCTTGGGTAACAGTTTCTTCTCGCTGATCGTGGTGCACGCGGTGCTCGGTGTGCCATTCGTGATCATCACCGTGTCGGCGACGTTGCAGGGTTTCAACCATAACCTTGTACGGGCGGCGGCCAGCCTCGGCGCTTCGCCACTGACCACGTTCCGCCGGGTGACCTTGCCGCTGATTGCGCCGGGGGTCATTTCCGGGGCGCTGTTCGCCTTCGCGACGTCGTTCGATGAGGTGGTGGTGACGCTGTTCCTCGCCGGCCCGGAGCAAGCGACCTTGCCACGGCAAATGTTCAGCGGGATCCGCGAAAACCTCAGTCCGACTATCGCCGCCGCCGCTACGTTGCTGATCGCCTTCTCGGTGATTCTGCTGCTGACCCTGGAATGGCTGCGTGGGCGCAGCGAAAAACTGCGTACTGCTCAGGTTTAAGGGCCGAATCAAAAGCTTACCCCCTCACCCCAGCCCTCTCCCCCAAGGGGGCGAGGGGGAAAGGGAGCAGATCTTCATGGTCTTCAAAACCTGTGTTCGACCGGTATCGCACGTCGATGTACTCCGAGAGAACGGCACGGTCAGTCCCCTCTCCCTCTGGGAGAGGGCTAGGGTGAGGGCTCTTGCTCTAGCCCTCGATGGCTCATTCACCACCTGAATACCAGACAACCCCAAACCCTCGACTACGCTTGTGCTCAGCTCCCACATCTATAAGAGGCTGCGCACGATGAGTCTGTCCCAGTTCAAAATCGCTCACAAACTGATCACCGGCGCCGCAGCCATCGAGCAACTGGCGGCGGAACTCACGCGCCTGGATATCGACAACCCGCTGATCGTCACCGACGCCGCACTGGTCAAATCCGGCACCGTGGAGCTGGCGCTGTGCCAATTGGGTGGGCGCGAATACGAGATTTTCGACCGAGTGCTACCGGACCCGGAAATTGCCATCGTCGAAGACTGCATGCGCGTTTACCGCGAGGGCGGGCATGACGGCTTGATCGGCCTCGGTGGCGGCAGTGCCATCGACATCGCCAAAAGCGTCGCGGCGTATGCCGGTTACCACGGCGCGCTGGAAGATCTGTTCGGCGTCGAGCAGGTGCCGCGCAAAGGCCCGCCGCTGATCGCCATCCCGACCACCGCCGGCACCGGTTCGGAAGTGACCAACGTGGCGATTCTTTCCGACAAGGTCGCGCAACTGAAGAAAGGCATCGTCAGCGACTACCTGTTGCCAGACGTGGCGCTGGTCAGCCCGCAAATGACCCTGACCTGTCCGCGCAGTGTCACTGCCGCCAGCGGAGTCGATGCGCTGGTGCATGCCATCGAATCCTATCTGTCGGTCAACGCCTCGCCGATTACCGACTCGCTGGCCATCGGCGCAATCAAACTGATCGCCCGGGCGCTGCCCAAGGCTTACGCCAATGGCGCCAATCTGCAGGCCCGCGAAGACATGGCCACCGCCAGCCTGATGGCCGGCATGGCGTTCGGCAATGCCGGGGTCGGCGCGGTGCATGCGTTGGCGTATCCACTGGGCGGTCGCTTCAACATCGCCCATGGCGTGAGTAACGCCTTGCTGCTGCCGTACGTCATGACCTGGAACAAGATGGCCTGCGTCGAGCGCATGCAGGATATCGCCGAAGCCATGGGGGTGAAGACGGCTCATCTGAGCGCCACGGAGGCGGCGGATAAAGCCGTGCAGGCCATGACCGATTTGTGTGCGGCGGTAGAGATTCCGCCGGGCTTGCGCAGTTTCGGTGTGCCCGAAGACGCGATCCCGGCGATGGCAGTGGAAGCCGCAGGGATCGAGCGTTTGATGCGCAACAACCCGCGCAGGCTCAGCGCTGCGGACATCGAAAAGATCTACCGCGCGGCGTACTGAGTCGCGGTCGGTCTCGCTCATGGCATAACCCAATCATCGTGGTCACGGTGCGCGCGCGGAAACTTGAGGTATACAATGCGCGCCATCGTGATTTAGCTCAGAAAAGGTGCGTCATGCAGCCCTTCGTAATTGCTCCGTCGATTCTCTCCGCCGACTTCGCCCGCCTCGGCGAAGAAGTGGACAACGTTCTGGCCGCCGGTGCCGACTTCGTCCACTTCGATGTCATGGACAACCACTACGTGCCGAACCTGACCATCGGGCCGATGGTCTGCGCGGCACTGCGCAAGTACGGCATCACCGCGCCGATCGACGCGCACTTGATGGTCAGCCCGGTGGATCGCATCGTCGGCGACTTCATCGAGGCCGGCGCCACCTACATCACCTTCCACCCGGAAGCCACGCTGCACGTCGATCGCTCGCTGCAACTGATCCGTGAAGGCGGCTGCAAATCCGGCCTGGTGTTCAACCCGGCGACCCCGCTGGACGTGCTCAAGTATGTGATCGACAAGGTCGACATGGTCTTGCTGATGAGCGTCAACCCGGGTTTCGGCGGGCAGAAATTCATTCCCGGCACCCTCGACAAACTGCGCGAAGCGCGGGCGATCATTGATGCTTCGGGCCGCGACATCCGTCTGGAAATCGACGGCGGCGTCAACGTCAACAACATCCGTGAAGTCGCCGCGGCCGGTGCGGACACCTTCGTCGCCGGCTCGGCGATCTTCAATGCGCCGAACTATCAGGAAGTCATCGACAAGATGCGTTCCGAACTGGCGCTGGCGCGCCCATGAGCGGTTTTGAGCAGCTGTTCCCGGGGCAACTGCCACGGTTGGTGATGTTCGATCTGGATGGCACGCTGATCGACTCGGTTCCCGACCTGGCGGCGGCGGTGGACACCATGCTGCTCTCCCTCGGGCGCAAGCCTGCCGGCATCGAGTCGGTGCGCGAGTGGGTCGGCAATGGCGCACCGGTGCTGGTGCGCCGGGCGCTGGCCGGCGGCATCGATCATTCGGCGGTGGATGACGTCGAGGCCGAGCACGCGCTGGAAGTGTTCATGGAAGCTTACGGCGCCAGCCATGAGCTGACCGTGGTCTATCCCGGTGTGCGCGACACCCTCAAATGGCTGAACAAGCAAGGCGTGGCGATGGCGCTGATCACCAACAAGCCAGAGCGTTTTGTCGCGCCGCTGCTGGATCAGATGAAGATCGGCCGCTACTTCAAATGGATCATCGGCGGCGACACCCTGCCGCAGAAGAAACCCGACCCTGCCGCACTGTTCTTCGTGATGAAAATGGCCAACATCCCGGCCTCGCAATCGCTGTTCGTCGGCGACTCGCGCAGCGACGTGCTGGCGGCGAAAGCGGCGGGGGTCAAATGCGTGGCGCTCAGCTACGGCTACAACCACGGCCGACCGATTGCCGAGGAAGCCCCGGCGCTGGTGATCGACGATCTGCGCAAGCTAATTCCCGGTTGCCTCGGTACAGCCGCTGAGATAACGTTGCCCGACGCTGCTCAATCCCATTCTGGAAACGCCATCGTGGTGGTCACTCGCAAACTCTGGATGAAAGTCATCAAGGCCCTGGCCCGCTGGCGTTGGCGCGCCTGACTGTTTCCTGGCCGGCCCGCCGGCGCGTTTGCACACCTGACTGTTAGCACCTCACACCACGAGGCACCTCATGATCCGCGAAGAATTCCTGCGCTTGGCCGCCGACGGCTACAACCGCATTCCGCTGGCCTGCGAAACCCTGGCCGACTTCGACACGCCGCTGTCGATCTACTTGAAACTGGCCGACCAGCCCAACTCCTACCTGCTCGAATCGGTGCAGGGCGGCGAGAAATGGGGCCGTTACTCGATCATCGGCCTGCCGTGCCGCACCGTGCTGCGGGTTCACGATCATCACGTGAGCATCACCGTCGACGGCGTCGAGACCGAAAGCCATGACGTCGAAGACCCGCTGGCCTTCGTCGAAACCTTCAAGGCCCGCTACAACGTGCCGACCATCGCCGGTCTGCCGCGTTTCAACGGTGGCCTGGTCGGATACTTCGGTTATGACTGCGTGCGTTATGTCGAGAAACGCTTGGGCAAATGCCCGAACCCGGATCCGCTGGGTGTGCCGGACATTCTGTTGATGGTTTCCGATGCGGTGGTGGTGTTCGACAACCTCGCCGGCAAGATGCACGCGATCGTCCTCGCCGACCCGGCGCAAGCCGACGCTTACGAGCAGGGTCAGGCGCAATTGCAGGCACTGCTGGAAAAACTGCGTCAGCCGATCACTCCGCGCCGCGGTCTGGATTTCAGCAAGCAGCAAGCGACTGATCCGGTGTTTCGTTCGAGCTTCACCCAGGACGATTACGAAAAAGCCGTCGACACCATCAAGGAATACATCCTTGCCGGTGACTGCATGCAGGTCGTGCCGTCGCAGCGCATGTCGATCGACTTCAAGGCTGCGCCGATTGATCTCTATCGCGCCCTGCGGTGCTTCAACCCGACGCCGTACATGTATTTTTTCAACTTTGGCGACTTCCACGTCGTCGGCAGTTCGCCGGAAGTGCTGGTGCGGGTTGAAGACAACCTGATCACCGTGCGCCCGATTGCCGGTACGCGTCCGCGTGGTGCTACCGAAGAAGCGGATCTGGCGCTGGAAGAGGATCTGCTGTCGGACGACAAGGAGATTGCCGAGCACTTGATGCTGATCGACCTCGGGCGTAACGACACCGGGCGGGTTTCGGAAATCGGCTCGGTGAAACTCACCGAGAAAATGGTCATCGAGCGTTATTCCAACGTGATGCACATCGTTTCCAACGTCACCGGCCAGTTGAAGGCCGGGCTGACGGCGATGGACGCACTGCGGGCGATTCTGCCGGCCGGCACCTTGTCCGGTGCACCGAAGATTCGCGCGATGGAAATCATCGACGAACTGGAGCCGGTCAAACGTGGTGTGTACGGCGGCGCGGTCGGTTACTTTGCCTGGAACGGCAACATGGACACCGCGATTGCCATTCGCACGGCGGTGATCAAGAACGGCGAACTGCACGTGCAGGCCGGCGGCGGCATCGTTGCCGACTCGGTGCCGGCGCTGGAATGGGAAGAAACCCTGAACAAGCGCCGTGCGATGTTCCGTGCTGTGGCCCTGGCTGAGCAGACACCGGACGCCTGAGCCACGCAAAACACTGGTAGGCCTTCGCCTGCTGGTGATTTCGGCCTGACATTCACCTTTAATGTTGGCTGATCCACCGCCATCGCGAGCAGGCGCAGGCCTACATTGAGTTGTGCTCGGACCTAAAAAAACGCGGCGCCTGTGAGGGCGCCGCGTTTTTTATGCCGGCAAATCAGAAATCGAGGCTGACCCCGACGTTCACCCCTTGCTGGGTAAAGTCGTCATCCTTGCGCACGTTGTAGCTGGCGCGCAACGCCAGATCCTGAGTGAGCTTGTGGCTCACGCCCAGGTTCAGGCGATTGAGGTTGGTCTGCGGCTCGTAGCCTTCGAGGGTGAAACGGTTGTTCGGCAGGCTGTTGAGGTTGATGGTCAGGTCTTGCCGGTCGTCGTTGTACTCACGCTCGTGAGCGAACTCGCCGAACACTTGGGTCTGTGCAGTGATCTGGTACTTGCCCTGGATGCCCAGGCCCAGACGCCGCGAGTTGCGCGACTGGTCATCGAAGGTCAGCGCGGTGGAATCCGCGCCTTTTTCCGAGTAACCATCCACTTCGGTCTTGCCGAAATCGGCGCTGACGAACGGCGACAGGTGCCATGGACTGCTGGCCTGCTGCGCGATGTCGTAGCCGATGCGGCCGCTGATCGCCAGGACGTAGCCGTCGGTATCGCCTTTCTCTCCGCGCTCGTTGACCCCGAGCTGGAATTTACGCTTGAGGCTGTCGTAGTCGAGTTTGCCGGCGGTCATCGCCAGATCGCCCCACCAGCGGTTTTGCTGGTACTGGGCGAATGCGGTGCCCATGTAGGCGTTGAGTTTGTATTCCGAGTCGGCGTCGCCGGCTTCGAGTTTCTGGTTATAGAAACCCGCGGCCACACCGACACGCCAGGCTTCGTTGACGCGATAGCTGCCGCCGATGTTCAGGTTATAGCCGTTGCCGTCGGCACTGGCAGCGCTGTGCTGGCCGTCGAAATCCTGATGTTGACCGCCGCCGGCAACGATGGCGCGCCATTGGCCGATGCCCTGCCAGTTTTCCCAATCGGCCAGCCACTGGTTACGCAGTTCATCCTGATGCGCACGCAATGAACCCTGGGCCATTTCCGGCAGCAGGGTCAGTTCCCACGGTGCTGCCAGCAGTGAGTAGGCGTAGTCGGCAATCAGCCGCTGGCCGGTTTCGGTCGGGTGCACCGCGTCGTTGTAAATCAGCTTGGTCGGATCCGGGGTGGCGCTGTTGATGCCGTATCGGGCGTTTTCTGTGCAACTGTTGCCGCTGAAGCAGGTGGCCGTGAGGTTCTGGTCCGTCGCGAGGCCGAACTGCGCCGGGTTGGCGAAGGCCTCTTTGAGCAGCACCGGAATGTTCAGGGGAATGATTTCAGCGTTGATGCCCTGCAGCTGGCTGACCAGCTCGGTGTTGAACTGGGCGCTGAGCTGCGAGGTGAAAGCCTGCAGCGGCGAGCCATTGACCGCCGGGGTCAGGCCGATGTCTGGCAGCAGCCAGACCATGATGTATTTGGCGCCGGCACCTTGCAGCGTACGTACGCTATCGGCCAGGCGAGCGGCCGCCGAGTTGGCCTGGTCAAGACTGAGCACGCGACCCTGGAGGAAGTCGTTACCGCCACCGGACAGGTAATACAGCGCGTTCGGGTCGGCGCGGAAGCCGTTCGAGGGCAGGTAACCGGCGCGGGTGCGCTCACCGGTAGCCGATTGTGTGGTGATCGAGTCGAGAATCTGGTCGGTACGGTATCCGCCCACCGCCCAGTTGTTGCCATCCGCCAGCCCTTCGCCGGCACGCACCGCCGAGGACGAAGACGCGGTTTGATCAGGGCTGAAACCCAGTTTGCCGCCGATGATCTGGGTGGAGTTGAGGTCGCGGTTTTCGCCAGTGCCATCCTGGTACAGCGGGCCGGTGCGGTTGGTGTAGCGCTGCGTGGCGCCGGCCGGGCCGCCGGTGTCGCTGAAGGTCCCGGCATCGTTCAGGCTGTCGCCGAAGACGATGAAACTGGAATAAGGATTGGGTGCCGCATTGGCCTGGGCGCAGGCCAGAGCCAGCAGGCATCCGGCGAGCGGTACAAACAACGTCTGTTTGATCATGAGCAAGTCCGTTTATTTATTGTTTTAGGTGAACGAAACGACAGTACCAAAAACTCCCGGCATTTTGCCATCGGTCGCGAAGCCTCCCTTAGTTTTGTCCCCCGTCAGCACCGCCATATTGCACGCTCTGCCCAGCTAAGTTACTGTGCCGGAACGTATGAACGAGACCTTCCCCGTGTTGATCGTCAGCAAACTACTGGATCAAGTCATCAAGGCACACGCCCGTTGGCGTTGGCGCGCCTGAATCTTTTTTGCCGGCCCGGCCGGATCTGTATCGCTTTGCCTTCCTTGCCTGTTTGAAATGCCGCTGTGCCGACGCCCTCTGCGCGTCCGACATCGTGCAGCGCCCTGCGGGCAAGTCATTCGAAGGCTGTCTTCAAGTCAGAATTCAAGAGGTTCGAAACGCCATGTTGCTGATGATCGACAACTACGACTCCTTTACTTACAACGTTGTGCAATACCTCGGCGAGCTGGGTGCCGAGGTCAAGGTCGTGCGCAACGACGAACTGACCATCGCCGAAATCGAAGCGCTCAACCCCGAGCGCATCGTTGTGTCCCCCGGCCCCTGCACACCGACCGAAGCCGGCATCTCCATCGAAGCCATCAAGCACTTTGCCGGCAAACTGCCAATCCTCGGCGTTTGTCTGGGCCACCAGTCCATCGGCCAGGCCTTTGGCGGTGACGTGGTGCGTGCCCGGCAGGTGATGCACGGTAAGACTAGCCCGGTATTCCACGAGGACAAGGGCGTTTTTACCGGTCTGAATCATCCGTTGACGGTTACCCGCTACCACTCGCTGATCGTCAAGCACGAGACCTTGCCCGATTGCCTGGAGCTGACCGCGTGGACGCAACACGATGACGGCAGCGTCGACGAAATCATGGGCCTGCGTCACAAGACCCTGAACATTGAGGGCGTACAGTTTCACCCCGAGTCGATCCTGACCGAACAGGGCCATGAACTGTTTGCCAACTTCCTCAAACAAACCGGCGGCACGCGCTAAGGACTTCCCATGAATATCAAGACAGCCCTGAGCCGTATCGTCGATCACCTCGACCTCAGCACCGATGAAATGCGCGACGTGATGCGCGAAATCATGACCGGCCAATGCACTGACGCGCAGATCGGCGCGTTCATGATGGCCATGCGCATGAAGAGCGAGAGCATCGACGAGATCGTCGGCGCCGTGTCGGTGATGCGCGAGCTGGCCGACCAGGTCGAACTCAAGACCCTCGACGGTGTGGTCGATGTGGTCGGCACCGGCGGTGACGGTGCCAATATCTTCAACGTGTCGACGGCGTCTTCGTTTGTCGTCGCGGCCGCCGGTTGCACCGTGGCCAAGCACGGTAATCGTGCAGTCTCGGGCAAGAGCGGCAGCGCCGACTTGCTGGAAGCCGCCGGCATTTACCTGAACCTGACGCCGGTCCAGGTGGCCCGTTGCATCGACAACGTCGGCATCGGTTTCATGTTTGCCCAGACCCACCACAAAGCCATGAAGTACGCCGCCGGCCCGCGCCGCGATCTCGGCTTGCGTACGCTGTTCAACATGCTCGGCCCGCTTACGAATCCGGCCGGTGTGAAACATCAGGTGGTGGGCGTCTTCACTCAGGCGCTGTGCCGGCCATTGGCCGAGGTCTTGCAACGTCTGGGCAGCAAACATGTGCTGGTGGTGCATTCGAAGGATGGTCTGGACGAATTCAGCCTCGCTGCGCCGACCTTTGTTGCCGAGCTGAAAAACAACGAGATCACCGAGTATTGGGTCGAGCCCGAGGACTTGGGCATGAAGAGCCAGAGCCTGCACGGGCTGTCGGTCGAAGGACCGGAGGCGTCGCTGGCGCTGATCCGCGATGCACTGGGCAAGCGCAAAACCGAAAACGGCCAGAAAGCCGCTGAAATGATTGTGCTCAATGCCGGTGCAGCGCTGTACGCCGCCGATCTGGCCACGAGTTTGAAAGAAGGCGTGGCGCTTGCGCACGACGCTCTGCACACCGGCCTCGCTCGGGAAAAACTCGAGGAGTTGGGTGCCTTTACCGCGGTATTCAAAGTGGAGAATGAGGGATGAGTGTACCGACGGTTCTGGAAAACATTCTGGCGCGCAAAGTCCAGGAAGTCGCCGAGCGCAGCGCTCGCGTCAGCCTGAGCGAGCTGGAAGGTCTGGCCAAGGCGGCCGATGCACCCCGTGGTTTTGCCCAGGTATTGCTGGCGCAGGCGAAGAAGAAGCAACCGGCGGTGATCGCCGAGATCAAGAAGGCTTCGCCGAGCAAAGGCGTGATCCGCGAAAACTTCGTGCCTGCCTACATCGCCAAAAGCTACGAGAAGGGCGGGGCGACCTGCTTGTCGGTGCTGACCGACATCGATTACTTCCAGGGCGCCGATGCTTACCTGCAACAGGCCCGTGCCGCGTGCAGCCTGCCGGTGATCCGCAAGGATTTCATGATCGACCCCTACCAGATTGTCGAAGCCCGTGCCCTCGGCGCCGACTGCGTGCTGTTGATCGTCTCCGCACTGGATGACGTGAAAATGGCCGAGCTGGCGTCGGTGGCCAAAGGCGTTGGTCTTGATGTGTTGGTGGAAGTGCACGACGGCGATGAACTGGAGCGTGCGTTGAAAACCCTCGACACGCCACTGGTCGGGATCAACAACCGCAACCTGCACACCTTCGATGTCAGCCTGGAAACCACACTCGACCTGCTGCCACGCATTCCTCGCGATCGTCTGGTGATCACCGAGAGCGGCATCCTCAACCGCGCCGATGTCGAGCTGATGGAAATCAGCGACGTCTACGCGTTCCTGGTGGGCGAGGCGTTCATGCGCGCTGAAAGCCCGGGCACCGAACTGCAGCGGTTGTTCTTCCCGGAGCGCGGTGGTCCGGTAGTCAGCGGTTCGACCCTCGACTGATCGATTCTTCGCAGGCGCCCGTACTTCCTGTGGGAGCGGGCTTGCCCGCGAAGGCGGCATAAGATTCACCTCAGACTCAACGTCCTATGGAAACCTTATGATCCCCACCTCCCTGACCATCGAAGCCGGCCTGCAAGCCGAACAGGACTTGCTTGCCTCCATCTGCGCCGGCGACGCCGAATTCGGTTTGCTGTTCTGGCAACCCAGCGATCACGCCTTGGTCATGCCACGCCGCCTCAACCGTCTGCCCGGTTTCGAGCAAGCCTGCGACATTTCTGCCGCTGCCGGCTGGCCGGTGCTGCTGCGTGAAACCGGTGGCGAGCCGGTGCCGCAATCCGCTTCAACCATCAACATCGCGTTGGTCTACGCTCCGCCCCGCAGCGAAGGCGACCTGAACCGCATCGAAACCGGTTACCGGCGATTGTGTGATCCGATCTGCGAATTGCTGGATGAGCTGGGTGGTCAGTCGTCCCTGGGTGAAGTTGACGGTGCGTTCTGCGACGGTCGTTTCAACGTCAATCTCGATGGGCGCAAGATGGTCGGCACGGCTCAGCGCTGGCGCCAGAGTCAGGGCGGACAACGCCCGGTCGGTCTGGTACACGGTGCGATGCTGATGGATAACGAGCGCGAGTCGATGGTGGCGGCCGTCAATCGCTTCAATGAAGCCTGCGGTCTGGAGCAGCGGGTGCGGGCTGAAAGCCACATTGCCCTGCACGAGAAGTTCGCCGCGCCAAATGCATTGGCGCGTCTTGATGAGCTGTTTCGTCTGATGCTGGCGCAGGTCTACAGCGCCTGACGTTGCGCGCTTAGCGGGTGCCGAAGACCACCATGGTCTTGCCTTTCACATCGACCAGGTTGCGTTCTTCAAGATCCTTGAGCACGCGACCGACCATCTCCCGCGAACACCCGACAATCCGCCCGATTTCCTGACGGGTCACCTTGATCTGCATGCCGTCCGGGTGAGTCATGGCGTCCGGTTGCTTGCACAGCTCCAGCAGGCAGCGGGCCACACGACCGGTGACGTCGAAGAACGCCAGGTCGCCGACCTTACGCGTGGTGTTGCGCAGACGTTGTGCGATTTGTCCGCTGAGGACGTAAAGAATGTCCGGGTCCTGTTGGGACAGTTCGCGAAACTTGGCGTAACTGATTTCGGCCGTTTCGCATTCGACCTTCGCCCGCACCCAGGCACTGCGCTCCTGTTCCTGGCCCGCCTGTTCGAACAGGCCCAGTTCACCGAAGAAGTCTCCGGCGTTCAGGTAGGCGATGATCATCTCGCGGCCGTCGTCATCCTCGATCAGGATCGTCACCGAGCCCTTGATAATGAAATACAGCGTGTCCGAGCGATCACCCGCACAAATGATATTGCTCTTGGCCGCATGGCGACGGCGCTGGCAATGCATCAACAGCTTGTCGAGGTTCTTGATTTTGGGTGTGGGGGTAATAGCAACCATGGTTGTATCCCGAAAAGACTGCACGGTGATGTTTGATTTTTTATGAGGCGCTGAAGGCGGTCGCTACACAGGCTGACAATTGGCGCCAGCGAATTGGCGCCAGCTTACCAGACACTTCGTCGAAAATTCGAGAAATTACCTACGCCGTAGACGCATGCGTCCCACGATCGGCGCCCACTGTCAGAATGAATCCCTGTGCTAAGCTGGCGACCCTTTTTTTACAGTGGAGTCTTGGCGATGAAGGCACGCATCCAATGGGCTGGCGAAGCCATGTTCCTCGGCGAATCCGGTAGCGGTCATGTCGTGGTGATGGACGGTCCGCCGGACGCCGGTGGTCGCAATCTGGGGGTTCGGCCGATGGAAATGCTCCTGCTGGGTGTTGGCGGTTGCAGCAACTTCGACGTGGTCAGCATTCTGAAGAAATCCCGTCAGGCCGTTGAAAGCTGTGAAGCCTTTCTCGATGCCGAGCGTGCGACCGAAGATCCGAAGGTGTTCACCAAGATCCACATGAAGTTCGTGGTCAAGGGCCGGGGCTTGAAAGAAGCCCAGGTCAAACGCGCCGTCGAGCTGTCTGCGGAAAAGTACTGCTCGGCCTCGATCATGCTCGGCGCTGCGGGCGTGGACATTACCCACGAGTACGAAATCGTCGAACTCGGTTGAACCGACACTCAACTATCATAAAAGCAGTGCAGACTCTGGCGATCCCCCCGCTGACGTCTGCATGATGCGCCACTTTTTTCAGGGCAGTGACCGGTCAGCCGACGGGTCATCCGCCTGTACATATAACCAGAATCGCCATCGTGAAGAGGTGTTAACCGTCCTACGCAAGTGCGTTGTTCGCATTTGACGGGCATGCTTGATCACGCGGCTGCGCCGCAAGCACAGAGAGTTTCCAACGGTGAAAAGCAAACTCAAGCTCCACGGGTTCAATAACCTGACCAAGACCTTGAGCTTCAACATCTATGACATCTGTTATGCGGAAACCCCGCAAGACCAGCAGGCCTACGTCGAGTACATCAATCAAGAGTACAACGCGAAACGCCTGACGCAGATTCTCACGGAAGTTGTCGAGATCATTGGTGCCAACATCCTGAACATTGCCAGTCAGGACTACGAGCCTCAGGGCGCCAGTGTCACGATTCTGATTTCTGAAGAACCAGTGACCCCGACCGAAAGTCAGATCGAAGAGTCTCCGGGCCCCTTGCCCGAAATCATCCTTGCCCACCTCGACAAGAGCCACATTACGGTGCACACCTACCCGGAAATCCATCCGGACGACGGTATTGCGACGTTCCGTGTGGACATCGACGTGTCGACGTGTGGTGTGATTTCACCGCTCAAGGCGCTCAACTTTCTCATTCACCAGTTCGATTCGGACATCGTCACCGTGGATTATCGTGTGCGCGGCTTCACCCGTGATGTTGAAGGCAACAAGCACTTCATCGACCACGAGATCAATTCAATCCAGAACTACCTGTCCGAAGACACCCGCGACGCTTACCAGATGACCGACGTGAACGTGTATCAGGAAAACCTGTTCCACACCAAAATGCTGCTGAAGGACTTCGAACTGGACAATTACCTGTTCGGCGACGCCACCAGTAACCTGTCCTCTGAACAGCGTGCTCAGGTGACCGACCGGGTGAAACACGAAATGCTGGAGATCTTCTACGCGCGCAACATGTCAGCGTAAGATCTTCGGGCACAAAAAAGGCGACTACTTTGCGGTAGTCGCCTTTTTTATTGCCAAAATACCGGGCCCTGTGGGAGCAGGCCTGCCAGCGATGAGGCCCTAACGCACCCGGGCCATCAGATCCGATAAGTGCTCTTGGTCATCACCTTGGCCAACAGACTCATCCCGAACTTCACCGGCGCCGGAAAACGGAAACCACCCGCATCCAGGGCACTCTCCGCATGATGTTCTTCGTCGATGCGCATCTGCTCCAGAATCGCCCGGGACTTTTCATCCTCGGCCGGCAACTGTTCCAGGTGCTCGTTCAAATGCTTGCACACCTGATGCTCGGTCGCCGCGACGAACCCGAGGCTGACCTTGTCGCTGATCAACCCGGCCACGGCACCAATCCCGAACGACATGCCATAAAACAATGGATTGAGCACGCTGGTATGACTGCCCAACTGGTGAAGGCGCTGTTCGCACCACACCAGATGATCAATCTCTTCTTCGGCGGCATGTTCCATGGCTTCGCGCACCTGGGGCAACTTGGCGGTCAGCGCCTGCCCCTGATACAGCGCCTGGGCGCAGACTTCACCGGTATGGTTGATGCGCATCAGGCCCGCGACGTGGCGCGTGTCTTCATCGCTCATTTGCGTGTCCGGCTGCAGAATTGCTGGCGACGGACGGTACGGCTGACCACTGAAGGGCAGCAGGGTGCGCATCGCGGCATCGGCTTGTAGCAGCAGACGGTCAATTGGCGAGTAGTGACGTTGGGTAGTCATGCTGACCTCCGGGAAGAATCTCGCGGCCAGTTTAACCGAATCGGCCGGGGAACGTTTGCGCTGGGTCATTTGCCGTACGGTACGGGATTTGTGCGTTCATGCTTTGAGTGGGAGCGGGCTTGCTTGCGAAGACGTCGGTACATGCAAAATATTCATGGCAGATACTCCGCTTTCGCGAGCAGGCCCGCTTCCACGGGATGTCCGGTGAATCAGCCCGGCGGCCAGTTCATCTGGCGCTGACCGAGCACATGCATATGGATGTGATAGACAGTCTGCCCACCCTTTTCATTGCAGTTCATCACCACCCGGAAGCCTTCCTCGCAGCCCAGCTCCAGGGCCAGGCGCTGGGCAGTGAACAGAATGTGTCCGGCCAGTGCCTTGTCGTCTTCGGTCAGGTCATTGAGGGTGCGCACCGGTTTCTTCGGGATCACCAGGAAATGCACCGGTGCCTGAGGGGCGATGTCGTGGAACGCCAGAACCTGGTCGTCCTCGTAGATGATCTTGGCCGGAATCTCCCGGTTGATGATCTTGGTGAACAGAGTATCCACTGCTGTTTTCTCCGTTGTGGGGGCTGGCCTGAGTGTACTCATGGGAAATGACCGCGCCCAGTGTTTTGCCGTAGGACCGTTCAGCGCGGGCAGTAAGCCTTGTTGACCATGCCGACGATGGTGCGGTTGAGCCAACGCGAACCAAGGCGCGGCAGGAAGGCGAACCAGCGGTTGCGCCGTCCGGGAATGATGATTGCGCGGTTTTTCTCCAGTGCGCGCACGGTGTACAGCGCGACTTCCTCGGGGCTCATCAGCAGCTTGCTGTTCTTGAGTTTGTCGTCGTTGAGCTGTGCGGTGCGGAAGAACCCGGTGCGGGTCGGTCCGGGACAAAGGACTGACACCTTGACCGCGCTCTGTTTGAGTTCAACCCGTAGCGCTTCGGAGAAGTGCAGTACGTACGCTTTGCTGGCGTAGTAGGTGCTCATCCACGGACCGGGATTGAACGCCGCCACCGAGGCGACATTGAGAATCTGCCCGCCACCCTGCAGGGCCATGCTGTTGCCGATGGCGTGACACAAGCGGGTGAGGGCGAGGATGTTCACTTCGATCAGATCCTGCTCGGTCATCCAGTCCTGGGCCAGAAACGGGCCGCAGGTACCGATGCCGGCGCAGTTGACCAACAGGTCGATCTGCCGGTCGCCTTCTTCCAGTTCCAGCAGGAAACCGGACAGGCGCAAAGGCTCGCCGAGGTCGCAGGCACGGAATAAAACCTCCACGCCAAACCGTTGGGTCAGTTCGATCGCGATACTTTCCAGCTGATCACGCTGTCGGGCCACCAGGATCAGGCTGCGGCCGCGCCGGGCCAGCGCTTCGGCCATGGCCAGACCGATGCCGCTGGAGGCGCCAGTGATCAGTGCGTAACGGGTCATGCAATTCTCCATCGCAACAGCTCCGCGCCGGCGACGCGGGTGTCACGGCGGGGAGCGCTGTTCATTCTTTCGCAGAGTCTACAGGGGCCTGCGCCGCTTCGGCTGCATCGTCAACGGAATTCGCTGCCGGCTCGACCTCCACGTCGACCTCGTCGGTGGTCACCGAGCCACTTTCGTAGCTGCTTTCCAGAGTGGTTTCGTATTCCTGCTGGATGGCCGAGATGCCGCCCAGCATGCCACCCACGAAAAACAAGCCGATAAAGACGATCCACAGAGAGCACAGCACTTTGACGGCCGTGGTGTTCGGCGGCGGCGGCGGCCCATAGCGATTGGCGTGGGTGTTGCCCGGCATGACCATGATCACCAGCGGGAAGAAACTGCCCACGAACGGTACAAGGGTCAGTAGCCATAGCCAGCCTGACCAGCCGATATCGTGCAGACGCTGAACGCTGAACAGGATGCCGACAATCATGAACGCCAGGAACAGGAAGAAGGCGAAGATGCCACCGATGATCAGGCCGGTGGTCGAGTCAGTACTCACCAGGCCCAGACCGATCAGGGCGAACACGCTGACGATTGGCAGCGTCACCAGGCTCAGCACCATCGACCAGGCGAGGTAGCGCAGCCGTCCGATCCGCCCTTCGACGCTGAAGGGTTTGAGTGTGGCGAACGCCGGCAGGTTTTCCCCGACGCTGGCGCGGGGCGGTGCATAGGGTGAATCCGGCTCTGCGACGGCAGGGGCGTGATCCTGCACGTCCGACAGATTAAGCTCGATCGCCGTTTCGGCTTCGATTCGTGCGTCGATCCCGGTCTTGCTCAGCGCCTGCAGATAAGCTTGCGCGTCGTTGTGCGACAAATCGCGCTTGAGTGCCACGGTGCGGCCATAGAACAGGCGTTCGATGGCGGCCACGTCGCTTTTGAACAGGTTGGCCAGATTGAGCTTGGCCGTGGTGATATCGACACCGGGCTGCAGAGCACCGTCGAAAACGATCTTGTAACGGGGGTCGCTCATTACCGAGGCATCCTTGTCGCGAATGGTTTGAAAAGGTCATCAGTGTAAGGCCAGTCCCTGAGGCTGGCCGGATTTTTACCCACGTGGCCAGTGTTTCGCCAACTGGGTCGTGCGTCCCTGGGCCTGACGGTATTCAGCATCGAGGCGCGCGATCAGTTGATCAACGCTCGGCAGATCACTGATGTCGCCAACGCCCTGACCCGCAGACCATACGGTTTTCCAGGCTTTGGCTTCATCGTTGAGCGGCTTGAGCTTGTCGCCGAAATTAACTTCGCCCTTGCCTTGCAGCGCAGCCAGATCGAAACCGGCGGCTTCCAGGCTCTGGCGCATGAAGCTCGCCGGAACCCCCGACACGGCGGGAGTATGGATGATGTCCGCCGCTTTGGCAGTCAGCAGCATGTCTTTGTAGGCGTCAGGTGCATGACTTTCGGTGGTGCCGATAAATCGCGTACCGAGGTAGGCCAAATCCGCGCCCAGCAACTGAGCGGCCAGAATCTCGTGACCGTGGTTCAGACAACCTGCCAGCAACAACGTTTTATCGAAGAACTGGCGGATTTCGGCGATCAGCGCAAACGGACTCCAGGTGCCGGCGTGGCCCCCGGCGCCAGCCGCCACCGCAATCAAACCGTCGACACCGGCCTCGGCCGCCTTTTCGGCATGGCGGCGGGTGGTCACGTCATGGAACACCAGGCCACCGTAGCTGTGCACTGCGTCCACCAGTTCCTTTACTGCGCCGAGGCTGGTGATGACGATCGGCACTTTGTGCTCGACGCAAATGTTCAGATCCGCCTGCAAGCGCGGGTTGCTGTTGTGGACGATCAGGTTCACTGCATAAGGGGCCGGATTATCCAGGGTCGCCAGCCCCGCTTCGATCTGTTCCAGCCAGGCTTTGAACCCGCTGCTTTCACGCTGGTTCAGCGCCGGAAAACTGCCGACCACGCCATTGCGGCAGCAGGCGAGCACCAGTTCCGGGTTGGAAATCAGGAACATCGGCGCTGCTACTACAGGCAGGCGCAGACGTTGTTCGAGCAGAGCGGGCAGCGACATTATGAACACCCCAAGGATCTGTACTTGTTGAAGTTAGAACGGCTTGACCACGACCAGAATTACGATAGCCAGCAATATCAGAACCGGCACTTCATTGAACCAGCGATAAAAGACATGGCTGCGGGTGTTCTCGCCACGGGCAAAACGTTTTACCTGAGCGCCGCACATGTGGTGGTAGCCGATCAGCAACACGACCAGAGTCAGTTTGGCGTGAATCCAGCCACCCATGCTGAAAATGCTCGGGTTCAGGTAAATCAGCCAGCCGCCGAAGATCAGCGTGGCGATCATCGCCGGGCCCATGATGCCGCGATACAGCTTGCGTTCCATGACGCTGAAGCGTTCTTTGCTGATCGTGTCTTCGCTTTGCGCGTGATAAACGAACAGCCGCGGCAAGTAGAACAGCCCGGCAAACCAGCACACGACGCTGACGATATGAAACGCTTTGATCCATAGATAGAGCATTTTTGGTTATTCCCAGGTTCACGGTAGCCCGGATAGTAGAGGCTTGAGCGTCCGCACGTCACCTTGACGGTTGTCGCAGGGCCGCGCGGCCCCTATTATCGATGGCTTTCCAGTGGGTTCTTTGAGGGCAGGTTATGGTCAAGGTCGGTATCGTCGGCGGCACGGGTTACACCGGTGTCGAACTGCTGCGTCTGTTGGCGCAGCATCCGCAGGCAGAAGTGGTTGTGATCACTTCCCGATCCGAGGCCGGTCTGGCCGTGGCTGATATGTACCCGAACCTGCGCGGCCACTATGACGGTCTGGCGTTCAGTGTGCCGGACATCAAGACGCTGGGCGCGTGTGACGTGGTGTTCTTCGCGACGCCGCACGGAGTCGCGCATGCATTGGCCGGTGAATTGCTGGCAGCGGGCACCAAGGTGATCGACCTGTCCGCAGACTTCCGTCTGCAGGACGCCGATGAATGGGCCAAGTGGTACGGCCAGCCGCACGGCGCGCCGGCGCTGCTCGACGAAGCCGTCTACGGGCTGCCGGAAGTCAATCGCGAGCAGATCAAGAAAGCCCGTCTGATCGCGGTGCCGGGTTGCTACCCGACCGCTACGCAGCTGGGTTTCCTGCCGTTGCTTGAAGCCGGTCTGGCTGACGCTTCGCGTCTGATCGCTGACTGCAAGTCCGGCGTCAGCGGTGCCGGTCGTGGCGCCGCTGTAGGCTCTTTGTACTCCGAGACGTCGGAAAGCATGAAAGCCTATGCGGTGAAAGGTCACCGTCACCTGCCGGAAATTCGTCAGGGCCTGCGCCGCGCCGCCGGTAAAGACGTCGGTCTGACCTTCGTGCCGCACCTGACCCCGATGATCCGTGGCATTCACTCCACGCTCTACGCGACTGTTGTTGATCGCTCGGTGGATCTGCAGGCGCTGTTTGAAAAGCGTTATGCCAACGAGCCGTTCGTCGATGTGATGCCGGCCGGCAGCCATCCGGAAACCCGTAGTGTGCGCGGCGCCAACGTCTGCCGCATTGCGGTGCATCGTCCGCAGGATGGCGACCTGGTGGTGGTGTTGTCGGTGATCGACAATCTGGTCAAAGGCGCGTCGGGTCAGGCAGTGCAGAACATGAACATCCTGTTCGGGCTGGACGAGCGTTTCGGTTTGTCCCACGCCGGCATGCTGCCGTAACACGTTAAGCCGCACAGCAAAAAGGCCCGTCAAACGGGCCTTTTTGCATTCTGGGCAGTTGGTCGGGTTTATTGATATACCGTAACAATAGTTGACCGATTTTCTAGGACAAGCGGATAATGCGCGTCATCACGCATTATGGCGGCGTAACGCCGGGAGATAGTCAGCATGAGCGTCGAATCCTTCACCCCCACGGCTTTGCAATTCACCCAAGGTGCTGCGCACAAGGTGAAGAGCCTGGTCGATGAAGAGGGGAATGATCGCTTGAAGCTGCGCGTATTCGTTACGGGCGGCGGTTGTTCAGGGTTTCAGTACGGTTTCACCTTCGATGAAGATGTGGCCGAGGACGACACCATCGTCGAGCGCGAAGGCGTGAGCCTGGTGGTTGATCCGATGAGCTTCCAGTACCTGGCCGGTGCCGAAGTCGACTACCAGGAAGGTCTGGAAGGTTCGCGCTTCGTGATCAAGAACCCGAACGCCACCACGACCTGTGGTTGCGGTTCTTCATTCTCGATCTGATCGCACTGCGCTACACACAACAAAACGCCACAGAGCCTTACGGTTCTGCGGCGTTTTTTGTTGTCTGCGTTTTGCTTAGTTAGGGTAGATCGCACCGAGTACGCGCAGGCCTTTTGCGCCGGTGACACTCGGGCGGTTGGCGGCTATGCCTTCGAGGCAGCAATGGGCCAGCCAGGCGAAGGCCATGGCCTCGACCCAGTCTGGATCGACGCCGTGGCTGGCAGTGCTGGCGACGATTGCATTCGGCAGTAGATCCGCCAGGCGTTTCATCAGCGTGGCATTGTGTGCGCCGCCGCCGCAAACCAACAACTCTTGCGTGTCCGATTGAGCGCTCTGCAGCGATTCGACGATGCTCAGCGCCGTCAATTCGAGCAGCGTGGCCTGGACGTTCTCTGCGGCGAAGGTCGGCAGTTTCGAGAGGTGTCGCTCCAGCCAAGGCAGGTTGAACACTTCCCGGCCGGTGCTTTTCGGGCCTTTGGTAATAAAGAACGGGTCACTGAGCAGAGCTTTCAGCAGGGCCGGTTCGACGCGGCCAGTGGCTGCCCATTGGCCGTTGCGATCGTAGTTTTCACCCCGTTGCTGATGAATCCAGGCGTCCATCAGCACATTTCCCGGGCCACAGTCGAAACCGGCTACCGGCTTGCTCGCCTCAATCAGGCTGAGATTACTGAAACCGCCGACATTCAAGACGGCCTGGTTACCGCTACGCTCTTCGAACAACGCCTCATGAAAGGCCGGCACCAGCGGTGCGCCCTGGCCGCCAGCTGCGACGTCGCGGCTACGGAAGTCGCTGACAACGGTGATACCGGACAATTCAGTCAGCAGGGCCGGGTTGCCAATCTGCACGGTAAAGCCACGTGCCGGCTCATGGCGAATGGTCTGCCCGTGGCTGCCGATGGCGCGAATGGCTTGCGGTTTGAGTTGCTGTTGTTCAAGGAGGGTGTGAATACCTTGCGCGGCGAGTTTCACCCAGTGTTGCTGGGCAATCGCCGAGCGGGCGATCTCGTCGGGGCCGCTG
This sequence comes from Pseudomonas monsensis, assembly GCF_014268495.2. Taxonomy (NCBI): domain Bacteria; kingdom Pseudomonadati; phylum Pseudomonadota; class Gammaproteobacteria; order Pseudomonadales; family Pseudomonadaceae; genus Pseudomonas; species Pseudomonas monsensis. The sequence goes on along the minus strand of NZ_CP077087.1, from coordinate 5,943,528 downwards.
GCGCACAAGCTCAAGAGCTCAGTGCGCAGGGAGTCAGGCATGGGAATGTAGTGGGTGGCGATCAGTTTGATCGCCGAGGTTTGCTCGATCAGGGCGATGTCCAGCCCGTCGAGACTGGTTCCGGACATCACACCGATATACAGGGCCATGACTTAGCGCTTGCTCGAGGCCAGCATGGTGGCCTTTTCCTGGTCCATGCGCGCCATCAGTGGCTGGCTCTGCGCCAGGAAGCGGGCACGTTCGGACTTGGCGATCGGGTCGGCCATCGGCAGCTTCTGGCCCAGTGGATCGACGTGTACGCCATTGACCTGGAATTCATAGTGCAGGTGCGGACCGGTGGACAGGCCCGTGGTGCCGATGTAACCGATCACTTGGCCCTGCTTGACGGTACCGCCGGTTTTCACGCCTTTGGCGAAACCTTGCATGTGGCCGTACAGCGTGCGGTAGGTATTGCCGTGCTGGATGATCACGGTATTGCCATAGCCACCACGGCGACCGGCCAACAACACTTTTCCGTCACCGGCAGCCTTGATTGGTGTGCCGCGCGGAGCAGCGTAATCGACGCCTTTATGGGCGCGGATCTTGTTGAGGATCGGATGTTTGCGGCCCATGGAAAACTTTGAGCTGATGCGGGCGAAGTCCACCGGCGTGCGGATGAACGCCTTGCGCATGCTGTTGCCATCGGCGGTGTAGTAACTGCTGTTGCCTTGTTTGTTGGTGTAACGCACGGCGGTGTAGGTTTTACCGCGGTTGGTGAAGCGTGCAGACAGGATGGGACCGGTTCCGACTGCCTTGCCGTTGACCACCTTCTGCTCGTAGATGACGTCGAATTCGTCGCCCTGGCGGATGTCCTGAGCGAAGTCGACGTCGTAGCCGAAGACGCTGGCCATATCCATGGTCAGGCTGTGGGAGAGGCCTGCACGGGCGGCGGACTGCGACAGCGAGCTGTTGATGACACCGTGTACATAAGCGGTGCGAACCGTAGGTTTTGCGGTGACCCGGTTAAACGCGTAACCCTTGTCGTTCTTGGTCAGGGAAATGGTTTCGACGTCGCTGACCTTGCTGTGCAGGCTGGCCAACTGGCCTTCAGGCGTCAGTTCAAACTCCAGCTTCTGGCCGTGTTTCAACTGACTGAACTGCTTGGCTTGCTTGTCGCTGGCGAGTACTTCGTGCACTGCGGCAGCCGGAAGGCCGACCTTTTCGAACAGCGTGGACAGGGTGTCGCCCTTCGACACGACGACTTCCCGATGGCCGGGAGCTTTTGGTTTTTCGGCGACCTTGGCTGGCTCTGGCGCGGCTTCAGCGGTTTCCGAGGCAGTTTCGTCAGGGTTTTCGATCTGGGCAAACGGCGAGGCTGCTGGCTCATTTGTGGCTTGAACCGCGTCAGCAGCGTCTTGATCTTGTGTCAGTTGTTCAGCAGGACTTTCCAGTTCAAGGCTCAGGGTCGTCTTTTTGGCTTCAACATCACTGGAAGGGAATACCAGGAGTGCCAGGCTGAGAAGGGCGGCGATACCACTTGCTGCGAGCAGGTGGGTCTTCGGGTAAAGCGGTGGCGCTTTAGACGGTTCTGTGGTCATAAGTAATTTTGACTTTGAAAAAAGATGAATTGGAAAAGATGAATGACATGATGAAGATGAAATAACTGTATAAAATATAACCAAATCATCTCTGAAGCAAGTCTACAGACAGTCTGTCTGTGGATTGGTGTCCGTGCGCCGGGCAAAACTTGTAATTGGTGCGCGATCTTGTATGGTTGGTTCCCTTTGAATCTGAGCCTTGCGGGTCTGTTATGAAGTCGGTTGAAGAGCAGCTAGCGCTGATTAAACGTGGTGCGGAAGAACTATTGGTCGAGTCCGAGCTGATCGAGAAGCTCAAGCGCGGCCAACCGCTGCGTATCAAGGCTGGTTTCGATCCGACAGCGCCGGATCTGCACTTGGGTCATACCGTGCTTATTAATAAGTTGCGCCAGTTCCAGGAGCTGGGGCATCAGGTGATCTTCCTTATAGGTGACTTCACCGGAATGATCGGTGACCCGAGTGGAAAGAGCGCCACGCGCCCTCCGCTGACTCGCGAGCAGGTTCTGGAAAACGCCGAGACTTACAAGACTCAGGTATTCAAGATTCTCGATCCGGCGAAAACCGAAGTCGCGTTCAACTCCACCTGGATGGACCAGATGGGGCCTGCAGACTTCATTCGCCTGACGTCGCAGTACACTGTTGCGCGGATGCTTGAGCGCGATGACTTCGACAAGCGCTACACCACCAATCAGCCAATCGCTATTCACGAATTCCTCTATCCGCTGGTGCAGGGTTACGACTCGGTTGCTCTGCGTGCCGATGTCGAGCTGGGCGGTACCGACCAGAAGTTCAACTTGTTGATGGGGCGTGAGCTGCAGCGTGGATATGGTCAGGAGGCTCAGTGCATTCTGACCATGCCGTTGCTTGAAGGCCTGGATGGCGTGAAGAAGATGTCCAAGTCGTTGGGCAACTACGTCGGCATTCAGGAAGCACCGGGCGTCATGTACAGCAAGTTGGTGTCGATTCCGGATGCGCTGATGTGGCGCTACTTCGAGCTGCTCAGTTTCCGCTCGATGGATGAGATCAATGCGTTGCGTGCCGATGTCGAGGCGGGCGCCAATCCGCGCGATGTAAAAATCAAGTTGGCTGAAGAGATCGTGGCACGTTTCCATGGTGAAGAGGCTGCGGCCAATGCTCACCGCGCCGCGGGCAACCGTATGAAGGATGGCGAACTGCCGGATGATTTGCCTGAAATCGAGCTTGCGTCTACTGAGGACATGCCGATCGCGGCTGTCCTTAATAAAGCGGGCCTGGTGAAGAACTCGGCAGCGGCGCGTGATTTGTTGTCGTCGGGTGGGGTGCGTGTAGATGGTGAAGTGGTTGATCGCTCCTTTATATATGTACTGGGCGCTACCCACGTTTGCCAGGCCGGAAAGAAGGCATTTGCACGTATTACGCTGAAATCTGAATAAAATTGAAATTAGGGATTGACGGCGAATTCTAGAAGTCTATAATTCGCCCCACTTCCGGCGCAGTCGAAACGGAAAACTCCTTGAGATTCAATGAGTTACGCAGTTTTCGACAGCGACTTGCTTCAGTTCATCGAAGCCTGGAAGGAGTTGGAAATACCGGTTGATCTGGCGCTTTCAACGGTTCGATCTTCTCGGTCGAAAGCGGAGAAAAAGAGGTGTTGACAGCAGCGAGTAACGCTGTAGAATTCGCCTCCCGCTAACGAGAGATCGGAAGCGCAAGTGGTTGAAGTTGTTGAGGAAATCTTCGAAAACTTCTGAAAATAATCACTTGACAGCAAATGAGGCTGCTGTAGAATGCGCGCCTCGGTTGAGACGAAAGATCTTAACCAACCGCTCTTTAACAACTGAATCAAGCAATTCGTGTGGGTGCTTGTGGGGTCAGACTGATAGTCAACAAGATTATCAGCATCACAAGTTACTCCGCGAGAAATCAAAGATGTAACCAACGATTGCTGAGCCAAGTTTAGGGTTTCTTAAAA